>CAIVLE010000167.1 GCA_903906635.1 uncultured Burkholderiales bacterium | reverse complement strand
GGTCGACGCTTTCATTCAATTCCTCGAGCAACCGGCTCATCAACAACGTTGGCTTGTCAACCGATGCTGTCATTGCAGTGGGTACACCTGCTGGTGTCGGGCTGGGCGGAACTCAAAGTGCGCTGTTGACAGGGGTGAGTTTCGGGACAGTTCCTAAATCCTCTGATTTTGGGTCATTGACAGTAACCATTGGTGGCGTTACGCAAACAATAACGCCTAATTTTTCCGACGCATCAATGTCAGGTTTGGCTGCAGCTTTGACAACACAGCTCAATACCGCATTCGGAAATTCCTCTCAATTGATTACCGTTACGCAGTCAGGAGTGGCTGGTGATGCACTAAAAATCACATCTTCAATGGGTCCTGTCTCTTATGCCAACTTGACCACAGCCACATCGGGCCCTGCCGGTGCTTCGGGTGGAAAATTTTCTAATGGCACCATTTCAAATGTGTCATTTGGAACCAATCCATCCACTTCAGATTTTCAAGTCTTTGATATGAGCATTGGTGGCAAGCCATTGACTGTCTATCCTTCTCCAGCTTCAGCAAATTTAACAAGTTTGGCTGCAGACTTGCAATCTCAACTCAATGCTAAAGACAAGAGCTTGAACAATGGTTCAGGCTCCGACATTGTGGTCACGACAGACGGTGTTGGCTCAATCAGCGTGACCTCTAAGAGTGGTTTGGCCATCGTAGGCCCTAAACTGACGGAATTCGCAGCAACTCCTGCAGGTCTTGCGCAAGCGATCAACGCAAAAAGTGCTGGTGTCAGTGCGCAAGTTATCAACAATGGTTCTACTGATCCTTCTGCCCCGCCTTATCAATTGCTCTTATCAGGTTCAATTGGTGCTTCCAATGCGTTTTCATTGACGACAAGCAGTTTCAGCAATCCAGGGGTTTCTACAGGAGCTTCCAGTTACGTGATCGGTTCTGGTTCCACCCCATCCAGTGCAACTTTATCGGGGGTGAGCTTTGGTACGACACCCAAAACATCAGACTTTAAATCACTAACGATTACTGTGAATGGCGCAACCAACACCATCAATTTGGCGCCAAGTACTGCAACTTCT
This sequence comes from uncultured Burkholderiales bacterium, assembly GCA_903906635.1. GTDB lineage: Bacteria > Pseudomonadota > Gammaproteobacteria > Burkholderiales > Burkholderiaceae_C > Limnohabitans. The sequence goes on along the minus strand of CAIVLE010000167.1, from coordinate 855 downwards.
GCTGATTTGGTGTCAAATATTCAGTCACAATTGAATCTTTTGTACCCTGGCCCAGGTCTCACCGCAGCAATGAGCAATGGCGCATTGTCAATCACCGCTACAGGCAGTCAGCAAATCACGAACTTGAGCCTGAATGCAAGTTCGTCGATGAGTTTGAGCAACATTACCACTGCCACCAATGCCAACTTGGTCGTGGATGGCGTTTCTTATACTCGGACTTCAAATTCAATCAATGATATTGTGATGGGAATGACGATTGGTGTGAATTCCACGACATCATCCGCCTCAACGGTCAATCTCACACGTGATACCAGCACTCTGGTCACCAACATCAACAGCATGGTTTCCGCTTACAACGATGCCATGAGTGTGTTGAGTGCTGTTTCTGACCCCAAGTCAACATTAGCCACTTATGGCGCTAGCTTGGTGGGTAATTCAACCGTCATGATGCTCAAGCAAAAATTGAGCTCTATGATGTTGGGTGACTCTTCCACGCCAGGCGCCTCGATTGGTGCTTTGTGGCAGATGGGTATTAGCATTGACGCTTCAGGCGTCATGAGTGCGACATCAACGACCTTGACTTCTGCATTGAACAACAATTTTAATGATGTCGTTAAAATGTTCACGGGTAATCAAGACAACTCGCTTGGACTAAATGCCAACTCTCCAAGTGGGCTTGCTGGGGATGCGGTTAAGCAGTTGACCACTTTGTTATCAGCGACCGGTCCGATTACCACACAAAGTAATGATCTAACGTCACAAAACCAGACTTTTCAAACGGATTTATCTAACTTACAAACTCGAATGGATGCATTATTAACTCGGTACCAAACAGAGTTTGCAGCCATGAATAGC
>CAIVLE010000166.1 GCA_903906635.1 uncultured Burkholderiales bacterium | reverse complement strand
GACCACTGGTTTGGCTGACGCCTTGTTGGATGCGGCCACCTTGGCTGCTGTTTTGCTCGGTTGGGCTTTGGCTGGCGTGGCTTTCTTGGCTGCGACAGGCTTGGCTGGCGCGGCTTTCACGGCCTTTTTAGCCACAGGTTTGGCGAGCACCTTCGGGGGGGTGGCTTTCTTGGGCACTGCTTTACTAGGAGCTGCTTTCTTAGGCGAAGCTTTTTGCGGCACTGCTTTTTTTACGGCAGCCTTGGCAACAACAGGCTTTTTCACAGGCGCTTTGACCGCAGCTTTCTTGGCCACAGGCTTTTTCACGGCAGGCTGGGTCGGCTTGGCTGCAGGTTTGGCAGCAGACTTCACGGGTGCAGGTTTTTTCACGATTTTTTTCGCAACCGCTTTGGGCGTTGCACCAGTTTTACCCGCCTTTTGGGCAGGCGCAGGCTTTGTGGAAGCGGGTTTGCGGGCTTTGGCGTTCACGTTGTGTCTCCTGGCAGGCTGTTGCCGCACGTGGCTGTGCGAAGGGTTGTTGACCTGATCTATTTCATCTTATTGAGTTGAATCAACCCGGTCTTTGCCCTGTGTGCCGCATTCAAGGACTGGCGCGGCACGGCTATGGTCTGGCGCGCGGGATTGTAGCCACAAAGATTGAACCGTCCGTTCGCTACACCACACAGGCTAATTTCAGACCAAAGAATTTTCTAGCCCCTGCAACAAGATGTCTTTGGGCAAATCAATGCCAATAAAGACCATCTTGCTCATGCGCTCCTCATCTGCGCCCCAATCGGGCCCCAAATCACTGCCCATGAGTTGGTGAACACCTTGGAAGATCACCTTCTTTTCGGTGCCCTTCATGTGCAAAACGCCTTTGTAGCGCAGCATCTTGGGGCCGTAAATGTTGACGATGGCGCCCAAGAAGTCTTCTAACTTGGCTGGGTCAAAGGCACGCTTGGATTTGAAGACGAAGCTTTTGACGTCATCGTCGTGGTGGTGGTGGTGACCTTGCGCGTGTTCGTGGGCATGCGAGGGATGGTCGCAATGCTCGCCATGTTCATGGTCATGGTGAGCGTGGTCGTGCGCGGAATGGTCGTGCGAGGGGTGGTCGCAATGCTCACCGTGGTGGTGTTCATGGTGGGCGTCATCGGACAAAAAGTCGGGATCGATGTCGAGTTTGGCGTTGAGGTTGAAGCCGCGCAAGTCAAACACCTCGGCCAAGGTGACCTCCCCAAAATGCACCACTTTTTGCGGGGCACGGGGGTTCATGTGCTTCAAGCGGTGCTGCAAAGCGTCCAACTCTTGGGGCGAAACCAAATCGGACTTGCTGATGAAGATTTGATCAGCAAAGCCCACTTGGCGGCGTGCCTCTTGGCGGTCATTGAGTTGCTGCGCAGCGTGCTTGGCGTCTACCAGGGTCAAGATAGAGTCCAGCAAGAAGCTCTCGGCAATTTCATCGTCCATGAAAAAGGTTTGTGCCACTGGACCAGGGTCGGCCAGACCAGTGGTCTCAATCACCACGCGCTCAAAGTCGAGCAGACCCTTGCGTTTTTTGGCAGCCAGCAGCTGCAGCGTGGTGCGCAAGTCTTCACGGATGGTGCAGCACACACAGCCGTTGCTCATTTGAATGATTTGCTCGTTGGTGTCGGACACCAAGATGTCGTTGTCAATGTTCTCCTCACCGAACTCGTTTTCGATGATGGCAATTTTTTGCCCATGGGCCTCGGTCAGCACGCGCTTTAAGAGGGTGGTTTTGCCCGAGCCCAAAAAGCCGGTCAGGATGGTGGCGGGGATCAACATGAGAAAGCCTTGTGAGATTTTTAGAGGACTGGATCGGTCGATATTGTGGCGCGACTGGGTCTACCTACCAGATCGGCTGCCTTCATGACCACCAAACCCTTGAGGTATTCGCCTTCGGGGAAGGTCAAGGTCATGGGGTGGTCGGGCGCGCCTTGCATGCGTTCGCTGATGAAACCATCCACATGGGCATCGGTGCCAGCAGACGCCACGATTTTGTGGAACAACTCCGCACCAATGCCGCCCGAGCAGCTGTAGGTGAACAACACGCCTCCGGGCTCCAAGATTTTGAAAGCCAGGCGGTTGATGTCTTTGTAGGCCCGCGCCGCGCGGTCGGCATGCGCGGCAGAGGGCGCGAACTTGGGTGGGTCGAGCACGATGGCATCAAACGTGCGACCGTCTTTGTAAAACTGGCGCAGCGAGCCGTTCACGTCGGCGTCCATCATGGTGGTGCGTTGGGCGTCAAAACCATTCAAAGCCACGTTCGCGCGGGCTCTCTCAATGGCTGGGCCAGAGGAGTCGATCGAGGTGACGTGGG
>CAIVLE010000165.1 GCA_903906635.1 uncultured Burkholderiales bacterium | reverse complement strand
CCCGGCACCAGCGCGCCCAGTGGCAACATCCATGTGGTGTATCTTAAAAACGCCGATGCCACCAAACTCGCTGCCACCTTGCGCGCAGCCGTCAGCGGCGGCTCGGCGCTCACCAGCACCAGCGCGGCCAACAGCTTGGCCAACACGCCCCCCCTTGGCTCTGCGCCCACGGGCATCACCAGCAGCATTGGCAGCACGCTGGGCAGCAGCAACACCAGCGCGGCCACCACGGGCGGGCAAATTCAAGCCGACACAGCCACCAACTCGCTCATCATCACCGCCCCCGAACCCCAGTACCGGCAATTACGCGCCGTGATCGACATGCTGGACCAACGCCGCGCTCAGGTGATGGTGGAGAGCTTGATTGCCGAGGTCAACGCCAGCAAGGCCCAGCAAATTGGCATCCAATGGCAATCGGCCTTGGGCTCCACGGGCGTGGCGGGCACGAGTTTTGGCACCACGGGCAACATCACCTCTTTGTCCCAAGGCGGCACCGCGGCGGCTACGACAGGCCTGTCAAGCGGTTTGAACATTGGCACGGTGCGCAACATCAACGGCACCAATGTGCTCAGCAGCTTGGCGAATTTTTTGCAGACCAACACCGACGCCAACATTCTTTCAACGCCCAATTTGCTCACCCTCGACAACGAAGAAGCCAAAATCGTGGTGGGCCAAAACGTGCCGTTTTTGACCGGGCAGTACACCAGCAGCAACACGGCCACGGGTGCGGTCAACCCCTTTCAAACCATTGAACGCAAAGACGTGGGCTTGACCCTCAAGGTCAAACCCCAAATCAGCGAGACCGGCACCGTCAAGCTCACCATCTTCCAAGAGGTCTCCAGCATTGGCACCTCCACCACCTCGGGCTACATCACCAACAAACGCTCCATCGAGTCCAACGTGTTGGTGGAAGACGGCTCCATCGTGGTCTTGGGTGGCTTGCTCTCTGACGACTACGCAGGCAACAAAAGCCAAGTACCGAGCCTGGGAGACATTCCGGGCTTGGGGTGGTTGTTCAAGAGCGAAACGCGCAGCCGCACCAAGTCCAACCTGATGGTGTTCTTGCGTCCGGTGGTGGTGCGTGACGCCAACGCCACCGAGGCCCTGAGCAACAACCGCTACCAACAAATGTTGGGCTTGCAGCAAAACGCCCAGCCGCCGCAAAACGCCATCCTCGACACGGGTGGCGCCCCCCTCTTGCCTGCCCTGCCCGGCACAGTGCCTGCGACAGGCGGCCTGGCGCCAGCCCCCTCGGCGCCGCAGAAATAAGCCCCATGCGCCGACCGCTGCCCTACGCCTTTGCCCGCACCCACCAGTTGTTGCTGGAGGACGATGGCCACACCCTCACCCTGTGGCACAGCGATGCGCCAGACCCCGGTGCGTGGAGCGAGGTGCTGCGCTGTCACCCGGTACAAGCCTTTGAGTACACCGACAAAGCCACTTTGGCCAGGCGCTTGAGCGAGGCCTACGCCCAAGCCGACAGCAACGCCGCCGCGGTGGTGAGTGAGGTCGAGAGCGACACCGACCTCAGCCGCATGATGCAAGAGCTGCCCGCCGTGGAAGACCTGCTAGAAGCCGCCGATGACGCGCCCATCATCCGCATGCTCAATGCGCTGCTCACCCAGGCGGCTCGCGACGGCGCCAGTGACATCCACATTGAGCCCTACGAACGCCACAGCAGCGTGCGTTTTCGGGTCGACGGCACGCTGCGCGAGGTGGTGCAACCCAACCGCGCCCTGCACGCGGCGCTGATTTCGCGCTTGAAGATCATGGCCGAGCTCGACATTGCCGAGAAGCGTTTGCCCCAAGACGGGCGCATCTCGCTGCGCTTGGGACAACGCGCCATCGATGTGCGGGTGTCCACCTTACCCAGCGCACATGGCGAGCGCGCCGTGCTGCGCTTGCTCGATAAATCCCAGAGCCGCCTCACGCTGCAAGCCGTGGGCATGGAGGGCGAGACGCTGCGCCGATTTGAGCAGCTGGTGCAGCAACCCCATGGCATCATCTTGGTCACCGGCCCCACGGGCTCGGGCAAAACCACCACCTTGTACGCCGCGCTGCAGGGCCTGGACGCCACGCGCAACAACATCATAACGGTGGAAGACCCCATCGAGTATGAACTCGCGGGCGTAGGCCAAACCCAGGTCAACCCGAAAATTGATTTGGACTTTGCCAAAGCCCTGCGCGCCATCTTGCGGCAAGACCCCGACATCATCATGATTGGTGAGATCCGCGACTACGAGACCGCACAAATCGCCATCCAGGCCTCCCTCACCGGCCACTTGGTGCTGGCCACCTTGCACACCAACGACGCGGCCAGCGCCATCACTCGCTTGAGCGACATGGGCGTGGAGCCCTTCTTGCTCAGCTCGTCGCTGTTGGGCGTGCTGGCCCAGCGCTTGGTGCGCAAGCGCTGCACCCACTGCGCGCCCAAACCCGGGCAAGGCTATGGCGTGGTCGGGTGCGACGCCTGCGGCCAAAGCGGCTACCAAGGCCGTACCGGTATTTTTGAATTGCTCACCACCAACGACGACATCCGCGCCCTGATTCACCAACAAAGCAGCGAAGCCCAACTGCGCGACGCCGCTTTGCGGGCGGGCATGACGCTGATGCGCGAAGACGGCGAGCGGCTGGTGCAAGCAGGCATCACCAGCGCCGAAGAGTTGCTGCGCGTGACGCGCGATTGAGCGCAAAGGCTGAACTGCTTTGCCACAACAGTTCAACCCACATGAATATATATTTTGTGGGTACAATAAATAAAAATGCACACCAGCTTTGATCCCGGCAAGAACGAAGCAGATATCCAATCACGGGGTTTGCCTTTCTCGCTGGTTGAGCCATTGGATTGGTCCAGGGCGATCATCGAAGAAGACCTAAGGCACGACGACAGCGCGCATCGCTACTTGGCACTAGGACACATCGATGAGCGTTTGTATGCCGTCGTTTTCACACCACGTGCTGGTCTGATCCACGTGATCAGCTTGCGAAAAGCGAATGTAAGAGAGGTCAAAATTTATGCCCAATAAGCCTGATCCTGAACTGATCGATGACGTCAACCCTGAATGGACCCGCGAACGCGTCAACCAGGCCATTTCCGTCAAAGACGTCTTGCCCGGCATTTTGGGT
>CAIVLE010000164.1 GCA_903906635.1 uncultured Burkholderiales bacterium | reverse complement strand
TCAAACCCGCCGAAGACGCTTGCCTGTCCTTGCTGCGCGTGGCCGAGTTGGCCGCCGAAGTCGGATTGCCCCCAGGCGCCCTTAATATCGTGACCGGCTATGGTCATGAGGCGGGCGATGTGCTCGTCAAGCACCCAGGCATTGATCACATCTCCTTCACCGGCTCACCCACCATTGGGCAGCTGGTGGTGCGCAACGCCAGCGTGAATTACACACCCGTTACCCTGGAGCTCGGTGGCAAGTCGCCGCAAATTGTCTTTGCCGATGCCGACTTTGACGCCATGGTGCCGGTGGTGGTCAACGCCATCGTGCAAAACGCAGGGCAAACTTGTTCGGCCGGCAGCCGCTTATTAGTGCAGCGCTCGGCCTACGAGGAGGTGCTCAGCCGTTTGAGCCAAGCCTTTGACCAACTGCGCTGTGGCCCCGCCCAAATGGACCTCGACTGCGGCCCCCTGATTCGCCACAGCCAACTCGAACGCGTGCAGCGCTTTTTGCAGCAAGTACAGCTTGACGTTTTGCCTGTTGCAGGCCAAGGCCAGGTGGTGGCGCAAGCACCCGCAGGCGGTTTTTTCCAAGCGCCTACTCTAGTGCGCGATGTGCCGGTACATCACCGTTTGGCGCAAGAAGAAGTGTTTGGCCCCGTCTTAGCCGCTTTGCCCTTTGACGACGAGGCCGATGCCGTGCGCATCGCCAACGCGACCGACTACGGCTTGGTGGCCAGCCTGTGGACGAGAGATGGCGCGCGCCAAATGCGCCTGGCCCGGCAAGTCCGATCCGGCCAAGTGTTCATCAACAACTACGGTGCCGGTGGCGGCATCGAGCTGCCGTTTGGTGGCGTCAAAGCCAGTGGCTGGGGCCGAGAAAAAGGCTTCGAAGCCTTGTACGGCTTCACCGTGCTCAAAACTATTTCCATTCGTCACGATTGATCAAAAAGGAACCCACCATGCGCGTGCACAACAAAGTTATTCTGGTCACCGGCTCAGGCAGCGGCATTGGCGAGGGCATAGCCCAGCGCTTAGCCCAAGAAGGCGCCGTGGTGGTGGTCAACGACATCAACGTGCAAGCAGGCCAACAGGTGGTGAGCGCCATCTTGGCGGCTGGTGGGCGCGCATCGTTTTGTGCGGCAGACATGACGCAGACCGCACAGGTCCAAGCCTTGGTGGCGCATGCGGTGCAACAGCACGGTCGCTTGGACGTGGTGGTCAATAACGCCGGCTGGACTCACCGCAACCGCCCTGCACTCGAGGTGAGCGAAGATGAGTTTGACAAGTGCTACGCCGTCAACATGAAAAGCATTTATTTGTCCACCGTGCATGCAGTGCCCGTGTTTCGCCAACAAGGCGGGGGCGTATTCATCAACATTGCATCTACCGCCGGCGTGCGCCCACGCCCGGGCTTGACTTGGTACAACGGCTCCAAAGGCGCGGTGATCATCACCAGCAAATCGCTGGCGGCAGAGCTCGGCCCCGATAACATCCGCGTCAACTGCATCAACCCGGTGTTCAACCCCGACACAGGCTTGTCTGCTGAATTTGCGGGCGGCCCTGTGGACGATGCGCGTCGCGCCAAGTTCATGGCGTCGATTCCACTGGGACGTTTTTCGACGGCGCTGGATGTGGCCAATGCTGCGCTCTACCTTGCCAGCGAGGAAGCCGCCTTCATCAGCGGTGTGTGCATTGAGGTCGATGGAGCCCGCTGCGTCTAGCGCTTTGAGCGCTCTTACTTGGTTAAGGCATGTGAGCTTTCAACGCCATGACCTCATAGTCTCAGCGTGAGCCCTAGTCGCGAGAAAATCGGCTTCGTCATGGAGTTGGCATCGCTCACTGGATCTCCGCAAGCCCTTGCGCAACAGGTGAGATGGAAACAACCCAATCTGTCTCAAAGGTGACTGATATGAGTCGAACTGAATCGAAAGCCGCGAGAAAAAACGAATTCCAAATTGTTAGCTTATTCATAGAAATTCGTCAAATATAAAAAGCAATTGATATTAATTGGTTACCAAATTGTCAAATGACTCAATTTAAGCAATTTTTTTAAAATTAACAAAATTCCAGAATAATTTGCGCCATTGTCATAGACGAGTAGGCGTATGAAGTCCATTAAATTATCTTTGAGCCTGGGTGCTCTCACCTTGTTAGCTGCTTGCGGTGGCGGCAGCGGCAGCGGGTCCTCAGTGCAGGTTGGTCAATTCATTGATGACCCCGTCGCGGGCTTGACTTACAACTGCGTGAATGGAACCCAAACCAATACGGGGACGACCAACGACAGCGGACAATTCAATTACCAGCCTGGTCAAACTTGTACTTTTAAAGTGGGCAATGTCACGCTTGGCACCATGGCATCCATTCCTAGCGACGGCAAAGTCACGCCTCAAGACGTAGCAGGCGTTTCGCGCACAGCCACCTCAGCGCCATCGGCCCTGGCTGTCGCTCAGTTTCTACAAAGTCTCAACGACGGAAGCACGTCCGGCAAGATCGTCATTCCCACGGCCACAAGCACAGCCTTGAACAGCGCACCAGCCACCACTTTGGTCTCGAGCACAGGCGCCATTTCACAAACAGACCTGCAAAATATTGTGGTCAACGTTGCTGGCAAAACACTCGTTTCAGCAGCTACGGCCAAAGGGGCGCTTGATACACAAATCAGCCAAGGCAATGTGAGCACAGCCTCTGGGTCGGTCAGTGCCAATGCCCCAGTGGTTCTCAACAGCATCGTGGTCACTTCAGCGGCGAACAACAATGCAGCGGGTTTGACCGAGCAATTGACTGCCACGGGCTATTACAGCGATGGCTCTCACGCTGACGTTACCAGCAGTGCGACTTGGTCATCCTCCGACACGTCAAAGTTGACCGTCAGCTCCAATGGACTTGCAACAGGACTCAAAAAAGGCACGGCCACTGTCACTGCCAGCTTGAAACCAGCAGGCGCATCCGTGGCTATCGCGGGGACTTTTGCTCAAACCACAGCGGATGCGATTCTTCAATCGATCACCGTGACAAACTCTGCGAATCTGCCGGCCGGTCGCACCGACCAACTGACAGCCACAGGCAACTACAGCGACAGCACCACTGCGGACCTCACCTCAGTGGTGAGTTGGTCATCCGCCGACACATCCAAGGTCACGCTCAACACAAGTGGTCTGGCAACAGGCGTTGCCAAGGGCTCTTCAACCATCACCGCCAGTTACACGCCAACAGGCAGCTCCACCGCCATCACGGGGACCTTCGCTGAAAACGTGCTCGATCCGACGATCACCAACCTCATCATCTCTTTTGTCCAAAGCGGGCTCACCAGCATCCAAAAAACCGCGACAGCAGCTTTGAATGCTGTGGTTAATTTATCCAACAACACGACTCAAACCGTTTCATCCCTCGTCAACTGGGTGGTCACTTCTGTTGGAAGTAGCACCGGCGCAGCAAACATCGCCACGAGCTCGAGCAACAACGCTGCGGTCCTCACGGGCACGACTGAGGGCAACATCAGCATCTCGGCCAGTTATCAAGGCTTTACAAGCAATTCGTTGCAATTGACCGTCACCCCGTTGACCAGGATCTCTGGCGTTGCAGCTTCAGGTATCGCCATGTCAGGCGCTACAGTCACGGCCCAATGCCAAGGCGCCAGCAATGCCGTCACGGCAACAGCCGCCAATGACGGGAGCTACAGCTTGACTCTGCCTGCTGGGGTGTATTCACCCTGTATTTTGAGCGCCACAAAGACAGACAACTTGGGAGTTCAAACCACGTATTACTCTGCTGTGGCCTCGGACACAAGCAACAGCACGCCCACTGCAAACATCACGCCGTTGACTCACCTCATTGTGACCAACGCAACAGGTTCAGTGCCAAGCGCATCCACGTCTCTTCAGTCGGTTGCATCCCAACTTACTTCGAGCGCCCTATCCACTGCCTCGACCCTTGTACAAAGCACACTATCAAGTGCCCTAGGGGTACCCAGCAGCAGCCTGACGAATCCTCTGTCTTCCACTTTGACAGTCGCTCCTGCCGACAGTGGCGTGCCACCCAGCGTACAAGACGCAGCCATCGATCAGGTGATGTCCTCTCTCAACGTGGCTAGCACCTCACTATCGTCCTTGGCTAATTCCTTCACCTCTCAGACATCTGTTGCCGCAACAAGTGCAGTGCGCACACTTGCAAGTCAAAACGGCATTCCAACCAGTGCATCAGGGACATGTCCTTTTGCGACTTCAGGCTTGTACGCAACAGCCAACGTTGGGTCCACCAACCTGAACAATGGTGTGCCCAATTTTGGTTTCTTAAAAATCGATTTTTCTAACAACACGGCAATCAATGGCTCAGGCGAACAGTTCACCATTACTCAACCCAACGCAAACAATCCCTGCCAGTTCAGAGTTTCTTCCTCGACCAAATACATCAACTTCCAGGTCTCTCGCTCTGGCTTCATAGTGGCCACCTCTTTTGACCCACCCTCGGCAACGGCGAGTTCACCTTCCATGATGACGGTGGGCACAGGCTCGGATTGCTTCAAGCCCAATTCTTATTGTTCAGGCTTTCAACTCGGCTTTCCCGTACAGACGGGTTTGACACTGAATGACATGCTGGGAACTTGGCAGAGTGCCGAATGGAACCTTGATCAGTACCAATATGCAAACAACAATGGCAGCAGCACCCCATGCTCTGGGCTGAAAACCAGCACTACCCTGAGCAACAGCATTTGTTCTATTTACGTGAGCTTTGCAAGACGATTTGTGGTTGCCAGCCAAGCACCTAACGTCACCATGAACATCTACGACTGCGATGGTTTAGGTCAAGGCGGTCAAGCAGGCACCTCAACTTGCTCCAGCACCAAAGAAAATAGCTCTAATTTGATTGTCAAAATGTGCAGTGCTAACAACGACTGCCCAGTGGTTTCATTCAACGGCACCTCTGTGACACTGACTTCTATCGTTGATGTGATCTCCCCTGGAACAGGCACCGTTGTCTCTCGGTCACTTGCTTACCGTGCACCAAACAACGACTTGATTGGGTTCTTCGTCTCAGGCCAGGGGGGACCCTCCAACAACGACGGCGCACACGCCTTGTTCGGTGGCGTTGAATTCCAAGAGCAATTCGGGGTTATCTTCAGACCCTCAAGCGATGCGGTGCCTCCAACCAATGGTGCCACCATCAACAATCCTCAGTGGAATGTGACGGATTGGGGAACAGGTATTCAATCGGCAACCATCACGGGCACGACGATGTCTAACGTCACACTGACTGCGGGCGCAAACCCACTTACAGCAGGCCAGCTTTTGTTTGGCAGCGCAACCATCAATGGAAATCCGCCGTCTTCGCTATCTTTTTTCCGTGCTGGGACTGCAATTTTTAGCGTCAACACCAATGGTGGAGTGACCACCTACACATTGACATGCGGAGGTCAGAGCGATTGCCGCACGGACACGACAAGAACCAACTACACCACTGGCACATTGACCAGCGGTGCAACGACTACCGGGTACAGCAACTTGATGGCTTTTGGCTTCCAAGTTAAGGAGGCCACACAGGTCTACACAGTCAGCAATCTGAGTGCTAGTGCCCCTTACTCTTTCACCAGAACCTTCTCTGACACGATAGATCAGGGTCAAATCGATCAAGTGATCTTAGACCGTCCATATGCTGGCATGAGCTACCGGGCCTATGTCCCTGCTCGCGGTTCAAGCCCATCCATGAACGAATCTACGAGTCTCAGAGGCGCAGGATTTTCAATTTCGATTGGTACTGCGACGGTGGCACAACAATTGGGCGCCACCAAAGCGCCCGGTGTTGGCCCTAACCAGTCCATCACCACAGGTTGCACGATGCCCGGACAAGTCATCACTTACTCTTCTACATCTGGGTATGGCTGTGACAGCACGGGAAGATCAACAGGGAAATTTTTCACTGTCAACTTGAAATATTGACACTTCAAAATCCCCCGCATCCGCTCTCAGCGATGCGGTGGGGAATTTCTTAAGCACGCGACGCTCTGATGAAGGGCCCGCGTGTTTTTTTTGAATCAACTGGAGCGCTAGTGCCGGCTCATCAACAATATGCGAGTACCCACCGCCCGCCTTCATTCCAAGGCTGCAGGCAATTCTTGACGCGTGGGTGAATTCAGTCGAATTGGAACAACCTCTTGGGGTTGTCCCACATGAGTTGCTGCAACTCTTGGGTTGAGAAGTCTCTCTCCACCCGCTTAAGTAGTGTGCCGTAGTCGAGGCGATAAGGTGCCTTGAGGTAGGGCCAATCAGACGCCCAAATGCAGCGCGACAGCCCAAACGCCTGCACCAATTGATCGATATGTGCGTTCACATCGTCAAATGGAAACAGCTGCTGAGAGAACTTGGCATAGCCTGAAATCTTCACCACCGCCTGCCCGCTGCGCCCCAGCGCCAGCAGCGCTTGCACGCCCGGCGCGTGCAAGCCGTCGCTCAAGCGCGGGCGCCCACAGTGGTCAATCAGCACGGGCACTTGGGTTCGCCCGATCAGGGGCATGAACTCAACCAATTGATCGGCCTCGACCTGAAACTGCGCCCACAACCCCAAGGCCGCCATGCGTTGCAGCAAAGGCTCGATGCCTTGGTAGTAAGCCACACCATGCAGCGACACGTTAAACGCCACGCCCACAACGCCCTGGGCTTGGAGCTCTTGCAAGCGCTCGCTGCTGGTGTCATCGGCCAGCACCGCAATGCCTTTGAAGCGCCCTGCCCCTTGGGCAATGGCGTCCAACAAACAGCGGTTATCTAAACCATAGCCTGAGTTGGGCCCCACCAGCAACGCGTGCTGCACGCCATAGGCCTGCATCACGTGGGCAAAGTAGTCGGCGCTGCCGACCTCTTGACCTTGCGGTTGATAGGCCACATCGCTCGCATACGCAAAGCGTTGGGGGTCCAACACGTGGCAGTGGCTGTCTATTTTGGGCAGTTCAAAAATCGACACGCCTGCGCCTTAGAAGGTGGCTGCAATGGCTTGGTGCAATGCAGGAGTGATCTCTGGCATGACACCGAACCAGGCATGGAATGCGGGGCGCGCTTGGTTGAGCAGCATACCCAAACCATTGACCGTGGTGTGGCCCCGTGCACGGGCAGCGGCTAGGAGCGGTGTTTCTAGCGGGATGTAAATGGCGTCTGAAACCAAGGCCGAGGCAGGCAAGGCATCGAGTTGCACATCCAGCCCAGGCTGGCCGTGCATGCCTTGGTTGGTGGTGTTGACCAGCAAGGCCACGCCCGCCATGGCGTCGTTGCGTTCGCGCCAATCGTAGACCTTGACGCGATCGCCCAAGGCCGCCAGGTCGTCGGCCTTGCTGCGCGTGCGGTTGACCAGGCGCACTTCAGGCGCGCCTTCGTCCAACAGGCTCAGTACCACGGCACGCGCCGCACCGCCCGCACCCAACACGAGGGCTGGGCCTGTGTCAGCGCGCCAGTCGGGCTTGGCGTCGCGCAGGCTTTGGATGTACCCAAAGCCGTCGTTGTTGACACCATGCAAGCTGCCATCGGCTTGCACGACGATGGTGTTGATGGCACCCATGCGCTGGGCCACTGGGTGCACCACGTCCATCATCGCCATAGCGTTGACCTTGTGCGGGATGGTGATGTTGCAGCCCGCAAACCCCAAGGCAGGCAAGCCACGGATGGCATCGGTCAACTTGTCGGGTTGCACCGGCAGCAAGGCATAGGTCCCACGCAGGCCGTATTGGGCAATCCAATGGTTATGAATGACAGGGGAGCGCGAATGGGCCACGGGCCAGCCCATGACACCTGCCAAAACGAATTTTTGATCAGACACAGATCACCTTATTTTTTGTTGACGGGGGGAAGGATATCGCTCACCACTTGTTTGCCACCGACCACACGGGTCATGTAGCTCTCGCGGTCGAGGTCACCGTTGGCGTCAAAGCTCACATCCAACAAGATACCTGGATGGTCTTTGGCCGACAAGCTGATGCCGTGCATCGCCGCTGCAAAGGCCTTGGGGTCGAACTTGCCAATTTTTTCGGTCACAGCTTTGACGATGTAGATGCCACTGTAGCCCTTCAGGCCGTTGTGGTCTGTACGGCTTTTGAATTCGCGCTGGTAGGCTTCGTCAAATTTACGCACCGTGGCTTGGGGCGCATCGGCGGTCAAGCCCACGTGGGCCACGGCACCGTTGGCGCTCTCACCCGCGAGCTCAATCACTTTTTGACTGGTCAACACGGTCTCACCAATCACGGGCTTGTTGTAGCCTTGCTTGCGCAACTCGCGCAACAAACGGGCGGCTTCTTCTTCGTTGGTGTAGACGAACACCGCGTCGCTGTTGCTCTGGCGCGCTTTGAGCACGGGGCTGCTGAAGTCCACCTGGCCGGGTTCGGTGGAGATGTCAGACGCCACCTTGATGCCACGAGACTCCAAGGCCTTCACGATCAGATCTCGCCCGCCCTTGCCAAAGTCGTTGTTGGTGTAAATCACGTCCACGTTTTTGGCCTTGACCTTGTCGCGAATGTAGTTGGCGATCTTGGGCATGGCCGAAGCTTGCGTGAAAGAGGTGCGAAAGATGTAGGGGTTGCCCTGCTGGGTGATGGCCGCGGCCTCACCGCCCGTGAAGTTAGGGATCTCAGCGCGACGCGTCTCGGCCATGCTGACCAAGATGGAGCCCGAGAACACCGGCCCCATCACCACATACGCGCCGTCATCGGCTGCCTTTTGGGCCAAGCCTTTGGACACGCCAGGGTTGGACTGGGTGTCAAACGCTTGGTAATCGATCTTGCGACCCAAGATGCCACCTGCAGCGTTGATCTCTTTGACGGCCAGCTTGATGCCGTTGTCAAAGTTAGTGCCCGAAGTGGTGCCCGTGCCCGTCAACTCCACCAAGCCAACGATCTTGACGGTTTGTTGGGCCATGGCCATGCTGGCCGTCAAGCAAGCCAGCAACGTGGCAGTTTTGAAAATTCGAACCATGGGTTTGTCTCCTGTTGATTTGTATAAGAGAGGGGGAATTTAACAGAACGTCTGAGCTGTGCGTGCGGCACACCGACGCACCAAGAGCCTACGCACCTCGCCAGCGTGGACTGGCCCAACTGGCCCTGGGCTTCATAGCAAATCCCAAGGCAAAGCCAGCACATCGTCGCTGATCCAGCGAGGTTGATCGACGGCGCACAACATGAGAGCGTGGCCGATGCGTTGGTCAGGGTGGGCTTTTCGAAAGGCTTGCAGGCCCAGGGTTTGTTTGCGGGTGGGTTGGCTGGTGAGTTTGACCTCCATGGGGTGCAGCCAGCCATCGCGTTCGATGTTGCAATCGACCTGCGCTCCTGTACTGGCCCGCCAGTGGTAAAGGTTGGTGCTGCCCCCGCTCAAAACCAGCGGCATGACGTGGATACATAACCGTGCATTACAGTCTCATGAATACCAAATTTCACGTTAAATTTGATGTCACCAGCCACGACAAAAGCCAAACGAGGCGCTGTCACCCAGTGCACACAGGGCCAGCAATTCCGGGTAAAGCCTGAAAGATGGCACGCTATTCGCTTGTCAGAATTGCCAGTCCATGCCACACATGGCGCTCACCCCCTCACCTCATTCACAAGGAAAAAGATCCATGAAAATTTCAAAACGTCTGCTGCTGTCTCTCACCGCTTCGCTGTGCTTGGGCAGCATGTGGGGCAGCGTGCACGCGCAGTCGGCACTCGAGGGCATCCAAAAATCCAAGCTCATCAAGATCGCCATCCCCACCGACTTTCCGCCGTATGGCTTTGTGGGCATCGACCTCAAGCCCCAAGGCTTGGACATTGACATGGCCAATTACATCGCCGCCAAGATGGGCGTGGGCATTGAGTTGCTGCCTGTGAGCAGCGCCAACCGCATTGCGTATTTACAAACCAAGAAAGCCGATTTGGTGATCTCCACCCTGGGCAAAAACCCAGACCGTGAAAAAGTGATCGACTTCACCGCGGCTTACTCGCCGTACTTCCAAGCCTTGTTTGCCAGCAAGTCTTTGACCATCAAGAGCATGAACGACTTGGCAGGCAAAAGCATTGCGGTGACCCGCGGTGCCCTGGAAGACCAAGAGCTCACCAAAGTGGCCCCGGCCAGCGCTGACATCAAACGCTTTGAAGACAACAACGCCACCGTGTCGGCCTTTGTCTCTGGCCAAACCCAACTGGTGGCCACAGGCGCATCGGTGGCAGGCAACATGATGCAGCGCAACCCGCAACTAGGTGCTGAGTACAAGCTCTTGCTCAAAGACAGCCCCAACTTCATTGGCGTGGCCAAGGGCGAAGACGCGCTGCGCCTGAAGGTCAACGCCATCATTGCCGACGCGAAGAAGTCTGGCGACATTGAAAAAATGGCGCAAAAGTGGCTCGGTCGCCCCGCTGGCCAGTTGCCCGACTGAGGGCTGATGCAGCATGACGATCGAACTGGACTTTGCAGCCGTCTTGTCCCAGTGGCCGCTGCTGGCCAAAGGCGTGGCCTGGACGCTGGGCCTGACTGCCATCTCGGCCCTGCTGGGCGGCTTGGTGGGTGTGGGCTGCGCCTGGGTGCGCACCCAAGGTGGGGCTTGGAGTCGTGCCTGGGTGGCGCTGTATGTGGAGTTGTTTCGCAACACACCGTTCATTGTTCAGCTCTTTTTCATCTTCTTTGGCTTGCCGGCCATGGGGGTGCGGCTCACACCCGAGTGGGCCTCGGTGATTGCCATGGTGCTCAATCTCGGGGCCTATGCCTGTGAGATCGTGCGCGCAGGTATTCAAGCCACACCACCCGGCCACATCGAAGCGGCCTACAGCTTGGCCTTGACCCGCATTCAAACCTTTGTCTGGGTGGTGCTGCCGCCCGCTTTGCAACGCGTGTGGCCAGCGCTGGTGAGTCAAATCATCATCGTCATGTTGGGCTCGGCGGTGTGTGGACAAATCTCCACCGAAGAACTCAGCTTTGCGGCCAACCTGATTCAAAGCCGCAACTTTCGCGCCTTCGAGTCCTTCATCGTGGCCACCGTGATCTACCTTGTTTTGTCGGGTCTCTTGCGTTGGGCGCTCAACCAGTTGGGCGAGCGCTTCATCTTTGGAGGCCGCCATGGTTGAGTTTTCGCTCTGGGACATCGTGCGCAACTTGCTGCTGGCCGCGCGCTGGACGGTGGTGCTGTCGCTGATCGCCTTTGTAGGCGGGGGGCTGGTGGGGCTGCTTTTGTTGGTGCTGCGCACCACACAAAACACAGCCTTGCGAGTTGGCGTGTCGGCCTATGTGCAGGTGTTCCAAGGCACGCCCTTGTTGATGCAGCTGTTTTTGGCCTACTTTGGCATGGCGCTGCTGGGTTTTGAAACCTCGGCCTGGAGCGCCGCTGCGGTGGCGCTCACGCTCTACAGCAGTGCTTTTTTGGCCGAGATCTGGCATGGCTGCGTGCGCGCCATACCCAAGGGCCAATGGGAAGCCGCACAAAGCCTGGCGCTGAGTTTTGGCGAGCAACTGCGCTGGGTCATCTTGCCGCAAGCCGCCCGTGTGGCGGTGGCACCCACGGTGGGCTTTTTGGTTCAGGTAGTCAAGGGCACGGCACTGGCCTCGGTGATTGGCTTCATCGAGCTCACCAAGGCCGGCACCATGATCACCAATGCCACCTTCAAACCTTTCATTGTCTACAGCTGTGTGGCTTTGTTGTACTTCGCCCTGTGCTACCCCATCAGCCTGTGCGCCCGTGTTTTAGAAAGCAAGCTCCATGTCACACGCTGACCCCCATGCCCCTTTGGCCGTCCACATCCAGGGCTTGCGCAAGTCCTACGGAACCCACGAGGTCCTCAAGGGCATTGATCTGCAGGTCAAAGCGGGTGAAGTGATTGCCATCATTGGCAAAAGCGGCTCTGGCAAAAGCACCCTGCTGCGTTGCATCAACGGCTTGGAGGTGTTTCAACACGGCTCGCTCAAGGTACAAGGCCAGGCCCTGGTGCACGATGACCCAGCGGCCCTTCGCGCCTTGCGCCAGCAAGTGGGCATGATTTTTCAGTCATTCAACCTCTTCCCACACCTGAGCGTGGGCGAGAACGTCACGCTGGCACCTGGCTTGGTCAAGAAGACGCCCAAGCCCGAGTTACAAGCCGTGGCGCATCGCTTGTTGGCGCGTGTGGGCTTGTCTGACAAATTGAACGCGTTCCCCGAGCAACTCTCAGGCGGCCAACAACAACGCGTGGCCATTGCACGCGCCTTGGCCATGGCACCGGGCATTTTGTTGTGCGACGAAATCACCTCTGCCCTCGACCCCGAACTGGTGGGCGAGGTGTTGGAGGTGGTGGAGTCTTTGGCGCAAGAAGGCATGACCTTGCTGATGGTGACCCACGAGATGAACTTTGCTCGCAAGGTCAGCGACCGTGTGGTCTTCATGCACCAAGGGCTGGTGCACGAAGTGGGCGCACCCGAGACACTGTTTGCCAACCCACAAACAGCGCAGCTGCAACAGTTTTTGTCTTCGCTGCAATAAAGAAATTTCTAGCGCAGGGCGACGCGGCGAACATCCACGCCATCTTGGTGCACAAATCGCCCAATTTGGTTCACGCCAGCGCCAAAGGCGTGCCAATGAGCTCAAACAACCCCTCAAAAACGTGGCACAGCCTTTGCAAACACCGCTGGTGGGGGTAGAAGCGTTCAGCCCATCGGTTAGCCCGATGTGCAGGAAATTGCCACCGACAACGAATGCCTTGGCGGGCAGCTTGTTTCGGTGTGCACGCGCGCAACGCAAGGGCTTTGCCATGGTGTGAATCACGCCATTTTTGAAGAGGTCCACATGCCCATGCACACAGCCCCGCGTCGCAGCTTCATTGCCAAGTGTTTGTTGCTCAGCGCTTTTGCGCTTCAAGGTCTGGCTCACGCCGACGACAAAATCACCTTCCTCACCAGCTGGTACGCACAAGCCGAGCACGGGGGCTTTTACCAAGCCCTGGCCACGGGCTTGTACAAAAAAGCCGGGCTCGATGTCACGCTGAAGATGGGCGGGCCCCAAATCAACGGCATGCAGCTGCTGACGGCAGGCCAGGCCGACCTGATCATGGGATACGACTTTCAGGTCATGAGTGGTGTCGAAAAAGGCTTGCCCGTGGTGACCGTGGCCACCTCGTTCCAGAGTGATTTGCAAGGCATGCTGACTCACGACGATGTGAAGTCGCTGGCTGACCTCAAAGGCAAAACCATTTTGGTAGCCTCCTCTGGGCGCGCCAGTTGGTGGCCTTGGCTCAAAGCCAAATACGGCTACACAGACGAACAGAGCAAGCCCTACACCTTCAACCTGCAGCCTTTCTTTGCCGACCCCAACACCGCGCAACAAGCCTACCCCTCGTCTGAACCCTTTCAGGCCATGAAAGGCAATGTGCCCGCCAAGTTCTTTTTGTTTGCCGACGAAGGCTACCCCCCTTACGGCACCACCTTGGTATCCACCACGGGCTTTGTCAAATCCAACCCCGATGCAGTCAAGCGCTTTGTGCGCGCCACCATGGAGGGCTGGGTGAGTTACTTCAAGAACCCAGCGCCTGGCAATGAGTTGATCAAAAAAGACAACCCCAATATGAGCGACGAGCAAATTGCGTTTGCCATCAAGCAAATGAAAGACCTCAAGGTCTTGGGCGGTGGGGACGCCGCCAAACTGGGCGTGGGCACCATGACCGAAGCACGTTGGAAAAAAACCTACGACTACTTGGTGAGCGAAAAGTTGATCAAGCCTGAGACCCCCTGGCGCAACGCCTTCACCCTGGAGTTTGTCAAAGACCTGCGCGTGATGCCCTGACCCTTAGACTGGCCCTCAGACTGACCATGACAGCCCCCACACCCATGCCAGCGATGGCGTCACACGACAACGCGTGCGTGGACGTGTTGTCCGCCCACAAAACCTACGCCAACGGCACACAAGCCCTGGCTCCGGTGAGCCTGAGCGTGCGTGCGGGGGAATTTGTCTCGTTGATTGGCCCATCGGGCTGCGGCAAAA
Source organism: uncultured Burkholderiales bacterium (assembly GCA_903906635.1). GTDB lineage: Bacteria > Pseudomonadota > Gammaproteobacteria > Burkholderiales > Burkholderiaceae_C > Limnohabitans. Next base: position 1,777 of record CAIVLE010000164.1, on the reverse strand, counting down.
GCACGCTACTCAAGATGATGGCAGGCTTACTCACCCCCACCGACGGGCGCATCCGTTGGTGGCGCTCTGATTTTGACGCCGTGGGCCAGCCCGGTCGTCAACTGGCCTTTGTATTCCAAGAGGCCACCCTCATGCCCTGGTGCCGAGTGGCCGCGAATGTGCGTTTGCCACTGGACCTGGGGGGTGTGCCCGTGAGCGAGAGCGCACCGCGTGTGCAAGCCGCGCTGGAGCGCGTGGGCCTGGGCCCCTACGCGCAACGCTACCCCCGAGAACTCTCGGGCGGCATGCAAATGCGCGTCTCGATTGCGCGGGCACTGGTGACCCAGCCCAACTTGTTGCTGATGGACGAGCCGTTTGGTGCGCTCGACGAAATCACCCGCAACCGTCTAGACGAAGACATGCGCCTGCTGTGCACCGAACAACACCTCACCGTGGTGTTTGTCACCCACTCGGTGTATGAAGCCGCCTTCTTGTCCGACCGCGTGGTGGTGATGGCCGCACGCCCGGGGCGCGTGCACGCAAGCTACGAGATTGCACCTGGCGCAACGCGCGACGCGGCCTACCGCGCGAGCGAGACCTTCGGGCGCCACTGCACGGACTTGTCGGCTCTGCTGTACCAAGCCAGCCTGGCAAGTGGCAGCGGAGAAGAGGGCACCACACCGGTGGCCAGCGGGAGTGCCGCATGAGCCCGTTGATTCGCTCAGAAAAGTTCTTGACCTGGTTTGCCCCGGGCTTGGTGGGCGTGGTGTTGCTGCTGGCCTGGGAAGTTGCCTGCTGGCACTTGGCCGTGCCCGACTACATCGTGCCGCGCCCCAGCGTGATTGCCACCACCCTGCAGCTGGACTTTGTGATCTTGATGAAGTCGCTGTGGGTGACGATGCAAATCACCTTCATGGCGTTTGTGCTGGCCACACTCATTGGCACCTTGGTCGCGTTTTTGTTTGTACAAAGCCGATGGATTGAAATCAGCTTCTTTCCGTATGCTGTGCTGTTGCAGGTCACGCCCATTGCGGCCATTGCACCGCTGATCATCATCTGGGTCAAAGACACCATGTTGGCGCTGACCGTGTGCGCCACCATCATCGCCTTGTTCCCGGTCATCGCCAACACCACGCTTGGACTGCGCAGCGTCAACCCGGGCTTGGCCTCGCTGTTTCGCATGCAGCGTGCGTCAAAGTTGCAAACTCTGCTGCGCTTGCAAATTCCCACCGCTTTGCCTTATTGGTTTGCGGGGTTACGCATCTCCAGCGGTTTGTCGCTGATTGGGGCCGTGGTGGCCGAGTTTGTGGCGGGCACCGGGGGTCAAGGCGCAGGATTGGCGTATCAAATTTTGCAAGCGGGTTTTCAAATCAACATCCCGCGTTTGTTTGCCGCTTTGTTTTTAATTTCTATCGCAGGCATTGCCCTGTTTGTGCTGATGCTGTGGGCCTCCAAGCGTGCCATTGGGCACTGGCACGACAGCGAAGCCACCACCGAGACTTGATCACCAAAACTTAATCACCGAGACCTGACCCCATGACCAGCACCTTGATTCAAAACGCCAGCGCCATGCTCACCGGTGGCCACGGCCCCCTAGCACGCACCAGCGCGAGCGACCTGCGCATCGAAGGCGATCGCATCACCGAGATGGGCAGCCTCACACCGCGTGCTGGCGAGACTTTGATTGAGGCACGTGTCTGCGTGGTCTACCCCGGCTTTGTCAACACGCACCACCACCTCTTTCAGTCGGTGTTGAAAGGCGTGCCCGCTGGGCTGAACTTGCCACTGTTTGAATGGC
>CAIVLE010000163.1 GCA_903906635.1 uncultured Burkholderiales bacterium | reverse complement strand
CGATTTGTCGGACTCGTCTTGGATGTGGCTGATGTCTTCGATTTTCTTTTCGTGCACCAACTCTGCCATGCGCTCTTGCAAGGTCTTTTTGTTGACTTGGTAAGGCAGCTCATCCACGATGATTGACTGGCGTTGACCACGGTCGATGTCTTCAAAGTGGCACTTGGCCCGCATGACCACCCGGCCGCGACCGGTGCGGTAGCCGTCACGCACGCCACTCATGCCGTAGATGATGCCGGCAGTGGGGAAGTCAGGCGCGGGGATGATTTCCATCAGCTCGTCGATGCTGGCTTCGGGGTGGCGCAACATGTGCAAACATGCGTCAACCACCTCGTTCAAATTGTGCGGAGGAATATTGGTGGCCATGCCCACCGCGATGCCCGAGGAGCCATTGACCAGCAAATTGGGAATGCGGCTAGGTAATACCAAAGGCTCTTTTTCGGAGCCGTCATAGTTGGGGCCAAAGTCCACGGTCTCTTTGTCAATGTCGGCCAACATTTCGTGGGCGATCTTGGACAAACGGATTTCCGTGTAGCGCATGGCGGCGGCGTTGTCGCCGTCGACCGAGCCGAAGTTGCCTTGGCCGTCCACCAGCATGTGGCGCAAGGAGAAGTCTTGCGCCATGCGCACGATGGTGTCGTACACCGCACTGTCGCCGTGAGGGTGGTACTTACCAATGACGTCACCCACGATACGTGCTGACTTTTTATAAGGGCGGTTCCAGTCGTTGTTGAGCTCATGCATGGCAAACAACACACGGCGGTGCACCGGCTTTAAGCCGTCGCGCGCGTCGGGGAGTGCGCGGCCCACGATCACGCTCATGGCGTAATCGAGGTAGCTGCGGCGCATCTCCTCTTCTAGGCTGATGGGCAATGTTTCTTTGGCGAACTGAGTCATGAAAGCGGCCGTAAAGCGGGAAACCGGACATTTTAGGCTGATAACTCCGCGTGCTGCGTTGTGGCTCTTGGGCAACAGACGCATGTGTGCCCTTGTCTTTACCGCTCAAAGTTAAGGGGCAGCCAAATGAGATATGGCACAATATTTACAGCGTTACGGTGTTTGCACCTTGAATGCATGGAATCGCAGCAAGGTCTGCGGCTTATAAATCCCTCAGAGGTGAATCATGAAAAACTTGAAGAACTTGGCAGCTTTTGTTGCTACCGCTGCATTGGCAACTGCCGCTGTTGCTCAAAACGTTGACAACTGGCGCAACTCGTCTGGCGATGTTTGGACCAACTCCACCGGCTTGTGCTGGCGTGATGCCAACTGGACACCTGCCACAGCTGCCAAAGGTTGTGACGGTGCCATCATGGCTGCTCCTGCTCCTGCACCAGCTGTGGTCGCTCCAAAAGCTGAAGCACCTGCTCCTGCCGCTGCACCAGCACCACAAGCGCCTGCTGCTTCCAAAGTGACTTATGCCGCTGATGCCTTCTTTGACTTCGACAAGTCCGTTCTCAAGCCTGCTGGCAAAGCCAAGCTCGATGACTTGGTTGGCAAAGTCAAGGGCATCAACTTGGAAGTGATCATTGCTGTGGGTCACACCGACTCCGTTGGTAGCGATGCTTACAACCAGAAACTGTCTGTGCGTCGCGCTGAATCTGTGAAGGCTTACTTGGTGTCCAAAGGCATCGAGAAAAACCGCATCTACACCGAAGGCAAAGGCGAGAAGCAGCCCGTGGCTGACAACAAGACCAAAGAAGGTCGCGCTAAAAACCGTCGTGTTGAGATCGAAGTTGTTGGCACCCGTGCTAACTGATCTCACCTAAGACCTTTAAGAACCCCGCTTCGGCGGGGTTTTTTATTGGATCAACGACAATTACCGCATGCATACCTCTTCACACGCCAATTTTGATCCTGCCGAGTTGGCCAAGTTTTCTGATTTGGCGCACCGCTGGTGGGATCCCGAGAGTGAATTCCGCCCACTCCATCAAATCAATCCCTTGCGCTTGGCGTGGATCGATGAACTCGCCGGATTGCAAGGCAAACAAGTGCTCGATGTGGGTTGTGGTGGCGGCATCTTGAGTGATGCGATGGCTCGATCGGGGGCGCAAGTGCTGGGAATTGATTTGGCCACCAAGTCGCTCAAAGTCGCCCAGTTGCATGCTTTGGAAGCTCAAACGCCGCGTGTGAGCTACCGCGAAGTCAGCGTCGAGGCCTTGGCTGCAGAGCAGCCTGCCAGCTTTGATGTGATCACCTGCATGGAGATGTTGGAGCATGTGCCAGATCCGGCGTCGATCGTGCGGGCATGTTCGCAGTTGGTCAAACCCGGGGGGTGGGTCTTTTTCTCGACCTTGAATCGCAACCCCAAGTCTTTTTTGTTTGCCATTGTGGGCGCTGAGTATGTGTTGAACATGCTGCCACGTGGCACCCATGAGTACGCAAAGTTCATCCGACCCAGTGAGTTAGCCAGTGCGTGCCGAAGTGCCGATTTGGAATGGCTCCACACCCGTGGCATGGAATACAACCCTTTGACCCGGCGCTATTGGCTGAGCGCAGACACCAGCGTGAACTACCTGGTTGCAACCAAGAAAGCTGCCTGATGCTGAGCGACATTCGTGCCGTGCTGTTTGACCTGGATGGCACCTTGATTGACAGTGCGCCCGACCTGGGGGACGCTGCCGACAAAATGCGAACCGACCGTGGACTGCCCTCATTGCCCGAGGGCTTGTACCGCCCGATGGCTGGGGCGGGTGCGCGTGGCATGCTCAAGGTGGCATTTGACATCACTCCAGAGCATCCCACTTATGAAGCGTTTCGTGAAGAATTTTTTGTGAACTATGAGCGTGCGATGACGATGCGCACCTACATCTTTGAAGGTGTGACAGATGTGATCGACGCCTTGCTTGAGCGTGACATGGCATGGGGCGTTGTGACCAACAAAATGGCGCGTTTCACAGATCCGCTGACGCAGGCCATGCCTTTGTTTTCAACTGCTTCGGCCATTGTGAGTGGGGACACCACGGCGCATGCCAAACCGCATCCTGCACCCATGTTTGAAGCTGCAAGACGTTTGAGCTTGCCACCCGAGGCGTGTTTGTATGTCGGTGACGACGAGCGCGACATTGTGGCGGGACGCGCGGCAGGTATGCGCACTGTGGCGGCGACTTATGGGTATTTGGGTGAAAAAACAAATATTGCCAGCTGGGGTGCAGATTTATGCATTGATTCGCCTTTAAGCCTCTTGAAATGGCTGGCAAAGGCCTAAAATATCTAACATGGGGCTGCACTGGTTTCGACATGGGTTCGGACGCGTGGCAGGGCATGTCGAGGTTCTGTTACCTCGTAAAACAGCAGAAAAAAAACTAACTGCAAACGACGAACGTTTCGCACTCGCCGCTTAATCCGGT
>CAIVLE010000162.1 GCA_903906635.1 uncultured Burkholderiales bacterium | reverse complement strand
TTTTTTAACTGGAGAAAATCATGGCAGCAGATCAACGCATTTACGTCGTCACCAATGGTGACCAATCCCACCTTGTGCAGGCCGCAAGCCAAGCCCAAGCCATTCGCCACATTGCTGGCAAAACCTTCGACGTGCGGGTCGCCAAGACCTTGGACGTGGCCCAGCTCATGAGCAAGGGCGTGGCGCTGGAGGCGGCATCTAACGTGCCCGAGCAAGGCACTTCGGAAGGGGTCTAAGATGAAGGTCACCCTTGAAGGCATCAAGGCCAAGATCAAGGGTGAGACCTACTTGGTCTTGCCCGATGGACGCACCACGCTGTGCATCCTTGACATGGAAAACGGCTACACCATCAAAGGATTGGCTGCTTGCGTTGATCCCGCCGAGTTCGATGAAACCATTGGACGCAAGATTGCATTCGATGATGCGTTCAGGCAAATCTGGCCTCTGGAGGGCTACCTTCTGGCCGAGCAAATTTTTAGGAGTAAGGCATGAAGCACTACATTGGAGTGAAGGAAATCAACGCCAAGCCCATGAAACGGCAGGCGTACAACGACTTGCGTGGCTGGACTTTGCCTGCCATGGAGAACGGTGATGACGATGGCTACCTCGTCGAGTACATTGATGGCGGACAAGCCAACACACCCGACTTCAAGGGGTATGTGTCATGGTCGCCCAAATACGTGTTCGAGCGTGCCTACAAGCGCACCGAAGGACTGACCTTTGGCTTGGCCTTGGAGTTGCTCAAAATTGGCAACAAGGCGGCACGCAAGGGCTGGAATGGCTATGGCATGTGGCTGACATACATCCCTGCCGGTGGCGAGGTTAGCTTTGGCACTGATCAACCTTTGCCAATTCTTCCGTGGGTAGGCATGAAGACCGCCGACGACAAGTTTGTGCCGTGGCTGGCATCGCAAACCGATTTACTTTCTGATGACTGGGAGATACTGTAATGGAAATGACAAAAGAGCAGGTGGTAGACACCTTCATGAACACCACACTGGAGGGGGATTACAACTTCCTTCAGGAAGACTTGGTGAAGCTGGCAAACGCCTTCGTGGCAGCGGCAGCACCCGAGATCATCAAGGAGGAACGCACGCGCTGCATTGAAGCCGCACGGTCGCTGAATCACTTGGTGGCCGAGCGCATGGCGCAGATTCGGAACCAGTGATCATGGATCAAGACTTCACTATCTTGACGGGTTTTGGCTCCAAACTGATTGGCGCAGGGATGGTGGTTAGCGTGTCCTCACTGGACAACAGTTCAGCCATTGAATTTAAGGCAGGTGACGCCATTAAACATGGCCTCACCGACCCATTGAAAACAACGAATGGCATGACGGTGGGGCAGAGAAACCGCAAGGCACTGCACGATGCACTTGATGCGTGGCTTGATCAACGCATTGAATCAGCAACTTAAAAAAGAGGCCCCTACTTTTGACGGTAGGGGCCAAATAGGGCAACTGCAATGCCCTCACGTCAGGGAGACAACTAACGTGATCTGGAGGAACTGATGAACCTTGTTATCCGATTTTTGATTGTGAACGCAATCATTTACTTGCTGTTGTTTTTAGCAACCAAGAATTAAGGCTTTTGAAGCAAAGGGAAGGCTGGTTCTTTGCCTTCTCCCGGAGCCAGTGATGTCCGCATTGTGTCTGGCATTACATCCTCCATGTTCATTGCTCGTGCTATTTCATCGCGGTGCTTGTAAGCATATGGAATTTGCGCCAACTGACCCAAAACCCCAGTTTTAACACCACCAAACCCAGATGCTAAACCACCAGCAAGGCTGGCCGCTTCCGTCCAATCTAAGGGTTTTTTGGCGTTGTAGTCCTCATACATTTTTTTTGCCATTGGAAAAGCTTCAGCTAATCCAGCCGCACTTAAAGCCACCTTTCCAGCACCCCCGGCATATCCTTTGATACGAGCCGCCCGCGCAGCATCGGCCTCGCTTTGGATGGCAGCTTGCGATTGCCGTCCTTGATCATTGGCGCGTTCATTTTCCAGCATTGCAAGATTTTGCTGTTTTTCTGTTAACGAAGCCGCATTCTGTCGAGCCAAAAGACGAGCGTTTTCATTGGCATTTTCTTGTTGTTGGTGACTCAACTCAAGCGCAGTTTGGGGGGGTACTTGTAAACCACTGTCTAAGGTCACCATAGGCCCAGCATCGCTTATTGCTACCCTTGGGTCTAGCCCCGCCTTCCCCAAATTTTCTCGGTTCAGGCTATTGACATCTGCCAGTCTGGAGGTTTCGTTTTGATACGTCCCCTGACGACCACGACCAGATGTGTCAAGAGTGCTGCGGTTACCACCGGCAAACAAACGATCAATTTGTTCTTGCGTATAACCGGCTGTTGTCGCCCTTGGATCACCAGTAACCCTTCTAAGCTCTGCATCCGCAAGCTGGCGAGAATTATCAAGGTCAGCCCTTGCGGCCTCAATATGAGGGTCAAGAGGGTGTGACTGGTCTACTGGTGTTGGTGTTGTAGATGCAGTTGTTGCGGGCGCAAATAAATTGGGATCAAGGCTTACAAAACGATCCCCAGCATTAACACCAAACAGTCTTGCAAGTGCTCCTGCACCGGCACCCAAGGTGGCAGCAACTCCATTGCCAGAGTCTGATTTTTTGGGTACAGAAGGCGCACCCCAGTCATTCCCCCCACTTCCAAAGTCAAAATCTTTGGCATAGGGTGAAGGTGCAGCATTTGTAGAATTTTGTTGTAACCCCAAATCTCCTACCTGCTTTGTAGTTTCATCAATGATTTTTTGTATTTCAGGATTGATTGCTTCAGCCATATGAACTCCAAAAAATTATTGAGGGCCGGTGGGAGCATTACGCTCCTTTTCACGATTTCCATTTATTAGGGCGCTATGCTGAACCCACGCGTCATTCAAATTGCGTAATTTTTGAGAATGCGTGTACACCGCAGTCACTGGAGCCAACTCTCCGGGTGCGACCCTTCCCATCTCTTGTTGAAAAGTTTTGTACATTTGTTGCTTGTAACTTGTATCCACGAGGTCTTGTCGGACGCTATGCAACGCACTGTCCCAAGGCTGATGCAAATTGGCGTTGGCATTTTGCAAGGCCGTAAACTCAGCCACTGGGGTTTGGGTGATGTTCCCGCCAGCAAGACGTGCTTTGGCCGATTGCATGATGAGGTAATGGGTCACCAAGTCATTGGCATACGATGTTAATTTTGGATCAAGACCTGCGGTTTTCCACACATCGGCTGGTAGGCTTAACGAGCCTTGCAAGATGCCGCCATTGAATTGCATACCAGCTTTTGCGGTTTGCAACACTTGAGCCATCAAGTCCCCATTTTTGTCGGCGCCCAAAACATTGTGTACCTGCTCTGCCGCATACCTGTTTCCGTTGATTTGTTGTTCAGCGGCCTTGGCGTGGTTAAAAAGCTCGGTTGCAGCAGTGCTCCCATAGGGGGCAAGAGCGGACAAATTCGCATTGCTTTGTGTTTCTTGCGCATCAGCCCTCTTTTGCTGCGCATCCAGTTTTTGCTTGCGAATTTCTGGGGACAAGCCGGTCAGTTCCGATGAGGCAATCGAAGGAACAACAGCAGGGAATGGTGAATTGTCTTCAGCGGTAGGCGGTGTACCAAATTGCACGGGAAGAGTGGGGTTCAACCCATTAGCTCGCAACTTTCCTGCCTCAATGTTTTTGAGTTCTTGCACAGTCATGTTCTCGGACAAATTGTTCTTTTTCAACAAATCCGTGTTTGGAACCAAGTTGCCATCAGAGTCTTTTGTGGTGAACAAGGAACCCAAGGTGGTTGTGGGTGGCGCAGCATCCAATTGCTGAACCTTATCGGCCCCAAAATGCCACGCAAGACGGTGATCCAAGGCGGTAGGCTGCGTAATGCCAGAGGCTGTCAATTTGGCATGGTTGTCCGCCAACAGCGCAGCATCAAAAGCATTGGTAGTGTCATCCTTACCGGGCCTTCCATAGTCTTGGGGGTCACCAACATTGGGATAGCGTGCAGCAATATCTTTCAAGGTGCCTTGCGTGAATTGACCCGGCCCTTGTTGAGGGGCGGTATTTTTTTCCGATACACCTTGGCTACCTCGACCAGCACCTGCCACAGGCGTTTGTGCTTTAGGCAGGTTGCCCGGATTTTCAATGTTGTGGGTAGCATCCAAAAATGAGTCTGATGGAACGCTGATGGGGCCTGAAGGCGGTGCATTTGTCTTTGCGTTTGCATCGCCGCCAGTCGTGCTCGGTGATTTTCCGGGAATGGGAACGCCAGCCGCAAAGTATTGCGCATCAGTGGGGATTTGATTGCTTGCAATCGTGGCATTGAGTTTGGATAATGCCAACTCTTGATTTTTTTGCTCCAAAACCAAGCGTTCGTTTTGAGTTTTCAGAGAAGCCTGCAAACCCTTTGTTGCCGGTGCATCTGGTGCGCGTGATACGGCCTGTTGCACCAAATCCTCAGTAATCGGCCCCTTGTGATTGGCAACCAAGTCGTTGACAGTTTGATTTTGTGACATTTGATTTTTCATCAAAGCCACTTGAGCGCGGTACTGTGCAATTGGAAGTTGGTTTTCACGCTGTTTTTCCGTCCAATCACCAAGCGCTTCAGAGGCGGAGCCCAAGGACGCACCAAAGCCACCCAATTGAGGCTTCAGAAAGCCCGCAGCTACCTTGAACCAGTTAGGGTTGGCGTAGCGCTGCTCCAAGGCATCCTGAGCCGCTTGCGTGGCATCAAGAATTCCTTGTTGCGCCTCTGATGGTTGACCAAAAAAATTAGCCTGCGATAGGGAATTTAACCCTGATTGTTGTTCAGCCATGTTCAGTCCTTAGTAAGGGTATTCCCAAGACCCGGTTTCTGGGTTCCAAGTCTCACCGGGATGAGCCGCAGGATTATCGGTTGCACTGTTGTCGTTGGTGTATCCGTTGCCGACAGGGCCGGGGGAGACATTTGGAGGCGGCGGCGTTCCGGGAGTGGTGATACCGCCGCCAGTTGTAGTGTCTGGCACGGTATTGCCCGAAGACGTGGAGTTGCTGCCTGTGAGCTTGTTGTATGCGGCCTGCAAAGAGTCAAAAGGCGTTTGACCGTTTTGCCCTGCCGTAAACAACCCAACGGTTCCAGCGGTTGCACCCGCCAGAGCCGACAAAGGCGACATCTGGGCGGTGTTTGTGGCGGTCGTGGACATGGGGACACTGTATCCGCGCAGCATGCCGGACAGGGTGGACAAGTTGTTCAACGGGAACAGTTGCTGGTTCTGATTGATGGTCTGCTGCTGTGCGCCCAAGGTAGCTTGGGCATTGATGTCGTTCAGGTTCAGGTTTTGGTTGGTAGAAGCAAGGTTGCCCAGCGCTGATCCAGCCTGAGTCAGGTTCTGCTGGCCTGCGGAGGCGGCATTGGCTGCGGTCGATCCTGCGGTGTTGGCGACTTGCTTCTCTCCCAACGCGGTTTGCAGGGCTGTGTTGTAGCCGGTGCCCAAGGCAGAAGCTTGCGCGTTCAGGATGTCGCGGTCAGCATTGCTCATGGTCTGGCCCAGCACCTCAGCACCGCGCTTGGAGCCAAACTGGCCGGAGCCTACTGCACCAGCGGTCGCGCCGGGTGCCAAGTTTTGCTGGATGTTGCGCTGACCGGAGTCACCAAGCGCATTGACCACGTTGGTCATGTACGGGTTCATCAATCCGCTGGCTGTAGCGCCTACATCGCTCGTTGCTTGATCCAGATAGGGGTTGGCCGCAGACAA
>CAIVLE010000161.1 GCA_903906635.1 uncultured Burkholderiales bacterium | reverse complement strand
GTGCTGGTGAGCGCCGAGCCGCCGCTGACGGCTGCGCGCAAGGTGGCAGCGAGTTTGGTGGCATCGGCGTTTTTAAGATACACCACATGGATGTTGCCACTGGGCGCGCTGGTGCCGGGCTGATCGAGCTTGTCGATCAAAGCGCGCACCAGCGCCAAGCGCGCGGGGTTGGCAGCGCGCACGATCAAGGCGTTGCTGCGCGGCTCGGCCAGCAAGGTGGTTTTGTAGTCGCTCCCGCTTTGACCGGGGGTGGGCGTGGCGGCTGTGGCAAAAGAGGTGCTGCTGGACTCGATCAGCCGGGTCACCAAAGGTGCCAAGTCCACCGCGATGGCGTGCTTGAGGGGGACCACTTCCACATCGCTGGCATTGGAGACATCCAACGCTGCAATGATGCGCGCCATGCGTTGCAAGTTGTCGGCGTAGTCGGTGATCACCAGCGAGTTGTTGCCGGGGTTGACGTTGATGGTGTTGTTGGGGCTGATGAGGGGGCGCAGCACCGGCACCAGGTTGTTGGCTTGCTCAAAGTTGAGCTTGAAAATGTGCGTGACCACCTGGCCGCCAGAGGGGCCCTGAGGGGTTCCTTGAATAGTGCCTGGTGAGCTACCTTGCGCTGCACTCGGGTTTGGAATTTGCTGCACGCTGCCGCCTTGCAGCTTGGCATCGGCCTCGGGCACCACCTTGAACAAGCCTTGGGTCTCCACCACCGCAAAGCCTTGCAAACGCAGCGCGGCCAAGAACTGAGTCCACGCCTCAGTGGGCGAGACGGGCAACTCGGTGCTGAGGTTGAGCGTGCCTTTGACGCGGGGGTCAACCACCAAGTTTTTGTTGGACAAGGTGGCCAGCGTGCGGGCCACGCTTTCGATGTCTGCGTTGACAAAGTTCAGGGTGATGGGTTGCGGAGCAGCTGCTTTGGTGGCGGGGCCCGCGGCATGCGCCACGCCCAGGCCCACGCCCACGCCCACGCCCACGCCCACGCCCACGCCTATGACGGGCACCTGCCCCAAGCCCAAAGCCAGGCTGAGCGCCCATCGCAAAGCCCTGGGTGGGCATGGGGTGTGGGGCTTGCGGGTTGACATCAGGCGTGACATAGGAGTTGGCATCAAAGAGGGCTTGAGGGGATGGGCTTGCGACATAGGTCTTAACTCAGTTCCATGATGGATTTGTTACCCCGGCGTTGACCCAGGATGTTGAGCAAATTAGAGAGCGCGGCTTCGAACTCAGGTGCAGCAGATGCCTCGCCTTGAAAACGCAAGCGGTGGTTGACCCACTGACCGCTGCCTTGGAGCTGCAAGCTGCCCTCTAAGGTGTCAAGCGTTATGGCCATTGTGTCACCGCCGCGCACTTGTATGCGGTAACTCCCCAAGGGGCGCAGGGTGGACAAGCGGGTGCTCAACTGTTGCACTTGCAGCTCGCCCAGCCCCTGCAGCTGTTCTTGTCCGGCTTGGGTTTGCCAGCGCAGGCCTTGGGTGCGCAGTTGCACCTGGGCCTGTGGCTGGATGGTGTTCCACGGAGCGCCTAAACCCACCAGCCACTGGGCCGGCCACTGGGAGTGTTGGTCGTTCACGTCCACGCGCACACCGCCCCACAGCGGCGACAGCGCAAGTTCTAGGGGTTCAGTGGTGCAGCACTCGGCGCTGAGCTCCAGCACCAGCGAAATGCCAGCATGCCACTGAGGATGCAGCCGCCAGCGCACGGGGGTGGGCAAAGCGGCTTGGGTGTTTGGGGCGGCAGGCTCCCCGTTGTGCATGCCAGGGCTGAGCACCCAGTGGGCCGAGCCGTTCCACACCGTGCCTTGTGCGTGGTTGAGCAACACACGGTGGTGGCTCAGTTGTGCGACACCGTGAGCCAGCCAAGGCGCTGGTGCCTGAGTGATCAGGCCCACCACCAGCCCAGTCAATACACCGAGCCAGGCCCATCGCGTGCTGTGAGCCGCAGCCGCGCTGCTGCGCGCTGAGCGCAGTTCAGGGTAGGGGCCGCGTGCCAAAGTCAAGGGAGGCTACCTCAGGGGGCTTTACCGGGCGGGCTGAGTCGGCTGGGCAAGCTCAGCACGAGTGAGCCGCTCCAGCTGATCGAAGCGCCAGGGCTGGTCGCTTTGGCTTGGCTCAGGTGCGCCTCTACAGGCAAGCTTTGGGCTTGAGTGCGCGCCATCTGCAGCCATTGCGCCAAGGCGCTGGCGGGCAGGGCAGTGACTTGCACCGACACACGTTCTCCTTGCACCGTGAGTTGTAGCCCAGAGCCCGCCCCTTTACTCAGGCTTTGCAGGGCGCGTAGCGCTTCGTCGCGCGACAGGGGCGTGCGTTGTTGCAGGGCTTGGGCCTGCGCTTGCAAGGCTTGCATCTGAGCCAGTTGTTGGTTGAGTTGCTCTCGTTGCGCGTGACTGTGTGTCAAGGTGCGCCAAGCGGGTGCGAGGGCCACGCTGTAGAGCAGTGCCAGGCTCAGCACCCAAGCCAACCCAGTCAGGCTGCGTTGTTCGCTGCTGGAGAGCGCTTGCCAGCGCGCGCGCAGTGCCTCGCGTGTGCTGTGCCCAGGGACTCGGCTGGTGCTCATCGGGTGGCCTCGCCTTGGAGCAGCCAGGTGTCTTCACCCTCTTGGCGCAAGCTCAAGCCCAGGGCGTGCAGCGCTGGGTGGGCGTGTTGACTTTGCTGGGTGTTCAGGCGCAGCCCTTGCACGCGCAAGACTCGGTCGGCAAAGTGCAATTGGCTGGGTGTTTGGTCTGCCGGCAACACGCTGGCCAAAGCCGCCAATAAGGGCTCCAAGTCATCGCTGGCGGGGCTGCCAGAGGCTTGCTTCAAGGCGTTGAGTTCACGCCGCATTTGTAGCGGCGCATCCACCACCAGTGAGATGTGCGCAAAAGTGCTGGTCAAGACGGCCGGCAAGGCCGCCAGCTGTTGTGCCAGGGCGCGTTGTTCTCGCCAAGCCAAGGCGTTGAGGCCGATCAGTTGTACGGCCACCAGCACCACCAAGCCCCAGCGCACCGGGCGCCACTGGGGGTGGTGACGCAAGGTCTGCCAGCTGCTTTGCAGCCAGCGTTGCAGGCGTTGTGCATGGCCTTGTGCCCATTCGCCTTGGGCCAAGTTCCACTGGGTCTGGTGGGCTGCTGCCAACCAGCGTTGCGCTGCGCTTTGCAGCTCGGGTTGGTGCTGAAACTGCTGTTGAACGCGCGCCACCATGGCCGGCTCAGCGTAGATCTGGAGCTGTGGGTCGCTCAGAGGCGCAAACGCCTGCCATTGGGCGGTGTTGGGTGGCAAAGCCAACACGCCCGTTGCGTGGCTGAGCAGGCACAGCGCGTGGTCCGGCGTACCCGTGACGTGCAGCGTGGGGATGTCACTGGGGCAAATTTCAGGCACCAAGCGCTGCACGGTCAAGCCAGCGGCTTGCAACGGGGCCAGGCTTTGGCGCAGCCACTGCGCGTCGCACAGGGCCACCAACGCCTGGCCCCCGCTTCGGGCCAGAGCCTGGGCTGGCTCGGCAAGCACCCAATGCAGTTGTGTCAAGTCCTCGAGCACCCGCTCTTCCAGCAGGCCTTGGACCACCGCCTCCAAGCGCGCGCCGTGGCTGCCAGGGGGCAGTTGCACCGCCATCCACGACAGACGGCTGTGTGGCACCACCGCCACCACTTCACCTGCGTGCTGGGACAAGGTGGCGGGTGCCCCCGTGGCGCTTCGCAGCACGCTGTGTCCGTCCGAGAGCACGTACGCGAGCTCGCTCGTCTGGGCGGTCAAAGAGTGGTCAAGGGCGATGATCAACATGGATCGGTCATTGTAGAGACGGGCTCGCTTGGCCCGCCCACATACCCGACTCGCGCCAGAGCACTTTGACCTCGGTTTGGTCACGCTGCACCACAGAGCGCTCTTGCACCAGGGTGTTGGCCATGCGCAGGCGGCCCCAGACTTCAAAGAAGTGGGTGTTCACGCTGCGCGTGTTGTCGCCCTCGGACATGGCGGCGGCGCCGACCGCTTTCTGAAAATCAGCCAAGCTGCTCCAGTGGGTGCGGCTGCGAAGCGCCACCAAACGCTGGGCATCGGCCAAGCTCAGTGCGTTCACGCTGGCGTACAACACCTCGGCGCTGGCGGTGTTCACGTTGACCGGTGTGCGCACCGGCAGTACCGTGATGTGGGGGGTCAGCCGGTTCAAGGTGTCGCTGGACACGCCCAGCCAGCTCAGCTGGCTCACCCGCTGTGGCATCAGCGGGGACTGGGCGGGGTTGGATTTGCGCTGCGCGTTCTCAAGGCCTTGTGCCAGCACGCTCAGTTGCTCGGGCGGCAGATTCAAGGCCTCAAACAAACGCGCAAAGCTTGCCAAGGCGGGGGGGCTGATGCGGCCGCTCTCGAGCAAGTTGGTGACATTGAGCCGGGCTTGCAAATCGTTGATCTGACCCGACAAAAAAACCTGTTGGGCGAGTTGGTCGTCGTCGTTGGAGTTGCTGCTGGCGTCAGGCAGCGCCGACAAGAAGCTCGACAAACGCGCCTCTTGCAAGGGCACGGCCCAAGGCTCTGCCAAATGGTCGGTGGCCGTGTTGGCGGTGTCAGCGCGAGCGTCTTCGCGCAAGATGACGCGTGCCCAATCCAGCGCCCCGACCAGCAACCAACGGGCTTGGGCGCGTTGTCGTTCCGCGCCTTCGATTTCGCTGCTGCGCCACTGCTGCCACAACGCGCCCGCTGCCAAGGTGGCCACCAAGGCCACCGTGAGCATGGCCGCCAACAAGGCAGCGCCTCGTTGGGAAGGGGGGGCGTGGTGCCGCTGGGTCATGACTTGGTGTTGCTGAAGTTGGGCCGCACCCAGTCCAGTGTCAGCCGCCCACCCAAGCCCGTGCTGGCGGGCAGATCCAGCAACAAGCGGATGGCGTCTGGCGTGCTGTTGCCCACGGAGGGGGCGCCCGCCGTAGCTGCCTCGCTGGGGCTGGCGGTGACGGCGGCGCTCGACAAGGGGTTGGTCCACGCGTTGCCCCGAAAGTACACCAGCTGCCACTGCTCCAGTGGCGTCAGCAAGGTCTGGCGCGCCAGGTCCTCGGTGCTGGGGTTTTGGCCCCAACGCGCGGCTTGTTGCCAGGCTTGCTCAAGGGCGGTGCGCTCGGTCAAGGCAGGCGATTGCCAGCGCACCCATTGGCCTGGGCTGGTGCCTTGGCGCGTCCATGCCACCACCCACATGCCGGGGTCGCGGGCGTCGCCTCGCCAAGCGCTGCTGCGCCGCATGATGCGCAGCACTTGTCCATCCCACTGCACGCCCGCCTCACTGATGCCGGGCACCGCTTGCATGGCGTCGAGGTCGGCGCTCCATTGGGCCAGCACGGTTTGCAGCACGGCGGCTTGGTCAACCCGCTGTTGGGTGGCCTCGCGCGTGCGCAGCAGGCCATCGATGCCACGCCAGCTCAGCCCTGCCATCACCGCCATGACGGTGAGGGCGATGAGCAGTTCGATCAAGGTGAAGCCTCGTTGGTTTTTCATGGTGGCCTAATCATGCTGAACTAATAGCGACCCAGCACCGTGGCCACGCGCAAGATGGGCGTTTGGGCATCAAAGACCTGGGCGTCGACACGGCGAAACGAGGGGTTGGGTGTGCTGCGCACCGTCAGCGCCACTTCGAGGTTGTGCTGGGCTTGCACGCAGGCCACACGGGTCTCGCCCACGCCGGGCAATTGTTGGGATAGGCGCAGTTGGTGAATGGCGTTATCGGCGCAAATTTGTGCCAGCAATACTTGGGTTTGTCGCTGCGCGTTAAAGACCAAAGCGCCACTGACTTTCATGCCCGTCATCAAGGCCAAGGCCACGATGGCCAGCGCCACCAAGACTTCAATCAAGGTGAAGCCTTGGCTTGAATACAGGGTTCGCTGGCGCGTCACGGCTGCACCTCAAAAGGGCGCAGCCCGTCGGTGGCAATGCGCCGTGTCAGGGGGCTGGTGCCCGTGGTGGGAGGCGCCATCAAGGTGATGCTCGCCGGCGTGATGATGGGTTCTGGCCCCAGCACCACTTGGGTGGCTGGGGGGCTTGTTTGCATGCCAGGGATGAGCCAGTGGTGCTCAAGGGGGGGCTGTTTGTCGGGTTGCGCCGTCTCCAAGGTATAGCCAGTGGGCGTGCTGCGCCAGACCACAGGCATGCCACGGGTGCGCGACTGTGCGCGCGCAGCTTCAAGGTGGGCGATCAGGCGTTGGGCCTCGAGTTCGAGCTGGGTTTGGTTGCTGTCGCGCAAGCTCAGGGCCACCCCCGCCAAAGTCAAGCCGATGATGGCCAGCACCACGAGCAGCTCCAACAGGGTCAGGCCACGTTGGCGCTGCATGCGCTGAGGACTTACTGCCAGCTGCCGATGTCGGCGTTTTTGCCTTCGCCACCGGGTTGCCCGTCAGCACCCAGGGACAGCACATCGACCTCGCCTTTGACGCCAGGGAACATGTACTGGTAAGGCCGGCCCCAGGGGTCATTGGGCAACTTGTCCAAGTAGGGCTTCCAGTTCAAAGGCACGGGGCCTGTGCTGGGTTTGACCACCAAGGCTTGCAGGCCTTGTTCAGCCGCTGGGTAACGCTGGTTGTCCAAGCGGTAGAGCTTGAGGGCTTGCATGAGGTTGTTCACATCCGTGCGCGCAGCGGTGCTGCGCGCGTCGTCAGCGCGGTCCAGGACGTTGGGCACGATCAGGGCGGCCAGCACGCCCAAAATGGCCAGCACCACCATCAACTCAATCAGGGTAAAGCCGCGCTGGCGCTTGGCTCTTGGAAGGTTCTTCATGCGCTGAATCATAATCCGCGTATGTTGCAGACCCGTCATCCATTTTTGTTGGTGCGCACCGCTTCGTGGGCGGTGTGGACGCTGGCCGCTTTTTCTGCGCTGGCCTGGGGGTTGCGTGGGCCAGTGAGCGCTGGGCCCGAACCCCTGAGCCCATCGGCACATACGCCAGCCGCTGAAGTCAACATGGAGGGTGCCGCGCGCAGCTTGGGTGCTCAACCTGTGGCTGAGGTGGCCGCACCGAGCTTGGCGAGTCGCTTCCAGCTTTTGGGGGTGCTCACCGGTGGGCCCTATGAGGGGGCTGCACTGATTGCGCTAGACGGCAAACCCGCCAAGCCCGTGCGTGTGGGCGCGGTGGTGGCCGAAGGTTTGGTGCTGCAGTCGACCCAAGGCCGACGCGTCAATTTGGGGGCCAGCCTGCAAGGCCCCGCGGTCTTGACGCTTGAACTGCCGGCTAAAAAATAAGTTCGTAATAGGTTTGTAATAAGTTCGAAATAAGTTCGAAATAAGTTCAGCCATCCCCGCCCGCCTGAGCCCTTAACGCTGCAAAAACAAACGGTAGGCGGGGTTGTGGGTCTCTTCCACATAGGGGTAGCCCAGAGCGGACAAAAACTTGGCAAAGGCTTGGGTGTCGGACTTGGGCACTTGCAGCCCCATCAAGATGCGGCCGTAGTCGGCCCCTTGGTTGCGGTAGTGAAATAAGCTGATGTTCCAGCCCGGGCGCATGGCCAGTAAGAACTTCATCAAAGCACCTGGGCGCTCCGGAAACTCAAACCGCAACAAACGCTCCTCTTGAGCCAGCGCCGAGTGGCCCCCCACCATGTGGCGGATGTGTTCTTTGGCCAGTTCGTCGTGGGTGAGGTCAATGGCCTCAAAGCCGTGCTTGGTGAAGTGCGCAGCCATCTTGCTGCTCTCGCCCCGCACGCCTGTGGTCAGACCCAAGAAAACGTGAGCTCGGGCTTGGTCGCTCATGCGGTAGTTGAATTCGGTGACTTGGCGTGACGATTTGCCCCCGCCAAAGCTGGGTAACTTGCCAATGAGTTCGCAAAATTGGCGCAAGACGCCTGGGCGCTCTGGGATGGTGACGGCAAACAAGGCCTCGCGCTCTTCGCCCACTTCGGCGCGTTCGGCCACAAAGCGCAGGCGATCGAAGTTCATGTTGGCGCCGCACAAAATGGCCGCGTAGGTCTCGCCTTTGGTCTTGTGCTCGGCCACGTACTGTTTGATGGCGGCGACTGCCAGCGCACCCGCAGGCTCGACGATGCTGCGGGTGTCAACGAACACGTCTTTGATGGCGGCACACACCGCGTCGGTGTTGACGGTGATGAAGCCGTCGACCAGCTTGCGTGAGATCCGAAAGGTCTCTTCGCCCACCAACTTCACCGCGGTGCCGTCGGAGAACAAGCCCACATCGCTCAGGGTCACGCGTTGGCCTTTGGCGACAGACTGCATCATGGCGCTGGAGTCGTCCATTTGCACGCCGATGACTTTGATTTCAGGGCGCACCGCCTTGATGTAATTGGCCACGCCAGAAATCAAACCGCCCCCGCCGATGGCCACGAACACCGCGTCCAACGGGCCTTGGTGCTGGCGCAGCATCTCCATGGCGATGGTGCCTTGGCCTGCAATCACCTCGGGGTCGTCAAACGGGTGCACAAAGGTCATGCCGTTTTTCTTCTCGAGCGTGAGTGCGTGTTGGTGGGCGTCGGAGTAGCTGTCGCCTTGCAGCACCACCTCTGCCCCCAGGGCTTTGACGGCCTCGACCTTCACGGCCGGGGTGGTGACAGGCATCACGATCACCGCTTTGGCCCCCAAGCGACTCGCGCCCAGCGCCACGCCTTGGGCGTGGTTCCCAGCCGAGGCGCAAATGACGCCTTTTTTGAGTTGCTCTGGCGTCAAGTGCGCCATCTTGTTGTACGCGCCGCGCAACTTGAAGCTGAACACCGGTTGCTGGTCTTCACGCTTTAAGAGCACGGTGTTGTGCAGGCGACGGCTCAGGTTCTTGGCCACTTCCAGTGCCGACTCTTGAGCCACGTCGTACACGCGTGCGGTCAAGATTTTTTTGAGGTAGTCGGCAGGGGTGAGGGCGCGGGTTTTGGCGGTACGGGTAGACATGAAGCAATTGTCTCTTATGCCTGAGCCACTACACTGACAGTTTTACCAACACACGCCCGCTCCGTGCTACCCACCGCCGCCTCTTTATTCCAACAAACCGACGATGGCGCCGGGGGATCGCTGCAAACCTTCAAGCGTCGCTTGAAGTTCAATCTGCGCTACCTGTGGCAGCGCACGCACATCGAGGCGCTGCACGAAAACTTCAACGCTCTGGGCTTGGTGCAGTTGCTCGAGTCCGATCCGCTGCTGCTGCTGCGTTGCACCCGCGCCTATCTGTGGACCGGCTTGGACGCGTCAAGCCGCAAGGCGGCAGAAGTGGCTCACTTCACCTGGTTGACGCACACCGTGAGCGCGGCACGTGTCATCGATTGGTACGCCCGCAATGGTCTGGCTTTGTGTGAGTTGACCCTCAAAGAGCGCCAAGTGCGTGTGATGCTGCGCCCGGGGCGTGTGCTCAGTCGTGAGGGGGAGCTTGAGCTGCACTTAGAGCTTGATGGTCAGGCCGTCATGCGTTGCGCCTTCAGCGTGTTGCCCCACCAGTTGGTGGGCGGCAATTCCTCCTCGCATGTTTTGGTGGTTGGCAATGTGCAAGGCTCGCAAGAGGGCAAAGACTTGGTCAAAGACTTCACCCAATTGATGGAGCGCACGCGACCCAGCGGTGTGTTGCTCAATGCGCTGCAAGGCTTGGCCCAAGGTTGGGGTTTGTCGGGGCTGGTGGGCGTGAGTGACAAGGGCCATGCCTATGCGGGCTACACCAGCTTGTCTCAGCGCGTGGGCATGAGCTACGACGCCTTGTGGCAAGAGCTTGGCGCACAAGAGCCGTTGACGCCCGAGCATTGGACGCTGCCGCTGGACTGGCAGCCTCGTCCAGAGAGTGAAGTGGCTTCGAGCAAGAGATCTCAACTTCGACGACGCAACGAGATGCGCCAGCGGGTGCTCGACGCCTGTTTGCAGCAAGCAGCGCAGCAGCGGGCATAAAAAAAACCCCGAGTCTTGCGACTCGGGGGTAAATCCACTTTTGAGGGTGGAGGAGACAAGCTGAGAGTGTAAACATATTTTTAAACCCATATGTTTTTTTCATTCACAATTGTTCGCTTTGATTGACTTGATCACTCACTCACCTACTCGCCTCAAGGAGACTCAGACATGGAATGCACCGTCAGTTGGACTGGTCAAAGCGGTACCCGCTCCGGCATGGGGTTTGTGGCTGAAACAGGCAGTGGGCACACCATCGTGATGGATGGTGCCCCTGACGCAGCCAAGCCTGAAAATGGCGGCCAAAACCTGGCCCCTCGGCCCATGGAAACCGTCTTGGCCGGCACGGGTGGGTGCACCGCCTATGACGTGGTGCTGATTTTGAAGCGCGGGCGCCACGATGTGCGCGGCTGCAGCGTGTTACTTACCAGCACCCGTGCGGATGTTGACCCCAAGGTGTTTACCCATATCAACATGCACTTCACTGTCACTGGTAAAGACATTCCTGCCTCGGCCGTGGAGCGTGCGATTGCCATGAGTCACGACAAATATTGCTCGGCCAGCATCATGCTGGGCAAGACGGCAGAGATCACCACCAGTTTTGAAGTGGTGCAGGCTTGATCTAGGGCCTTGCCCGGGCCTAATCAGAGCCTCACCAGGGCCTCACCAGGGCCTCACCAGCTCGGCGGTGCTCGAACCAAGATCAAAACCACGCGTTTGATCCCCCAAGCCATTCAAGTCATCACGCTGGCTGCGCAAGCACTATGAGGTGAAGCGGTGATGCGATGATGGGGTTTGCGTGCGCTTGGTTTGGCTCACGCCTGGACGATGCGGCCAAGGGGGGCGACATTGATTTGCACATCAGTGTGCCCGCCAAGCTCGATAACTCACTGTGGG
>CAIVLE010000160.1 GCA_903906635.1 uncultured Burkholderiales bacterium | reverse complement strand
TCGTCAATGTTGAGCAAGACCAGCTGGCGACCCTCCAAAATATGGATGCGCTCGAGCACTTTGTTCAAACGGTGCTGCGAGCGACGCAAGATGGTGGTTTGACGAAACTCGATCCACTCTGTGAGCATGTCGCGTAAGGACTTTTGCACCGGACGTCCGTCCAAGCCCACCATGGTGAGGTTGATTGACGAAGAGGTTTCCAAGCTGGTATGCGCCAACAAGGTGGTGATGAGTTCTTGCTGCTCGATGGTGCGGGTTTTGGGCTCAAATACCAAACGCACCGGGGCGTCTTTGCTTGACTCATCACGCACGACATCCAATACCGCAAGAACCGAGGTTTTGAGCTGGGTTTGGTCCGCGCTGAGGGCTTTTTTGCCCGCTTTGACTTTGGGGTTGGTCAGTTCCTCGATTTCTTCAAGCACGCGTTGGCTGCTCACACCGGGGGGTAATTCATTGACCACCAGTTGCCACTGGCCGCGGGCTAAGTCCTCAATCACCCAACGGGCACGCACTTTGAGCGAACCGCGTCCAGTGCGGTAGGCGTCGGCAATGTCTGAGGCGCTGCTGATGATTTGGCCCCCGCCTGGGTAGTCGGGTGCGGGCAAGATCTGCAGCAACTCTTGGTCGCTGAGCTTGGGCGACTTGATCAGGGCCACGCATGCATCAGCCACTTCGCGCAGGTTGTGACTTGGAATTTCGGTGGCCATGCCCACGGCAATGCCGCTTGCGCCATTGAGCAAGTTAAAAGGCAAGCGCGCGGGTAACTGCTTGGGCTCTTCAGTGGAGCCGTCGTAGTTGGGCTGAAAGTCCACAGTACCTTCGTCAATTTCCTCCAGCAGCAGTGTGGTGATTTTGGCCAAGCGGGCTTCGGTGTAGCGCATGGCTGCAGCGCCGTCGCCGTCGCGAGAGCCAAAGTTGCCTTGCCCGTCAATCAGCGGGTAGCGTTGCGCAAAGTCTTGCGCCATACGCACCAGCGCTTCGTACGCGGCGCTGTCGCCGTGGGGGTGGTAGCGGCCCAGCACATCACCCACCACGCGGGCGCACTTGACGGGTTTGGCCCCCGTGTTGTTGTTGGGGCCACTAAAGCCCAATCCCATGCGCGACATGGAATACAGAATGCGCCGTTGCACCGGTTTTTGGCCATCGCACACATCGGGCAAGGCACGGCCTTTGACCACGCTCAAGGCGTACTCTAGGTAAGCGCGCTGGGCATAGTGGCCCAGCGCAATGTCGCCCTCGTTGTCAGAGGTGGGCAGGTCTGGGGTGAACAAGTCGGTCATACGTCAATCTCAATCGAATCGCCATGCAGTTCCATCAACTCACGACGGGCGGCGGCTTCGCCTTTGCCCATGAGTTGGGTGATCAAGCCTTCGGTCTGCAAAAAGTCCAGCACCCCCAGTTGCACTGGCATCAAACGGCGGGTGTCTGGGTTGAGGGTGGTGTCCCACAGCTGCTCGGCGCTCATTTCGCCCAAGCCCTTGAAGCGGCTGATGCTCCACGAACCTTCGCGCACGCCGTCTTTTCGCAGCTTGTCCAGCGTGGCGGTGAGTTCGCCCTCGTCCAAGGCGTAGACCTTGGAGGCGGGTTTTTTGCCACGCGCCGGGGCATCGACTCGAAACAAAGGGGGGCGCGCCACAAACACGTGCCCCATCTCGATGAGTTTGGGGAAGTGTCGAAAGAACAGCGTGAGCAGCAGCACTTGAATGTGCGAGCCATCCACATCGGCATCGCTCAAAATGCAGATCTTGCCGTAGCGCAAGCCGCTCAGGTCGGGGCTGTCAAGGGCGCCGTGTGGGTCAACGCCGATAGCCACCGAAATGTCATGAATTTCGTTGTTGGCAAACAAGCGATCACGCTCGACCTCCCACGTGTTGAGGACTTTGCCGCGAAGCGGCAAGATGGCCTGATTCTCTTTGTTTCGACCCATCTTGGCGCTGCCCCCGGCTGAGTCGCCCTCGACTAAAAACACCTCGTTGTGGGCGATGTCCTTGCTCTCGCAATCGGTCAGTTTGCCAGGCAACACAGCCACACCAGAGCCTTTGCGCTTTTCAACCTTTTGCCCCGCTTTTTGACGGCTTTGCGCAGCTTTGATGGCCAGCTCTGCGAGTTTTTTGCCGTATTCCACGTGTTGGTTGAGCCACAGCTCCATGGTGGGGCGCACATAACTGGAGACCAAGCGCACCGCATCGCGCGAATTGAGGCGCTCTTTGATTTGCCCTTGAAACTGCGGATCCAAAACTTTTGCGCTCAGCACATAGCTGGCACGTGCAAATACATCTTCGGGCAATAACTTCACGCCTTTGGGCAGCAAGGCATGCAATTCGATAAAACTCTTGACCGCCGTGAACAACCCGTCTCGCAAGCCACTGTCGTGGGTGCCCCCCGCACTGGTGGGAATCAGGTTCACGTAGCTCTCACGCACCGGCTGACCATCTTCGGTGAACGCCACTGCCCAGGCCGCGCCCTCGCCTTCGGCAAAGCTGTCGTGGTTGCTGTCGGCGTAGCCATCGCCCTCGAACATGGGAATGACCAATTCGCCGTTGAGCGACTGCATCAAGTAGTCGCGCAGGCCCCCCTTATAGAGCCAGTTTTGGGTTTCTTTACTTTTTTCGGTGCTCAGTGTCACGCTGACACCGGGCATCAACACGGCCTTGCTGCGCAGCAGATGGACCAGCTCGTTCATGGGCAATGCAGCAGATTCAAAGTATTTGGCGTCCGGCCACACGCGTACTGAAGTGCCTGTTTTGCGCTCTCCAGAGCTTTGAGGGCGCAAGGTCAGCTGCTCGACCACATCACCCGCAGAAAAAACCAAACGAGCGACTTGTCCTTCTCGGTAGGACGTCACCTCCATGCGCTTGGCCAGCGCATTGGTCACACTCACACCCACACCATGCAAACCGCCTGAAAAGCTGTAAGCCCCCCCCTGGCCTTTGTCGAATTTTCCACCTGCGTGCAGCCGTGTGAAAACCAACTCAATGACTGGTGCTTTTTCTTCAGGGTGCAAGCCAAACGGAATGCCGCGCCCGTCATCATCGATGGTGACTGATCCGTCGGTGTGCAAGATCACGCCAATTTTCTTGCCGTGCCCTGCCAAGGCTTCGTCAGCTGCGTTGTCCAGCACTTCTTGGATGATGTGCAAGGGGTTATCAGTTCGGGTGTACATGCCCGGGCGCTGTTTGACGGGTTCGAGTCCTTTGAGAACACGAATTGACCCTTCTGAGTACTGGGGCGGAGTGGTGGGTTGCTTGGTTGCCATGGGCGGGCATTGTAGGTTTTAGTTAAAGTCGGTTCCTATGACCCAATCAACTACCAAAACTCTCTCCATGTGGCAGGTGCTCATTTGCGGCGCTGCGGTTGTGACTTTGTCCATGGGCGTGCGCCATGGCTTTGGCCTGTGGCTGCAACCGATCACACAGGCCCAAGACTGGAGCCGAGAAACTTTTGCCTTTGCCATTGCCATACAAAACATCACCTGGGGCTTGACGGGTATCTTTTCGGGCATGTTGGCCGATCGGTTTGGGGCATTCCGGGTCATCGTGGCCGGCGCGCTGCTGTATGCCATGGGCTTGGTTGGCATGGCCTACGCCAACACCCCAATTTTGTTCACTGCGACTGCAGGCGTTTTAATTGGAATTGCCCAAGCCGGAACCACCTATGCAGTGATTTATGGGGTCATTGGACGCAACGTCAGTCCTGAAAAGCGCTCATGGGCGATGGGTGTGGCTGCAGCCGCGGGCTCGTTTGGTCAATTTTTGATGGTGCCAACCGAGGGTTTTTTGATCCAAAACTATGGGTGGCAACAGGCCTTGGTGATGCTGAGTTTGGCGGCCATCATGGTCATTCCACTTGCCTTTGGCCTGCGTGAGCCCGGCTTTGCTGATGGGGGCAAGCCCAAAAGAGATCAATCCATCTCCCATGCCTTGCGAGAGGCTTTTGCCTACCCTAGTTTTCAATTGTTGATGGCCGGTTATTTTGTCTGTGGTTTCCAAGTGGTTTTCATTGGCGTGCACATGCCAAGTTACCTCAAGGACAAGGGCTTGTCGCCTGAAGTAGCCAGCATGGCGCTGGCCCTGATTGGCTTGTTCAACGTCGTTGGCACGTACATCGCAGGCTCGTTAGGGCAGCGTTTGGCCAAACACAAAATTCTGTCTTTCATTTACTTCTCACGAGCGATCGCCATCGGTTTATTTTTGATCGCGCCCCTCACTCCCTTAAGCGTGTATGTCTTTTCATCCGCCATGGGGCTGTTGTGGCTGTCGACCGTTCCGCCGACGAACGCTGCAGTTGCGCAAATATTTGGTGTGGCCCATTTGTCAATGCTCAGCGGATTTGTATTTTTCAGTCATCAAATCGGCAGTTTCATGGGGGTTTGGCTGGGTGGCTATCTGTATGACAAAACGGGCAGTTACGACATTGTCTGGTACATCTCGATTGCACTGGGTGTGTTTGCAGCCTTGATCAATCTGCCTGTGCGCGAGACCCCTATTGAGCGAGAACCTCGCGCGGCAGCTGCATGATGAAGCCTTGGAGACGCCAAATTTTGCTCGCCACAACGTGTGGTGCCATCTTGATGGCCGTTTTGTCCCTGTATTTGCAGCCCAGCTTTTTGGTGAATATGGCCAATCAAGTCTGGGGTTGTTTTTGACATGACACGTCCCCTAGCCCCACACGCCGCGCAGTCTGCGTCTCCCTGGGTGAGACGTTGGGTGCATCTGCTTGGTGAGCACACCACGGTGCTTGACGTGGCGTGCGGCTGGGGCAGACACATGCGTTTATTGGCTGAACTAGGTCACACCGTGGTCGGTGTGGATCGGGATGCTCAAGCCGTTGCAGCTGCCAGCGCTTTTGGTCAAACCACCCAAGCGGACATTGAAGAAATGCCTTGGCCACTTCAAGACCGACAATTTGGCGCAGTTGTGGTGACCAATTACCTGTGGCGTGCTTTATGGCCGCAAATCATGGGCAGCTTAGCCCCTGGTGGTGTGCTGATTTACGAAACCTTTGCCGCCGGCAATGAAACGGTAGGCAAACCCTCGCGTCCTGACTTCTTACTGCAACCCGGCGAGCTGTTGGCGAGGTGTGCGCATTTGCATGTGGTGGCTTTTGAGGAGGGTTTTTTGACCCGTCCAGAGCGGTTTGTGCAACGTATCGTGGCCGTCAATACATCAGGTACCCAGGCCCCAAGGACACGCTTTGAGCTGAACCCAAGTTTGCAATCGCTAGAATGATTGTTTTATCTTGACCGCACCTCAGGACATGACACCCATCACCGGCAGCATTGTGGCTTTGACCACCCCCATGTTGGAAGACGGCAGCGTGGATTACCCCACTCTGCGTCAACTCATTGACTGGCACATTGACCAAGGCACCGACTGCATTGGTGTTGTTGGCACGACGGGTGAGTCCCCCACGGTCAATGTGCAAGAACACTGCGAAATCATCCGCGTCTCTGTGGAACAAGCGGCCAAACACACCTCTCGCCATGTACCGATCATGGCTGGATGCGGAGCGAACTCAACCTCAGAGGCCATTGAACTGGCCAAATTTGCCAAAGCTGTTGGGGCGGATTGCCAACTTCAAGTGGTGCCCTACTACAACAAGCCCACCCAAGAGGGTCAATACCTTCACTTCAAAGCCATTGCCGAGGCGGTTGATCTGCCCGTGGTGCTTTACAACGTTCCAGGCCGCAGCGTGGCCGATATGACCCACGACACCGTGCTGCGGTTGACCCAAGTCCCTGGCATTGTGGGCATCAAGGAAGCCACAGGCAACATCGAACGTGCCCAATGGTTGATCCGCGACGTGCCCAAGGGTTTTGCCGTCTACTCTGGCGATGACCCAACAGCCGTGGCCTTGATGTTGTGTGGAGGCCAAGGCAACATCAGCGTCAGCGCCAACATTGCCCCCAAGTTGATGCACGAACTGTGCATGGCAGCCATCTCTGGCAACGTCAAACTTGCCATGGAAATCCAATTCAAGCTTTTGCCTGTCCACAAGCAATTGTTTGTCGAGGCAAACCCTATCCCCGTCAAATGGGCCATGCACCGCATGGGCCTGAGTGGACCCACTTTGCGTTTGCCCATGACGGAATTGACGAAAGCTAACGAACCGGTGGTTGAAGGCGCTTTGCGCGCTGCCGGCTTGATCTGATACTGACGAAGGCCATCTCTGTGATGCACAACCCCACTTTCATTCGCGCCTTTTTGGTGTGTGCTTTGGCCGTACTTTTAAGCGCTTGCGGCTCTGTGATCGATGCTGACAAGGTCAACTACAAAACCGACGCCGTGGCCAAGATCGTTCCTTTGGACATTCCGCCCGACTTGACCCAACTCAGCCGCGACACGCGATATGCCGTTCCTGGTGGTGTTGTCTCGGCCAGCGCCATGTCTGGACGTCCCGCACAAGCCCTCGCCACAGTCGCCGTCAAGCAAGTCAATGATGTGCGTATCGAACGTGATGGCAAACAGCGCTGGCTGGTCGTCAATCGTTCTGCTGAAGACGTTTGGCCCATCGTGCAAGGATTTTGGAAAGAAAACGGGTTTGAATATGTGATCGAGCAACAGCAACTTGGCTTGCTTGAAACAGAATGGGCTGAAAATCGTGCCAAGATTCCTCAAGACTTCATTCGCAGAACCATTGGTAAAGTCTTTGACTCTTTGTACTCCTCGGGTGAGCGAGACAAGTTTCGCACCCGCTTGGAACGCAACAACAGTGGCGGCGTAGACATCTTCATCACGCATCGGGGAATGGTTGAAGAATTCGCAGATAAAACCAAATCCGGCACCATTTGGCAGCCTCGTCCTAGCGACAGCGAGTTAGAAGCTGAGTTTCTGGCGCGCTTGATGGTCAAACTGGGGGTTTCCTCTGACCAGGCCAAATCAGCGACCTCACAACAAACCACGGCCACGCCCTCCACAGGTTTGATCACCAACAACACGGGCAGCTTCATTTCGTTGTCCGAATCCTTTGACGTGGCTTGGAGGCGAATTGGTGTTGCACTCGACCGCACCGGCTTTACCGTTGAAGACCGAGACCGCACACAAGGCGTTTATTTTGTGCGCTATGTGGACACAAGCGCGAAAGAAGACAAAGGCTTCTTCAGTGGCTTGTTCAGCCCGAGCAAGGCTGATGTCGGCCCGGTCAAATATCGGGTGCTGATTCGTTACGTGGACGCAAAGTCCTTGGTCACGGTGCTCAATGCCACGGGGCAAACAGAAAACTCCCCTGTGACCCAAAGTATTTTGAAACTACTCTCGGACGACCTTCGCTGACACGGGCATTGACATCACCACCCCATGCTGCGCTTTAAAAGCCTGGGCAGTGGTAGCTCAGGCAATGCCACGTTGGTGGAGTCAACCCAAGGTAGACACACCACGCGGTTGCTGATTGACTGCGGACTTAGGCTGCGAGACTTGGAGTCCAGACTGCTTCAAGCAGGCACCTCAGTCCAAGCCCTGGATGGCGTATTCATCACGCATGAACACGGAGACCACATCGGTTCGACGCGCAGTTTGCTCAACCGCCACCCGATGCCCGTGTGGATGAGCCGTGGAACTTTGCAAGCCATTGAAACTCCCCAATGGTTTGAACTCCTGCCCTATATTCGAACGGCACGAGATGGCATGACCATTGAGCTGCAAGGTTTACAACTGACGCCCTTCACCGTCCCACACGATGCCCGAGAACCGCTTCAACTCAGTTGCAGCGATGGGGACAGAAAGTTAGGGGTGGTCACAGACCTGGGGCATGTCACACATCACACGGTTCAAGCGTTACAAAACTGCCATGCAGTCGTTTTAGAGGCCAACCATGACACAGACTTGCTGGAGAAGTCCAGTTACCCTGTTTTTCTCAAAAAACGCGTGGGCGGCAAATGGGGGCATTTGGCCAATCCAGCTTCAGCAGATTTGTTGACGCGTATCGCTCACCCCAAACTGTCTTGCGTTGTTGCAGCGCATTTGAGCGAGCGAAACAACACGCCAGAACTCGCCAGAGAGCACCTGAGCCAAGCTTTGAAATGCGCGACATCTGAAATCCAAGTTGCGACGCCTGATTCGGGAACAGTTTGGTTCAAAGTTTGATCACCCCGCTCACGACCCGTGTTGCCCAATAAAAAAGCCACCCGCAGGTGGCTTTTGAGTCAGCACAGTAAAAAATTACTTGCTAGCGGCTTCGGCAGCAGGTGCTGCTGGAGCGGATGCGTCAGCGGCAGGAGCAGAGGCAACTTCAGCAGGAGCAGCAGGAGCGGCAGCAGGGGCTTCTTTTTTGCCACAAGCCACGAGAGCAGCGGCAGCCAAGAGGGTCGCCAGCAGGAGCGATTTTTTCATGTCAATTTTCCTTAGATAGGGATGAAAACAATTTCTAGAAATTGCCGCAGCTCACGCTGCGACCGAGCAGGTGGACTCGAGACCTTCCAGCTCAGAGCAGCATTATAGGGTAATTCCCATAGAAAAACAGGACCCCCCGTCAGTTTGATGTCATGCGGGAACTTTGCGGGAGGTGGTGTGCATCCACCCGTCTTCACACCAATCGCGCAACAAGGCGAGGGCTTGAGGACTGGCAGAACGAAGCATCGCGGCATCAATTTCTCGCGCATCCGCAAGCGCACGCATCAGCCTCGCATCATCACCTGAAGCACGCCAGCTCTCACCATTTAAAAAAATATGGTGCTTGTCGTACATCATGCGACTTCGCCGGTCCAAGCGTACGCCCAAGCCTTTGAGGGCTTGTCTCCCACCCGCGTCATCAAACCATACGTTCGCTTTAGGCTCAGTGAGCCACTCTCCCAAAGCACGTTGTATCGACAAAGGATTCTTCAACGCTTGGGCCATTGCTTTTTTCGCAAACTCAGTCAACCCCTGAGGGATCGCAGCAGGGTAATGGGTGGAGGGCTGATCAGCATCTTGGTAAAGCGCGTCTGACTGCATCTCTTCCACAGATTCACTGCTTCTGACCAACAATTCTCGGGCGAGTTCGCCGATTTTGGGCGCCCTGAAACCAATCGAATACGTCATGCATTCACCCAACGCCACCCCATCGTGGGCATATCGAGGTGGCAAATAGAGCATGTCTCCAGGGTTGAGCACGAACTCTTGTTCGGGTTTGAAATTTGCCAGAACCTTGAGCGGCAAATCAGCTTGTAACGACAGGTCTTTTTGCCGACCGATGCGCCAACGGCGCTGTCCTTTGGCTTGCAACAAAAAGACGTCATAGCTGTCAAAGTGCGCACCGACACCGCCTCCTTCGCTGGCGTAACTGATCATCACGTCATCTAGACGCGCATCGGGTACGAATCGAAACTGATGCCTCAGGTCGGCAACACCCTCGTGGTGTAAATCAACGCCCTGCACCAACAATGTCCAGTCCCTCTTGGACAAGGGCGGAATGGCTCGGCGCTTGAACGGGCCTCGCTTCATTTGCCAAGCGCGCCGGCCCTCATCAGCACCGATGACCAAACGAGATTCGACGCCCTCTTGGGCCGCCAACTCGAAGAGTTCTGGACGCGTCACCAAAGGAGAAAAATTCGCAATGGCCTGGCGCACCAGCAAGGGCTTGCGCTGCCAATGGCGTTGCATGAATTCGCTCGGTGTTAGGCCACCGAGAAGGGCCAAAGGGTGTTTCACATTCATCGTGAGACAATTTTGCCTTATGGAAATTACTCAACACTGCGTGGTCGGCCTGACCTGGATCTTGAAAGACACTTTGGGCGAGGTGCTCGATGAGTTGGATGAACCTGTTGAGTTTTTGCTCGGCGGGGACGATTTGCTACACAAAATCGAAGAGGCCCTGCAAGGTCACAGCGAGGGTGCGCTGATTGACTTGCACCTGGAGCCTGAAGAGGCTTTTGGTGACTATGACGAAGAACGGGTTTTTTTAGAAGACCGCGTGCGTTTTCCGAAAGAGCTAGAAGAAGGCCACACGATCGAAGGTCACGCCCTGCCCAATGGATGCAACCCTGACGCACCGCGCGACTTGCTCTACACCGTGACCGACATTTACCCTGAGCATGTGGTGCTAGACGGCAACCATCCTCTGGCGGGCATTGCCATTCGCATTCACCTCGAAGTGAAGTCAGTGCGCCAAGCCTCTGACGAAGAAAAAGAGCGTGGCACGGCGGGCACTGGGTTTTTCAAAATAGAACCTCAGGCGCCGGGCGGCAACCTACTGCACTGAGTTATTTTTTCCCGGTCGAGCCGTAGCCGCCCTCACCGCGCTGACTGGGCGCGGCGAAGTCGTTGACCACATTGAAATGGGCTTGTACCACTGGCACGATCACGAGTTGGGCTAAGCGCTCCATGGGCTCCAGCGTAAACGCCACATCACTGCGGTTCCAGGCGCTGACCATCAACTGGCCTTGGTAGTCGCTGTCAATCAGCCCCACCAAATTGCCCAAGACGATGCCGTGCTTGTGACCCAAGCCCGAGCGGGGCAAGATCAGGGCTGCATAAGCAGGATCCGCCAAATGAATGGCAATCCCGGTAGGCACCAATTGCCATGCGTTGGGCTCCAGAGTCAGGGGCGCATCTAAGCAAGCACGCAAATCCAACCCGGCACTGCCAGGTGTCGCGTACTGGGGCAACTGGTCTGCCATGCGAGGATCCAAAATTTTGACGTCGAGTTTCATAGGTTCAAGTTCAAAATAAAGCGCGGCCTTGCCGCATCAAAGAATAAAAGGTTTCAACGAAGGCGACGCGCTATTTCACCGACCAATTGGCGCGCCAAACTCAGTTTGCTGGCATGGGGCAATTCTTGCGCACCCTGCGCGTCGACCAACAACAAGGCGTTGTGGTCCAAACCAAATGTCGCGGGACCGATATTGCCCACCAGCAGCGGTACGCCTTTGCGAGCGCGCTTTGCCGATGCGTGGGCCAGCAAGTCATGGCTCTCAGCAGCAAACCCCACGCAAAACAGCGCCCCGTTTTGAGCTCTCTCAGAGTGCGCAACATCGGCCAGGATGTCGGGGTTCTCGGTGAACTGCAACGCTGGCAATTGGCCCGAGCCATCTTTCTTGATTTTGTGCGTTGACACACTCTCCAAACGCCAATCGGCCACTGCCGCCGTGGCCACAAATACCGTGGCCTGGTCGACATATTGCGCGACAGCAGCGTGCATCTCCAAGGCAGACTGCACATCCACACGTTGCACCCCTCGCGGCGTGGGTTGACTCACAGGGCCCGCAACCAGCGTCACGTGGGCACCCGCCTCGCGGGCAGCACGGGCCATGGCAAAACCCATCTTGCCACTGGACAAATTGGTGATGCCGCGCACCGGGTCGATTGCTTCAAATGTAGGCCCTGCCGTCACCAGCACATGCTGGCCTTGCAACAACTTGGGCTGAAAAAAGGCAACAATATCTTGTAAAACTTCTTCGGGCTCTAGCATGCGACCGTCACCTGTTTCGCCACACGCTTGCTCTCCCCGCCCAACCTCCAACACGTGCGCGCCATCGGCCCGCAACTGCGTCACATTGCGTTGCGTCGCAGGGTGTTGCCACATCTCACGGTTCATCGCGGGCGCCAACAACAAGGGCACGCGCTCTATCGGGCGCGCCAAACACATCAAACTCAGCAAATCATCGGCCCGCCCGTGCAGCAACTTGGCCATGAAATCGGCACTCGCTGGTGCCACCACGATGGCATCGGCGTCTCGACTCAAATTGATGTGCGCCATGTTGTTGGGCTCGCGCCCATCCCATTGGGACACATACACAGGTCGATTGCTCAAGGCCTGCATGGTGACGGGGGTGATGAACTCAGTAGCAGCCTGGGTCATGACGACCTGGACACTGGCACCTGCCTTGATCAAAGCGCGACACAACTCCGCTGCTTTGTAGCAAGCGATCCCGCCACTGAGGCCCAGCACAATATGTTTGTTTGACAGTTCAGACATGGATCGCAATGTAGCAGAGCGCCTATAATTTCTATTTCCACCTACCGGGAGACCCAACTCCCGATCTGGCATGACCCAATTTGTCTTCGTCACCGGCGGTGTAGTGTCTTCCCTGGGCAAGGGAATCGCCTCCGCCTCTCTTGCTGCGATTCTTGAATCACGCGGCCTCTCCGTCACCCTCATCAAACTGGACCCCTACATCAACGTAGATCCAGGCACCATGTCCCCGTTCCAGCACGGCGAAGTTTTTGTCACCGACGATGGTGCAGAAACTGACCTGGACTTAGGCCACTACGAGCGCTTCATCACGACGCGCATGAAAAAAGCCAACAACTTCACGACCGGTCAGATTTACAAAAGCGTGCTCGAAAAAGAGCGCCGTGGTGATTATTTGGGCAAGACCGTTCAGGTGATTCCTCACATCACCAACGAAATTCAAGACTTCATCAAACGGGGCGCCGGCTATGAAACCCCCGACGCCGTGGATGTGGCCATTGTGGAGATCGGTGGCACCGTGGGTGACATCGAGTCCCTGCCCTTTCTGGAAGCTGCTCGGCAAATGAGCTTGAAGCTCGGCGCGCACAACACGGCCTTTGTCCACTTGAGCTATGTGCCTTGGATTGCTGCTGCCGGTGAACTGAAAACCAAACCCACCCAACACACCGCACAAAAACTGCGCGAAATTGGTATACAGGCGGATTGCTTGCTGTGCCGCGCAGACCGTCCGATCCCTGAAGATGAACGCGCCAAGATCAGCTTGTTCTCCAACGTCCCTGAGTGGGGTGTGATTTCGATGTGGGATGTGGATACCATCTACAAAGTGCCGCGTATGCTGCACGAGCAAGGCTTGGACCGCTTGATTTGCGACAAGTTGCGCATCAGCGCACAACCCGCCAACCTCAAACGCTGGGACGACTTGGTGCATGAGGTGGAACACCCTGCCCAAGACGTCACCATTGCGATGGTGGGCAAATACGTTGACTTGTCAGACAGCTACAAGTCCTTGAACGAAGCCTTGCGTCACGCGGGTATGAAAAATCATGCACGCGTGAAGATCGAATACATCGATTCTGAAACTATCACCCCTGAAAATGTGTCCCTATTGGGCAAGTTTGACGGCGTGTTGGTACCTGGCGGGTTTGGTGTGCGCGGCGTGGAGGGAAAAATCGCTGCTGCTCAGTTCGCCCGTGAACACAAAGTGCCGTACTTGGGCATTTGTCTTGGCATGCAAGTGGCCACCATTGAATATGCGCGACACGTCGCGGGACTCGAGGGTGCTAATAGCACTGAGTTTGAGCCCCTTGGCCCCTTCCCCGTGATCGCCTTGATCAATGAGTGGAAAGACGCCGATGGAAGCATCCAAACCCGTGACAGCAACTCCGACCTAGGAGGCACGATGCGCTTAGGCGCGCAAAGTTCAGATGTCACCAAGGGCACCCTCGCCCACAAGATTTACGGGGACGTGGTCACGGAGCGCCATCGTCACCGTTATGAAGCCAACGTCAACTACCTTGACACGCTGAGAAAAGCGGGTTTGATCATCTCCGCACTGACCCAGCGCGAACAGTTGACTGAAATCGTCGAGTTGCCTCAAACCGTACATCCTTGGTACATGGGCGTGCAATTTCACCCCGAATTCAAATCCACACCTTGGGATGGTCACCCTTTGTTCAACGCTTATGTGAAGGCAGCCCTTGAACACAAGGCCCAGGGCCTGAACACTTGAATCACTGGACGAGCCATGAAACTTTGCGGATTTGATGTCGGTCTGAACCATCCCTTTTTTTTGATTGCGGGCACCTGCTCCATCGAAGGCATGGAGATGTCCCTAGACGTCGCGGGTCAACTCAAAGAAATATGCTCGCCCCTAGGAATCCCACTGATTTACAAAGGCTCCTTTGACAAAGCCAACCGCTCGTCAGGCAGTACAAAACGCGGCGTGGGCATCGATGCCGGTTTGAAAATCCTCGATGAAGTACGTCGTCAACTCCAGCTGCCCATCCTCACCGATGTGCACGAGGCTTCGCAAGTCAACGCCGTGGCCAGCGTGGTGGATGTGTTGCAAACCCCCGCTTTTTTGTGCCGTCAAACCGACTTCATCCGTGCCGTGGCGCAATCGGGCAAGCCAGTCAACATCAAAAAAGGTCAATTTCTGGCCCCTTGGGACATGAAAAATGTGATCGACAAAGCACGTGATGCTGCGCGTGAGGTCGGATTACTGGAAGACAACTTTTTGGCCTGCGAACGTGGGGTGAGCTTTGGCTACAACAACTTGGTCGCTGACATGACGAGCTTGGCCGAAATGCGAAAGTCGGGCGCACCCGTGGTGTTTGACGTGACCCACTCAGTGCAAAAACCCGGTGGGCAAGGCACCAGCAGCGGTGGCGCACGTGACATGGTGCCTGTGTTGGCACGCGCCGGAGTGGCTGTTGGCGTTGCAGGACTGTTCATGGAAACACATCCACAGCCCAACGAGGCTTGGTCAGACGGTCCCAACGCCGTCCCCTTGAAACATATGAAGGCCTTGTTGGAAACCTTGGTCGACTTGGACCGAGTGACCAAGAAACACCCATTTCTAGAAAATAATTTCGGCATCTAATTCTGATTTTTAACTTCAAGCTTTGAGAAAGAAACCATGAGCGCTATCGTTGACATCGTTGGTCGTGAAATTTTGGACAGCCGCGGTAACCCCACCGTGGAATGTGATGTGTTGTTGGAGTCTGGCACCATGGGCCGTGCGGCCGTGCCTTCAGGTGCATCGACCGGCAGCCGCGAAGCCATTGAGCTGCGCGATGGCGACAAGAGCCGCTACCTGGGCAAAGGCGTGCTCAAAGCCGTAGAGCACATCAACACCGAAATCTCTGAGGCAGTGTTGGGCTTGGATGCTTGCGAACAAGCCTTTTTGGATAAAACCTTGATTGACCTGGACGGCACCGAAAACAAAAGTCGCCTGGGCGCCAACGCCATGCTGGCCGTGTCCATGGCCGTGGCTCGCGCAGCAGCTGAAGAGTCGGGCTTGCCTTTGTATCGCTACTTCGGTGGCATGAATGGCTGCCAATTGCCTGTGCCCATGATGAACGTCATCAACGGGGGCGCACACGCAAATAACAACTTGGACTTGCAAGAGTTCATGATCATTCCCGTGGGTGCACCGAACTTTCGGGAAGCCGTGCGCTATGGCGCTGAAGTCTTTCATGCACTCAAAAAAATCATCCATGACAAAGGCATGAGCATCGCGGTGGGAGACGAAGGCGGTTTTGCCCCGAACGTGCCCAGCCATGAAGCAGCCATTCAAATGATTTTGGACGCCATTGCCGCAGCTGGCTACAGCGCAGGTGAGCAAATTGCCATTGGCTTGGACTGCGCCGCCAGCGAGTTCTACAAAGATGGCAAGTACCACCTCGAAGGTGAAGGCCTGCAGCTCACTGCGGCGCAATGGACCGACATGCTGGCGACTTGGGTCGACAAATACCCCATCATCAGCATCGAAGACGGCATGCACGAAGGTGACTGGGACGGCTGGAAGCTGTTGACCGAACGACTGGGTAAAAAAGTTCAACTGGTGGGCGATGATTTGTTTGTCACCAACACAAAGATCTTGCAAGAAGGTATTGACAAGCACATTGCCAACTCCATCCTGATCAAGATCAACCAAATCGGGACCTTGACCGAAACCTTCGCTGCCATCGAAATGGCCAAGCGCGCAGGCTACACAGCGGTGATCAGCCACCGCTCAGGTGAAACCGAAGACAGCACCATCGCCGACATCGCCGTTGGGCTCAATGCCGGTCAAATCAAAACAGGCTCGATGAGCCGCTCGGACCGCATGGCCAAGTACAACCAGTTGTTGCGCATCGAAGAGGACTTGGGTGACATTGCTCAATACCCAGGTCGCGCTGCGTTTTACAACCTACGTTAACCGGTGTCACACGTGCTGCGCCCCCTCCACTTGGTTCTGATTGCTTTGCTGCTGGTGCTGCAAGCGCAGATGTGGTTTGGACGCGGCAGCGTGCCCGATGTGATGCGCCTGCGCCAGCAACTGGCCGAACAAAAGCAAAACAACGCCACCTCCCAATTGGCCAATGACCGCTTGGGGGCTGAGTTGCATGATCTCAAAGACGGCTTAGAAATGGTGGAAGAACGCGCACGCTCGGAAATTGGCATGGTCAAACCGAATGAGATATTTGTTCAAATTGCCAAATAATCGAGCAGGGACAAGGCATGAAGATCGCCTTGCTCGGCGCTGCGGGGACAGGAAAAACTGAACTACGTCTTGCGCTTGAACAGTGTTTGCAGTCAGCAAATATTGAAGTACTTGACCTAACGCACGCGTCACAACTCCGCCACCTTGAGAGCTATGACGTCACGTTGCTGTGCGGCCTAGATCTGCCTGAACCACCAAGACCTGGGACCCCACCCTATCCTTCGCGTCAAGAGCGTGAACTCATTGACCAACTCATCCGTCAACAACTCGATCAAGCAAGTATTTCTTATCAAGTGGTGTACGGGTTGGGCTCTGCACGGCTAGACAACGCCCTCTACGCCATCGCGCGCCAAACACCTAACTTAGCGATCCATTCAAGCCGTCCAGAGGTCTTGAGCCGCTGGACAGGTCCATGTGAACGCTGCGCAGATGCCCAATGCGAGCATCGTTTGTTCACCGACTTGCTCAAGCAAAAGTCATTTTGAAAAGCTAGTGCAAGGACGAGGGTCCAGTCAGTTGCGTTTGGCTTTCTGTGAAAATTTGCGCCGCATCCACGGGGTCGAAGCGGTACTGCTCGCCGCAAAAATCGCATCCCACCTCAATCTCGCCGCGCTCGGCCAAGATACTTTCAGCCTCAGCAACGCCCAGACTGCGAATCATTCGAGTGACACGCTCGCGGTTACAGGAGCAGGCAAAACTTGGGTTTTGGGGCTCAAAGCGCACCAAGGGCTCCTCCCAGAAGAGGCGGCGCAAGATGGTGTCGGCGTCCAGCGACAACAGCTCTTCGCGCTGCAAACTGGCGGCCAAGATAGCAATCCGGTTGTAGTCCTCGTTGCGACCAATTTCATCTTCATCGGCTGCGCTGGAGCGCGCGGATAAGTTACCTTGACCCATGACAGGCAAGCGCTGGATCAACAAACCGGCGGCCGAGTTGTCATCGGCCGCCAACACCAAGGTGGTGTCGAGTTGCTCACTTTGCAGCATGTAATGCTCAAGCACCTGGTTGAACTGCGTGAGTTTTTCGCGTTGATCCCCAAACAGCGGCACCACCCCTTGATAGGGCTGTTGACCGGGCAACTTGTCTTTGGGATCCAAGGTAATGGCGCAACGCCCCTCGTTGTTTTGGTTCACCATCTCGGGCAAGCTGCTGGCGTGGCCAATCTCACCTACAACTTTGGCTGTGGCACGTAAGCTCAAATCGGGCTGCACTTCAACCACGGCCAGCTTGAGCGGACCATCGCCAAAAATCTGCATCACCAAAGCACCGTTGAATTTGATGTTGGCTTGCATCAACACGGCAGCAGCTGTCATCTCGCCAAGCAAGTGACGTACGGGCTGAGGATAGGCGCCAGTCTCTCCATTGGCAGCACGGCGCTTGAGCACCTCTTGCCAAACGTCGGTGAGTTGCACCAACATGCCTCGAACTGGCAGACCGTCAAATAAAAATTTATGCAACTGTGACATCAGGCGATTTTTTTCAGTCCCAGCTTGTGGCGCTGGGCGTTGTCAATGTAGTGCTGCGCGCTGCGGCGCAGTCCCGCGATTTGCTCTGGGCTGAGCTGTCGCACCACCTTGGCGGGGCTGCCCAAGATCATCGAGCCATCCGGGAACTCTTTGCCTTCGGTCACCAGGGAGCCCGCTCCTACCAAGCAATTTTTGCCAATCTTGGCTCCATTGAGCACGATGGCACCGATACCAATCAGCGATTCGTCGCCAATGGTGCAACCATGCAGTTGAACCATGTGACCCACCGTCACGTGCTTGCCCAAGGTCAAAGGCATGCCCACATCAGCGTGCAAGACGCTACCGTCTTGCACATTGCTACCCTCTCCAATGGTGATCTTGGCCGAGTCGCCACGCACCACACTGCTGTACCAGACACTGCTGTGCGCACCTAATTCAACCTCACCCATCACTTGTGCGTTGTCGGCCACCCAGGCAGAGTCCGCCAGGTGAGGCTTGAGGGCATCCAATTCATAAACGGCCATGGCAGATCCTTTGCATCTTTGGGTAATTCCTACAATTGTAGGGATGCACGTCAGATCCCTCGCCCTCCATGCCCTTTCTTTGGCTCACCCACGCGACAAAGTGGACGCCGTTCAGGCCTTGTGGGCAAAGTCCGCCAGCTGGGTTATTGAGCCCGCGCAAGGCATCGATTTACCCGCCTCAGTCGTTCTGCCAGGGCGCCCCCTGGCTCCTTGTCTGGTCCCTCCTAAGCAGGTTGTCACACGGTCACCGTTCACACCTGAAGGCTTGGCAGGTCTGATTCATGCCGTGTGTCATATCGAGTTCAATGCCATCAACCTCGCACTGGATGCTGTATGGCGCTTCGATCACATGCCCGAGGGCTATTACACCGACTGGATGCGGGTAGCCTTTGAAGAGTCGCAGCACTTTGAGCTGCTTCACACCTTGCTGCAAAGTCTGGGATACCAATACGGGGACTTTGATGCGCACGATGGCTTGTGGCAGATGTGCGAGAAAACAGCATCAGATGTATTGGCCCGCATGGCCTTGGTACCTCGCACGCTAGAAGCCCGTGGGCTCGATGCCACACCTCTGATTCAAAGCAAACTGCGTAAAGCCAATAGCCCGGGTGCTTTGCGTGCTGTGCAGGTGCTGGACGTGATCTTGCGCGATGAAGTTGGCCATGTCGCCATTGGCAACCATTGGTACCGTTGGTTATGCCAGCAACGCGGCTTGGACCCTGTCACGCTGTACGGCGAATTGGTCAAGCGCTACGAAGCACCTCGGCTCAAGCCGCCGTTCAACACTGACGCACGCAAAAAGGCGGGCTTCACTGACATCGAACTGGCTTACCTAGTGGGCTGAATTTGGACGACATCATCCACGGGGGTGGTGTGCAGCGTGCAAACTTTTGAGGCGTTCTCGAGCAATATGGGTGTAGATGGTGGTGGTTGAGATGTCGGCATGACCGAGCAACAGCTGCACAGCTCGCAAATCTGCACCATGGTTGAGCAAGTGGGTCGCAAAGGCGTGGCGCAACGTGTGAGGCGACAAAGGCACTTGCACGCCGGCCACCACCGCATAGCGCTTGATGAGTTGCCAAAACATGGCTCGGGTCATGGCTTCACCCGCGTGTTGTCCTCGAACGGTCACAAACAAGGCATCGGTCTGGTGCTGCTTGAGCAAAGTGGGGCGCGCCTGTGCCAAGTAACGATTCAGCCATTCGCGAGCGACTTCGCCAAAAGGCACCAAGCGCTCCTTGCGGCCTTTACCCATGACACGCAAGACACCTTCATTGAGTCCGAGGTGCAAGGTTTTAAGTCCGACCAACTCGCTCACGCGCAAACCACTGGCATAGAGCAACTCCATCATGGTCCGGTCGCGCACACCTAAGGGTGAGTTCACGTCTGGCGCATTGAGCAAACTCTCCACGTGGGCTTCGCTCAAGGTCTTGGGCACACGCATGGGTTGCTTGGCCGCCAACAATTGGAGCGTGGGATCGACAGCCAGCAGTCGTTCACGTAAAGCCCAGCGAAAAAAACGCTTGAGGACCGTGAGTCGTCGGTTGGCACTGCTGGCTTTGGTATCGCTGTGACGGGCTGCAAAGTAGGCATGCAAGTCCACCTCTTGGGCATCGAGCAAGGACAGATTGCGTTTGGCCAACCACTGCGCCAAAGCATTCAAATCTCGGCGATAAGCTGCCAAAGAGTTTTCAGCAAGGCCGTCCTCAAGCCACAAAGCACTGATGAAGGCGTCTACCTGAGGGTCACCATGAGTCACGACCGCACCGCCCTCTCAAGTCATGACCCCTTCAATCAAGGGAGAGCTTTTGCTCAATCACCACACGCCGATAGACCTCATATTCGGCCTTCATCTGGGCCGCAAATTGTTCTGGCGTGTTGGCCACGATCAATGAGCCGGTCTCTTCAATACGTTTTCGCACTGCGGGATCTTCCAAGGCCTTCTTGACGCCAGCGCTGATTTTGTCAACGATGTCTTTGGGCAAGCCCTTGGGGCCATAAATGCCGTAATAAGCCATGCGGTTGACGGGCTCCAAACCCACCTCTTTGAACGTGGGAACGTTGGGCAAAACAGCCAAGCGCTGAGGAGCAGCCACCACAATGGGGACCAAGCGGTTGTCTTTGATGAAGGGCAATGCAGAAGGCAAATTGTCAAAAATCATCGGCACTTGCCCGGCCACAGTGTCGTTGAGCGCTGGACCTGCACCCCGGTACGGTATGTGGGTGATGAAGGTGTTGCTGAGGTTTTTATACAACTCCATCTGCAAGTGACCAATGCCCCCCGTTCCAGATGAAGAGTATGAATATTTGCCCGGAGAACGTTTGATTTCTGAGACAAAACCTTTGTAGTCCTTGGCCGGGAAACTCGGATGCACGGCAATGATGTTGGGAGTTGCAGCAATGTTGATGATGGCCGTGAAATCAGTCAACGCGTTGTAAGGTATTTTGCTGTTGATCGCGGGGTTGGCCGCGGTGGTCGACACAGTGGCCAAGCCCAGTGAATACCCGTCAGGTGATGCTTTGGCCGTTTCATTGGCTCCGACCACGCCGCCCCCACCCGCTTTATTGACCACCACCACGGTCTGACCCAG
Organism: uncultured Burkholderiales bacterium; assembly: GCA_903906635.1. GTDB lineage: Bacteria > Pseudomonadota > Gammaproteobacteria > Burkholderiales > Burkholderiaceae_C > Limnohabitans. Next base: position 8,253 of record CAIVLE010000160.1, on the reverse strand, counting down.
GACTTTGCCGAGGGGTTCAGAAATCACACGGGCAATGATGTCAGTGGTGCCACCGGGCGCAAAAGGCACCTGCAACTGAATGGGTCGGTTGGGATAAGCCTGCGCCATGGCGGCAGAAGCTGCAAAACCCAGCAAAAGTACTAAACCGTGGCATTGACGCATGACCACACTCCTTGAGCAAAACGAAAACATGATGCTGATCGTATCCGCAACTGCACCGCACAAAGGTTGATAGCGGTTATTCTTAGCAGGTGAATTACGCTCAACTACTCTTTCCGGATTTCTCTTTGATACTTTGCGGCTACTTGGTTTGCCGCTACACCGCCCTCAACCGCACTGTATGGGAGCAGGTGGAGAGCCTGGTTTATTTCTTTCTGTTTCCGGTCTTGCTGTTTCATTCGATCGTGCGCAGCCCATTGGACTTGAGTGCAGCCTCCCACCTGATCATGGCGGGCTTGGCCTTAGGGGTGGGTAGCATCGGTTTGTCTTATGCGCTGCCCTGGCTGCCAGTGATAGGACGCCACATGGACACTAGGCTGCATGCGGCCAGCGCACAAGTGGGCTTTCGCTTCAACTCCTTTGTTGCGCTCGCCTTGGCAGACCGCATCGCGGGTCCTCAAGGCTTGCTGTTGATTGCGGTCTTGATTGGGATTTGTGTGCCGCTCTTTAACATCGGTGCGATTTGGCCGATGGCCAGGCACGGACAGCGGGGCTTTGTGCGCGAACTCTCACGCAACCCCCTGGTAATTGCCACCGCCTCAGGCCTGCTGGCCAACGTGGTGGGCTTGCACATTCCCAGCTGGACCGAGCCCACCTTGCAGCGCATTGGCGCCGCCTCGCTGGCCTTGGGGCTGATGGCCGCAGGCGCAGGCATGCAATTCGCCACTCTGGCCCAAGCCAAGACCCTGGCGGTCTCACTGCTGGCCATTCGTCACCTGATCACCCCCATCATGGCTTGGGGCTTGGCGAAATGCTTTGATCTAGACAACACGCAGACCTTGGTTTTACTGGCCTTTTCAGGCTTGCCTACGGCATCGAGTTGTTATGTGCTGGCAACGCGCATGGGCTACAACGGGGCATTTGTCGCGGGCCTGGTGACGCTGTCGACCTTGCTCGGCATGTTCAGCCTGCCCTTTGCTTTAGGGGTGTTGACCTGAAGGGGTCGACTTGTGTGGCACAATATCGCGTTTTGCGGAAAGTGCGTTGAAATAGGTTAGCGTGGCTACCGCAGCTGAAAAGGAAGATCATGAAAGAAGGCATTCACCCCAATTACCGCGAAGTTTGCTTCGTGGACATGTCCAACGGTTTCAAATTTGTCACCCGTTCGTGCGCCAACACCAAAGAGATGGTGAAGATGGACGATGGTCGCGAATTGCCCTTGTTCAAACTCGATACCACCAGCGAGTCACACCCCTTTTACACAGGAACACAAAAATCCGTGGACAACATGGGTGGTCGCGTGGAACGTTTCCGCAACAAATACGGCAAAACTGCCGCCAAGTAAGCCACTCGCTCACTTCAAAGAAGGCAGCCCGACAAGGTGCTGCCTTTTTTTATGACCGAAACCACCCCCGCCATCGTCCCCCAACATGCTGTTCGCCGCTTGCCTCGCATGGCAATGTGGCTGTTTTGCTTGGCGTTTGTGGTGCCGGGCCTGTTCGGAAGAGAGCCCTGGAAGGGAAACGAAATCACGGCATTGGGGCAAATGCTGGCCATGGTGGATGGAACGAGCAGTTGGTTCAATCCCATGCTGTGGGGCCAAGCGCCTGACTTAGATGCCTTGCTGCCTTACTGGTTGGGCGCATGGGCTATCCAACTCGCCCCAGACGGGATGTCTGCGGCATTGGCTGTTCGCATCCCTTTCGCCTTGCTCTTGGGATTGACCATGGCAGCGACCTGGCATGGTGCGTATTACCTGGGGCTGAGCCCACAAGCACAACCCGTGGCGTTTGCTTTTGGCGGCGAAGCCCAACCCAAAGACTACGCGCGCACCATGGCCGACGGCGCGGTATTGGCCTTGATTGCCTGTCTTGGGTTGGCACAGTTGTCACACGAAGCCAGCCCCATTTTGGCCCAATTGTGTTTTGTCAGCTGCGCCTTTTATGGCGTGTCTGCTCTGCCTTATCACCCTCGCTATAGCCTGCTGGCTTTGGGTTTGGGATTGGCGGGTTTGGCTTTGAGCGGTGCGCCCAGTTTTGCGGTGTTGATGGCCACAGGCAGTGGCTTGATCTGCTGGATGGATCGTGAAAGTACTTCAGCGCGCACCGGTCGGCGCCATGCTTGGTGGCTTTTTGCCATGGGAGTTGCTGTCACGGCCATAGCGAGCAGCTTGAATGTGTGGCATTGGCGACTGCAAGCCCCGCACACCACTTGGTCAGAATGGCGCAGCCTCTTGCGCTTTTTGGCTTGGTTCACATGGCCCGTTTGGCCCTTGTCCTTGTGGACATTGTGGCGTTGGCGTGGTCACTGGACCTCTAGACACTGGAGCCGCCATGTCGTATTGCCCATGTGGTTCACGGCCTGACGGCCATCACCGCACTGCTGACCCCCTCGCCCGAGTTGACCCTGCTGTTGGCCCTGCCTCCTTTGGCAACCCTGGCTGCGTTTGCCTTGCCTACCTTGCGGCGCAGCATGAGTGCCTTCATCGATTGGTTCACCCTGCTGTTTTTTTCGGGCTGCGTGTTGGTCATTTGGGTTGTGTGGCTTGCGATGCAAACGGGTTGGCCCGCGCAGCCTGCGGCCAACGTAGTCCGTTTAGCGCCTGGATTTACTCCAAGCTTTGGCTTGCTGGCATGTGTGATTGCAATGATCGCAACCTTGGTTTGGGGCTGGTTGGTGCTCTGGCGTGTGGGCAAACATCGGCATGCCTTGTGGAAGAGTGTGGTGCTTCCAGCGGGCGGGGCAGCTTTGTGCTGGCTGCTGTTGATGACCTTATGGTTGCCCCTTCTGGACTTTGCGCGCAGCTACAAACCCTGGGTCATTCAAATCCAAAGCATCATGTCCAGGGTCAGCACATCGCCCCCCAGTTGCCTGATGACCTATGGTCTGGATGCGGGTCAAATGACTGCATTTCGTTACCACGGCGGATTTGAGATCAAACCGTTGGATGCCACTCACCCCCCTCAGCACGCCAGCTGCGAATGGTTACTGGTAGATAACGATTTGCGCCCTGGCTTGGCGCAAGTGGTCAAGCTCAGCGAATGGAATCGGATCCAAACTATTCGACGCCCATCCGACAACAACGAAGACGTGATCCTGTTTCACCGGCAACGCCAACCATGAGCCAAAGCGAAGGTGCCATCATCGTGCGTCACGCCAGCACGGTGCTGGTGGGACAACTGGCGGTGATGGCTTTTGGCATCACCGACACTTTGGTCGCAGGACGTTTTGCTGACACGGCCTTGGCGGCCCTGGCTGTGGGGTCAGCAACCTACATCACGGTCCACATCTCGCTGATGGGAATGCTGCAAGCCCTCTTGCCCGTGTGGGCCGAGTTGCACGGAGCGGGCCGTCGAGCCGCGGTGGGCAAGTCCATTCGTCAAGCACTTTACTTGTGCATGCTGACTTCAGCCGTGGGGATGACGGCATTGTTTCTTCCTGGGCCGTTACTGAACTGGACGCAAGTTCCCATCAGCCTACAAACCGAAGTACGAGAGTACCTGGCCATCGTGGCCCTGGCACTGCCCGCTTCTCTGCTGTTTCGCATGTACGGAACGCTCAACCAAAGCCTGGGCAAGCCCCAATTGGTGACCTGGGTGCAGGTGTGCGCTCTCGCGGTCAAGGTACCGCTTTCTATTTTGTTGGTGCTGGGTATCCCCGGTTGGTTCGATCCTATGGGCTTGATCGGTTGCGCATGGGCGACCTTCTTGATCAACTATTTGATGCTAGGCCTGGCGTTGTGGCTGCTCAAAACACAGAGCTTTTATGTGCCGTATCGGATCTGGTCTGCCCTTGAGAGGCCCGATTGGCAACAACTCAGACGCTTTGTCAAACTGGGTCTGCCCAGTGGATTGGCCATTGGGGTCGAGGTGACATCGTTTACCTTGATGTCTTTGTTCATTGCGAGGCTGGGGGTGGTGGCCACGGCCAGTCACCAAATCGTGAGCAACATGGCTGCTGTTTTGTACATGGTCCCCTTGGCCCTGTCCATTGCGGGTAGCGCACGTGTGAGCTATTGGCTAGGGGCTGCAGACATCCAGCGTGCACGGCGCGCGTTGCGTACCGGATTGCTGTACGTCTTGTGCACGGCTTGTGTCTTGGCCAGCGCCATAGGATGGCAGCGCGAGGCAATCGCCAATTTCTATACCTTGTCTCCTGAGATCGCTACACTCGCGGGCAGTTTGTTGGTATGGGTCTCGCTGTACCATCTGTCCGATGCCGTGCAAGTCTTTTGCGTGTTCACACTTCGCAGCTATGGCATCACCCTTTTACCGCTGCTGACCTACACGTTGTTGTTGTGGGGCTTGGGATTGGCGGGAGGTTACAGCGTGGCTTATGGTGGGCTAGACACCACAGCACTGCCTTGGCTGACCCAACACTCGCCCGTTGCGTTTTGGCAGACCAGCAGCATTGCGTTATTTCTGACTTCCGCCGTGTTGTTGAGTGTGCTTTGGAGAACCGCTTACTGTGACGCGGGGCAACGCTTAGATCTCAAAAATTAGGGTTGAAGGCGCCAACGTGAAGCAGGCAGAGTCAGGGTAAAGCATGAGCCTTGTCCCAGCACACTTTGAATCGACAATTGCCCTTCGTGGCGTTGCATCACATGCTTGACGATGGCCAAACCCAGCCCCGTTCCGCCTGACTCGCGCGAGCGACTGCGGTCAACACGATAAAAGCGCTCGGTCAAGCGAGGCAAATGTTCCGCAGCAATGCCAGGTCCCGTGTCTTGTATCAGCATCTGCAAGCTGCCATCGGGCTGAGCACGAGCCGACACATCGATTCGACCACCCTCTGGGGTGTAACGCACCGCATTGCTGACCAAATTTGAAACCGCACTTTGCAGTTCGCGTGCCTCGCCCAGCAAGACGGCTTCAGACAAGTTGGGCCCCAACGTGAAAGTCAAAATCTGAGCCGTCCCTTGGCTATCCAACAAAGTCGACAGGGCCTGCGCTTCTTGTTGGCACACATTCATCAACTGCGACAAAGTCAAGGTGGGTTGAAAACGTGGGCTGGGACTGCCCTCTAAACGCGAGAGCGTCAATAAATCTTCGACCAAGCTTTGCATGCGTTGCGCTTGCGTGGCCATCAAGGCCAAGTAACGATGCTGCTCATCGGGAGACAATTGCAGGGATTGCAATGTTTCGACAAAGCCAGACAAGACCGTCAAAGGAGTTCGAATTTCGTGTGAAACGTTGGCCACAAAATCTCGCCGCATGGCTTCGGCCTGCTCCAGTGCCGTGACGTCACGCGTGATCAGGAGTTGCTTGCCTTCACCATAGCGGTGACGTTGCACAGAAATACGCACGGGGTGAAATTCGCGATCGCCACGGCCTGCAATCACCACCGCATCGCTTGATTCCGCTGCCCCCATATACGCAGTGAACAAGGGATCGCGCACCAAATTACCAATACGCTGTAATTGGTCGCGCTCCATGTTGATGCCTAACTGTTGGGCTGCGGTTTGGTTGCACCACTCAATTTGGGACTGCTCATCTAACAACAAAACGCCGTTGGGGGAGGCTTGAATTGCCAACAAAAAATCTCTCAACCGCTGATCACTTGCCAGCAAAGCGCGTTCGCGATCTCGCAGCAAACGACGGGTGCGGTCAACCACTTCACCCCACAGGCCCATGGTTTGAGGCACTGAGGTTAAATCACCGTGACGCAGCCATGAGACCACCCGCAAACCACGCAACGCATCGATCAACCACCAGACCAAGCCAGCCGCCAAAGCACCACTGAGCAATGAGGTCCATACAGCAAGCGCGTTGTGGGAACCGGCCCATAAGTAGCCGCAGGCCGCACCCAATAAAAGCAATAACAGCAGACTGAAAAAACGCCAGAACACGTAACCCCTCAAAGACACATCAGGTCTTGCTTGTGATCCGATATCCTACGCCACGAACAGTCTCCACCATGATGCCCGCTTCACCCAGGGCCTCACGCAAACGTTTGACATGAACATCGACTGTGCGCTCTTCAATGAAGACATGGTCGCCCCACACACGATCGAGTAGCTGACTTCGACTGTGCACACGCTCAGCGTGATGCATCAAATAGTTGAGCAACTTGAATTCGGTTGGACCCAGTTTGAGCGGCTTTTCTTGAAAGCTCACACGGTGCGTGGCACCATCTAACTGCAAGTCCCCGACGCTGACCCAATCACTGGCTTGCTCAGGGGCACGACGACGTAAAACAGCTCGAATACGTGCCAACAACTCTTGCGTCGAAAACGGCTTGGTGATGTAGTCATCTGCCCCAGCATCTAAACCCGCGACTTTGTCGGGTTCATCACCGCGTGCGGTCAACATCAAGATAGGAATGGCTTTGGTTCTGGCATCTGCACGCCAACGCCGAGCCAAGACCAAACCGCTGTGACCAGGAAGCATCCAATCCAACAAAATCACGTCTGGCAAGACTTCGTCAATTGCTTTTTGCGCCGCATCTCCATCCGATGCAAGGATGGCAAGCATGCCCTGATGACGCAAATTCACAGCGATCAACTCGGCAATTGCCGACTCGTCTTCGACCACCAACACTCGAGCCATTTTCATTTTAGGTCCGCCTCTATCAGCCCATGGAGGACTCAACATCAGCCAGTGGCGTGTGACGTACGTCTTCACCCTTGACAATGTAGATGATGAATTCGGCAATATTCTTGGCGTGATCCCCAATGCGCTCGATCGCCTTGGCAACAAACAAAAGGTCCAAGCTCGCCGAGATGGTTCTCGGATCTTCCATCATGTAGGTGATGAGCTTGCGAACAAAGCCATCGAACTCTTGATCGATGTCGTTGTCTTCACGCAAGATGCTCACGGCCATTGGAATATCCAAACGCGCAAAAGCATCCAAGGCTTTGCGCAATAAGCCAGAGGCCATTTCAGCTGAAACTCGTAAATCAGAAGATGGCAATGAACGTGGGGCTGCGCCGTCAATGATGGACTTGACCATGCGAGCGATCTTGGCGGCCTCATCACCGACGCGCTCAAGGTTGGCAGTGGTTTTAGACATGGCCATCAGCAAGCGTAAATCACGCGCCGTTGGTTGCCGCCGACCGATGACAGAAGCAATCTCACGGTCGATTTCAACTTCAAGGCTATTGACCTTGTGCTCGGTCACCAGCACATCGTCTGCTGCTTCTGTGCTGAACTGAGACAAGGCGTAAATTGCTTGGCGAATCTGAGACTCAACCACCCCACCCAACTCCATGACATGAGAGGAAATATTGTTGAGGTCGTTGTCAAATTGCGAGGACAGGTGTTTATCTGGCATGGGGGTCTCCTATTAGCCAAAGCGGCCGGTGATGTAGTCTTCGGTCGCGGTCTTGTTGGGTTTAAAGAATATTTGTTCGGTTTCACCAAACTCCACCAACTCCCCCAAATACATGTACGCGGTGTAATCGCTGCAGCGCGCTGCCTGCTGCATGTTGTGGGTCACGATGGCGATGGTGTATTCGGCCTTGAGTTCATGCACCAACTCTTCGACTTTGCCAGTGGAGATCGGATCGAGCGCAGAGGTGGGCTCGTCCAGCAACAACACGGAAGGCTTGACGGCTACGCTGCGCGCGATACACAAACGCTGTTGTTGGCCACCCGAGAGTGACAAACCGTTTTGTCCCAATTTGCCCTTGACTTCGTTCCACAAGGCTGCCTTGGTCAACGCCCACTCCACGCGCTCGTCCATTTCGGTACGGCTGAGGTTTTCATACAAACGCACACCAAATGCAATGTTGTCGTAAATGGTCATTGGGAAAGGTGTAGGTTTTTGGAACACCATGCCAATGCGTGCACGCAACAGGTTCAAGTCTTGTTTCGGATCTAGGATGTTTTGGCCATAAAAGTTGATTTCACCCTCTGCGCGTTGCCCAGGGTACAGGCTGTACATGCGGTTGAGGGTGCGCAGCAACGTGGACTTACCGCAGCCGGAAGGGCCAATGAAAGCAGTCACTTTTCGCTCTGCAATGTCCATGGTGACGTTGCGAAGACCTTGAAACTTGCCGTAGAAAAAGTTCAGGTCACGAACTTCAAGGGCGTTTTTAGTTGCTGGTTTAGATTCAGACATTTTTAAATTCCTGATTGAAATTAGGCGCTGACT
>CAIVLE010000159.1 GCA_903906635.1 uncultured Burkholderiales bacterium | reverse complement strand
TGCTGGGCAGCACGCATCTGCGCCATGCGGGCGGCCACGCGTTGGTGAAAAGCGGCATCGGCCTTCTCGCGCACGATCGCGGCGACTTGTCCCAACACCGTGGCACAGTCGGCTTGCACGCGCAGGTCGGTGGCAAAGCCCCACATGGGGAAATCTTTTTTGACCGTGTCCACATCCACATGGCTCCAGCGGGTGTGGGCTTGGGGGGTGGCATATTTGGGCAACCATGGCACATCCACATCGAGTAACCAACCCACATCGGCCTGGGCCATGCCCTGCGCGGGATCAAAGCCTGCGAAGCAGGGCGACTCACGCGAAATGCAAAGGTAACTGGGGCTGAATTCGAAGACCCGAATGCCACACAGCTCGGCCAAGTCTTGCAAGGCGTGCACGGCTTGTGCCTTGCGCCCCAGGTAGGCGGTGACCACCATCGGGTGCTCGGCGTGCAGCAGTTGCTCGGCCAAGGCATGCGCGCAGGCGTCCTCCACGCCCCCGGCAAGCACCGCGCCATAGCGAGCCTCAGGGTAAGAGCGCACGGCTTGAGGTGCCCAAGTTTGGGCCAGTACCTCGCGCGGCAAGGTCAAAAACACAGGTCCTGGCGGGTCGCTTTGCATCACGGTGTGCCCTCGGCGCAAGACCTCTTTGGTGATCACGCCTGTGGGCAAGTTGTACTCCCACTTCACATACGAACGCACCAAACTGCCGATGTCAAAGGGGTCTTGCACAAAGTGCACATAGTTGTCGCGTGAGCCCTCGAGTTCACCATGCACTGTGAATGGCGCTTTGCCAGCCATCAGCATGACAGGCAGACGACCTCGAAACATGTTGTGCATGCCCATGGCCGCGTTGGCCGTGCCAGCGTCCACATGCACCATCACCGCTTGGCCACGCCCGGTGACTGCGGCAAAACCTGCAGCCATGTGAATGGCCACGTTTTCGTGGGGACACAAAATAACTCGGGGGTGCGCTCTGCCTTCTTGGTCCCACTGGGCCAAAGCCTCAATCAAGGACACATGATCAGTGCCAAAGTTGGAGAAGAGGTGCTCGATGCCTAAATCGTTGAGCCCCTCCCAAAAGTAATGTGCGCTGGTGGGCTGTGAAGATTCAGACATGAGAGTGGCAACGCTTGAGTAATTCGTAAGCATGCTACCAATCAAGCCTTCGCGTTGCGGCTAGGGGATTCCCTAGAATTTGGCCATGTTCAAAATGTTTGTCCTCCTCGCCTTCTCTCTGATTCATGCCTGCGGGCATTGTGCTTGGGTGTATTTCGACGACGGCAACGGCAGCAGCGACGACTACTACGACTCGGCGATCTCACCCCAAGGCAAAACCACCATGGTCAAAACCTTCACCGCTCACGCCATCGTCAATCGGGTGCCTTTTTACGACCCAAAGCTCAAGGGCAAGGTGACCCAATTTGTGAAATTTGGCTCCGAACAGTCGTCCTACGAGTTCGATTGCAAAGAAAAAACAGTGCAACTCAAGAGCCGGGTGTTTTACGCCGACCGCGAGGGCAAGTTGGTGATCATCTCTTACAAGAACACCGACGAGGTGATTGGCAACGACAACTCGGACTTTGCCAAGCAGTTTCAGAAAAAACCCATTTACTCCGACCAAACCAGAAACCTCAAACTGATGTCCCTGGCCTGCAAGTAAGACCGTGCGCTTTGCATGGCCCCCCCCCCTCAGCCGGTGGCACCTGCTCGTGGAAGATGGTTTGAAATGGCGAGCGCTTGAGGGGCACTTGGATGCTGAGCACATGACGCGGCGAAACCAAAAACAGCCCTTTCATAAATAACGAGACTGCGCTTGCGAAAAATACCTTACAGTTTGTGTTTTGGATACTGAGGGTGAGCGATATGATGAAAAAAATGATCTGTGTTTTGGCTCTTGTGAGCCTGTGCGGTTGTGCCAACCAAACCCAAACCGGTAACGCCTACACAGCGGGTCAATCTCGTCAAGTGCAAACGGTCCAGCGAGGCAAAGTCATCGCTGTCAAGGACGTGGACGTGGCAGCGCACCCCAGCGGCGTAGGCGCTCTGGCAGGCGGCGCTTTGGGCGGGATTGCGGGCTCCAACAATGGCCGGGCTGGCTCCAACCAATCGGCAGCTTCATCGATCGTGGGCTTGGTCATCGGCGGCGTGGCTGGCAGCATGGTCGATAAAAAACTCAACACCCTCAAGGGTCAAGAAATCAGCATCGTGTTGAACAACGGCACAGAAATCGCTGTCGTCCAAGAGATTGACGAGAAAGAAGGCGCCTTTCTCGTGGGCGAACAAGTGCGTGTGTTGAGCAGCGTGGGCGGCACCACCCGCGTGTCGCGATAACTCAAAGTAAGCTCGCCCACACCGACGGTGGGGGCGGCTCTAGGCTGAGCTAGCGCGCGGTTTGATTCAGGGAGTCACCACCAATTTGCCGCTGACTTGGCGGTTGGCCAAACGCTCAATCGCCTGACCGGCCTCCTCCAATGAGTACAGGCCTGACACCCATGGTTTGATCTGTCCCGCGAGGTACATGGCATGCAGCGCCTGCAGATCACGCGCATTGTCTTGGGGTTCACGGCGGATGTAGTCGCCCCAAAACACGCCGACCAAGGCGCACCCTTTGAGCAAGACCAGGTTGAGGGGAATGCGAGGGATGTCGCCATTGGCGAAACCCACCACCAAATAACGGCCCCGCCAAGCCATGCTCCGCAAAGCAGGCTCGCTGTAGGCCCCCCCCACGGGGTCACACACCACATCGACGCCTTGGCCTTGTGTGAGGACCTTGAGGCGTTCACGCACATCTTGCGTCGTGTAATTGATCAATTCATCCGCACCATGCTGGCGGCACACCTCTAATTTTTCCTCGCTTGAGGCGGCTGCGATCACACGCGCGCCGCTGGCCTTGGCGATTTCAATCGCTGCCAAACCAATGCCCCCTGAGGCGCCCAACACCAACACGGTCTCCCCTGGGCGCAGTTGACCTCGATCCCTCAGGGCGTGGTAGCAGGTGCCATAGGTCATCAAAAACGCGCCGGCCATTTCAAAAGACATGCCCTCGGGCATGGTCATCAAGCGCTCCTGGGGCACCACCGCTTGTTGTGCAAACGCCCCCCAGGCGGTGAATGCAATGACCGACTGACCGAGCCATGCGGGATCTGCGCCCTGCCCTGCCAAGCGCACCACGCCCGCCAACTCGCCACCGGGCGTAAAAGGCAAAGGCGGCTTCATCTGGTATTTGTTTTGGATGATCAATGCATCCGGAAAATTGATGCCTGCGGCTTTGACCTCGATGAGAACTTCGCCAGGCCCCGGCACCAAGTCCGGCACGTCCTCGACACACAATTGACTGGGGGGACCGAAATGCTTACAACGCAAAGCACGCATCACAACGCTCCTTGGATCCAAGGGATCGACACACGAAGAGGCCATCGAAAAGACAAAAGGGTTAGTAGAAATCATCTACTAACCCTTGTCATTGCTGGTCGGCGTGGCGGGATTCGAACTCGCGACCCCTTGCACCCCATGCAAGTGCGCTACCAGGCTGCGCTACACGCCGAAGACCGCTAGTATACCGTGACTCGGACCGTCTCTGAGAGAAGTTCACGAATTTGCACCAACTCTTTGCGAAGCACTTGGATGCCTTGATCGGTGGCAGGAAATTCAAATTCGCCTAAAAGCTCTTGTGTGGCCTCGTGCTCAAGATCGTCGAGGTCAAGCCCCTCATCCATCGCATCGGCCCCATCCAAGAGATCCAGAGTGGCACGACGACGCTCGCGCTCGGATTGCACCAACTCTTGCAACTTGTTGCGCGCCCCACTGATGGTGAAGCCTTGGTCGTACAAGAGGTCGCGAATGCGGCGAATCATCAGCACTTCATGGTGCTGGTAGTAGCGACGATTACCGCGTCGCTTCATGGGCCGCAGTTGTGTGAATTCCTGCTCCCAATAGCGCAGCACGTGCGGCTTGACGCCGCACAAGTCGCTCACTTCACCGATGGTGAAGTAGCGTTTGGCTGGAATGGAAGGAAGGAGGGATTTCTCCATGAAATCAGGGGCTTGTAATCGGGAGCGCAGAGGTTACACGAAGATTGGCTTGGCTGCGCCTATTTTTTTCGTTTCCCCCGCAAAAAACCCGCGGGGCTAGCGCCAAGTGGCCATCAGAGGTCTACTTTTGCCTGAGAGTCGCCTTGAATTTGCTCTTTGAGCTTGTGGCTGGCGTGAAATGTCACGGCACGACGTGCCTCAATGGGAATGGCTTCACCCGTGCGGGGGTTTCGCCCGGGACGTGGGGCTTTGGTGCGAATTTGAAAATTACCAAAGCTGGAGATTTTGACGTCCGTGCCCTCGACCAAACTTTGTGCGATGAGATCGAAAAAGGCATCGATCATGTCTTTGGACTCACGCTTGTTCAGGCCGATTTGCTCAAACAGCAATTCGGCCAATTGGGCTTTGGTCAACGCGGGCGTCTCGAGGCTCTCGAAGGAAAGTTCCATAGGGGTCTTACTTTATATCGTGAAGCATCAAGCACGAAGGCGCGCAGCGAGTTGCTGGGCTAACTGTGCGACGACCGCTTGTACAACGCCGTCAATTTGCGCTTCGTTGAGGGTGGCTTCGTCGCTGTTGAGCGTCAAGCGCACAGCCAAGCTTTTTTCGTCCAAGGCCATGCCCGCAGTGTCCGACTTGGGGCGATAGACATCAAACAAGACCGCATGACGAAGCAAACCTTGGGTTGGGGCGGCATGCACGGCGGCCATCAGGGCCGCGTGCGTGACGCTTTCTTTGACGATCACCGCAATATCGCGCTCGACTGCCGGAAATCGTGCAACGGGCTGAGACACGGGCACTTGTCGCTGCAACACGGCGTCAAGCTCGAGCTCGAACATCACAGGGGCTTGGGTCAAATCCCAGCTTTGTCGCCAACGCGGGTGTAACTCCCCCACATGTCCAATGACCGCACCGTGGAGCAGCACCTTGGCACAGCGCCCAGGGTGCATGGCCGGATGGTGAGAGGCCTCAAAAATTGGCTCAGCGGGCGCCAATAAAGACTGCACATCGGCTTTGACGTCAAAGAAATCAATGCCCTGCTCTTTGCTGCCCCATTGCGCTGGAGCCACGCTACCAAACACCACGCCCGCGACGTGCATGGGCTGATCGAACCCCGCGACGGTGGTATCGCTGTCTTTGACAGAGGGGTCTTTCTTGAAGACGCGACCGAGTTCGAAGACGCGCACGCGGCTTGCCTTGCGATCCACGTTGAACTTGACGACGTTGAGCAAGGACCCCAGCAGCGAGGAACGCATGACGCTCATCTGGCTGGCGATGGGGTTGAGCAGTTTGATGGGGCTGGCATTGCCCGCGAGTTCATGTTCCCAGCGCTCTTCGACAAAACTGAAATTGATGGTTTCTTGGTAGCCCATGGCGGCCAGCTGGCGGCGAACCGCATGGGGGCTGCGCTGAGACTCCAAACGAACCTTGGCCGTCAAGGGCGCCAAGGGCGGTGTGGTGGGTAAGTTGTTGTAACCCACCATGCGAGCGACTTCTTCGATCAAGTCCTCTTCGATCTGCAAGTCAAAGCGGTAAGACGGTGCTTGCACGGTGACGCTGCCCTCGCCTTGTGTCACGGGCAAGCCCAATCCCTGCAAAGCTTCAGTCACGCGCTGCTGTGTCAAGGGCATCCCAATGACTTGGGCCGCACGCGCCACCCGCAGCGTGACCGATTTTTCATGCGGCATGTTCACCTGCTGGTCAACCACAGGCCCCACGGTGGTTTGTGGCGTGCCACAGACATCGATCACCAACTGGGTGATGCGCTCGATGTGCTCAACCGTCAACTGTGGGTCCACGCCACGTTCAAAACGATGTCCCGCATCGGTGCTGAAATTGAAGCGGCGTGAACGGCCCGTGATGGCCGAGGGCCACCAAAACGCGGCCTCGATGTAGATGTTTTGCGTGCTGTCACTGACTGCAGTGGCGTCGCCGCCCATGATGCCAGCCAAGGATTCAACTTGGGAGTCATCGGCAATGACGCCGACCTTGTCATCCACCGAGACAGTCTGGCCATTCAAGAGCTTGAGCGACTCGCCCGTGCGACCCCAACGCACCTCCAAGCCTGTGTGGATTTTGTCAAGGTCAAAAATGTGCGATGGGCGACCCAACTCGAACATCACATAGTTGGAGATATCCACCAAGGGGCTGACACTGCGTTGACCGCAACGCGCCAATCGGTCAACCATCCAAGCAGGCGTTTGTGCTTGCGTGTTGACGCCTCGCACCACACGGCCCGAGAAGCGACCACACAAATCAGGGGCACTGACCTTGACCGGGAGTTGATCGTTGTTGCTGGGCGAGACTGCTTTGAAGCTTTGCGGCTTGAGAGGCGCACCGGTCAAGGCTGAGAGTTCACGAGCAATGCCATAAACGCTCAGGCAATGCGCCAAGTTAGGCGTGAGCTTCAAGGTGAACAAGGTGTCATCGAGTTGCAGGAATTCGCGAATGTTTTGTCCCAAGGGTGCGTGCGCGGGCAACTCCAACAATCCCCCATGGTCATCGGCAATTTGGAGTTCTTTGGCGGAGCACAACATGCCTTGGCTTTCCACGCCGCGCAGTTTGCCCACTTTGATTTTGAAGGGCTTGCCATCTTCGCCAGGTGGCAACTCGGCCCCTACTGTGGCGCAAGGAATTTTGATGCCTACACGCGCGTTGGGTGCACCACACACGATGTTGAGCAAGCTGCCCTGCCCGATGTCGACCTGGCACACGCGCAAGCGGTCTGCATCGGGGTGCTGCACAGCTTCTTTGATTTCGCCCACGACGATGCCCGAAAAAGCTGGGGCGACCGTGTGAAGATCTTCGACCTCCAGACCGGCCATGGTCAAGGTATCGGCCAGCTCTTGGGTATTGAGGGGGGGGTTGCAGAATTCGCGCAACCAAGACTCGGGGAATTGCATGTTCAATCTCGTATCGGTGGGCGAATTACTGGAACTGGCTCAAAAAGCGAATGTCGCCGTCAAAAAAGAGGCGCAAGTCGCTCACGCCATAGCGCAGCATGGTCAAACGGTCGGTGCCCATGCCAAAGGCAAAGCCAATGTATTGCTCGGGATCGAGGCCCATGTTGCGAATGACGTTGGGATGCACTTGGCCAGAACCCGCCACCTCCAACCAACGCCCCGCCAAGGGGCCGCTTGCGAATTGAATGTCCACCTCGGCGCTGGGCTCGGTGAATGGGAAAAAACTGGGACGGAAACGTAACACCAAATCGTCGGTTTCAAAAAAGGTGCGGTAAAAGTCCGTGAATACAACCTTGAGGTCTTTGAAACTCACGTTCTCCCCCACCCACAGACCTTCGCATTGATGAAACATGGGTGAGTGGGTGGCATCGCTGTCCACGCGGTACGTACGACCTGGTGCGATGACACGGATCTCAGGCATGCGTTGTCCTGCATCGAGCAAGGATTGGTGACGCTTGACGTGTTGCACCGCATGGCGAATTTGCATGGGGCTGGTGTGGGTGCGCAACAAGTTGGGCGCGTCTGGGCTGCCACCCTCCACGTAAAAAGTGTCGTGCATGGAACGCGCGGGATGATCTTGGGGCGTGTTGAGCGCAGTGAAGTTGAACCAGTCGGTTTCGATTTCTGGGCCCTGGGCCACATCAAAGCCCATGGAGCCAAAGATGGCTTCGATACGCTCCAGCGTCAACGACACCGGGTGCAATCCGCCGCTCATGCGTGAACGCCCAGGCAAGGTGACGTCCAGCGCTTCGGCTTTGAGTTGTGTCTCAAGCTCTGCATCGGCCATCGCTTGGCGACGTGCATTCAATGCCGCTTCGATCGCTTGTTTGGCCACGTTGATGACTGCGCCACGTGATTTTTTTTCCTCCACGCTCAACGCAGCCATGCCCTTCATCAACTCGGTGATGCGCCCAGACTTGCCCAAAAACTGGGCCTTGGCATTTTCAAGATCAGCGGGGGTGGCGCTTTGTGCAAACAAGGCCTGCGCGCTGGTGACCAAAGTGTCCAACTCGTTCATAGGAATTCGAAAGTAAGAAACAAAAAAGGGATTGAAGCTGGTTGCAGCTTCAATCCCTTGGCTGGTGGGTACGTTACGGTGTTGCGATAGCACTCAGCCGCAACGTGACCTCAGCGGGCATCAAGCGGCCAGCTTGGCTTTGACTTGGTCCACGATGTGGCTGAATGCCGCCATGTCATGCACCGCCAAATCGGCCAACATCTTGCGGTCGATTTCGATCGCTGCCTTTTTCAGGCCGTTGGCAAACTGGCTGTACGTCAAACCGCACTGACGTGCAGCGGCGTTGATACGGGCAATCCACAGCTGACGGAACACACGCTTTTTAGTGCGGCGGTCACGGTAGGCGTATTGACCCGCCTTCATCACCGCTTGTTTAGCGATGCGGAAGACATTACCGCGGCGACCGCGGAAACCTTTGGCTAAAGCCAGAACTTTTTTGTGACGGGCACGGGCCGTGACACCACGTTTAACGCGAGGCATATTTTTTCTCCTTGTTCGTCAGTTAATTACAGGCCAGTCTTTGGCAGCATCTGTGCCATGTGACCCATGTTGGTCTCATGCACAGCCACTGAGCCGCGGAGGTGACGCTTGTTTTTGGTGGTCTTCTTGGTCAGGATGTGACGCTTGAAGGCTTGACCGCGCTTGACGGTGCCACCTGGACGAACGCGGAAGCGCTTTTTAGCGCTGCTTTTGGTCTTCATTTTGGGCATGTGAATGCTCCTTTTATTTGTGCTCGTGAGGCGCCTGCGCACCGATGCGCAGTCTTGTTAGCCCCGAGACACTAATTCACCACCAATTTACGCAGTCTCTGCCGAAGCAGCTTCTGCGGCGGGTTTGGCGGCGCCACCCGATTTCCTCTTACCTGGCGCGATCATCATGATCATCTGACGCCCTTCGAGCTTGGGGAACTGTTCAACCACGATCAGGTCCGCCAACTCATCACGGATGCGTTGCAACAACGCCATACCGATCTCTTGGTGCGTGATCTCGCGGCCCCGAAAGCGCAGCGTGATCTTGCATTTGTCACCGTCATCCAAGAAACGCTTGATGTTGCGCATCTTGATGTTGTAGTCACCATCATCGGTACCGGGGCGGAATTTGATTTCCTTGACCTCGATGACCTTTTGCTTGGACTTGGCTTCCGCCGCCTTCTTTTGCTCTTGGTACTTGAACTTGCCGTAGTCCATCAAGCGGCAGACCGGTGGAACTGCTGTGGCAGCAATTTCAACCAAATCCACATCGATCTCACCGGCCATGCGCAAGGCTTCAGCCAAGCTCACAATGCCCAATGGCTCGTTGTCAGGACCCGAGAGACGGACTTCCGGGGCCATGATTTCCCGGTTCAGGCGGTGTTTGCGTTCCTCGCGCTGGCGGCGGTCGCGAAATTCTGTAGCGATGGTGACTATCCTTAAAAATCAAAAACAAGCCGACACACGTGTGCGACGCACAACTCTTGGCAATTTCTGGGAGAAATCAGCGTTTGAGAGCGATGTCAGAGGCGATCTTTTCACAGAACGCTTGAAGAGACATCACACCGAGGTCTTGATTGCCTCGGGCGCGCACTGCGACGGCGCCTGCTTCCTTCTCTGTGTCGCCTACGACCAAGATGTAGGGAAGCTTTTGCATCGAATGCTCACGTATTTTATACGTAATTTTCTCGTTGCGCAGATC
>CAIVLE010000158.1 GCA_903906635.1 uncultured Burkholderiales bacterium | reverse complement strand
GGACCAAAGCATCCCGTGCAAAAACAACGTCTTGGGCGTCAAAGGCGTGGGCGAATTGGGCACCATCGGTGCCATACCCGCCGTGGTCAATGCCGTGGCCGATGCCTTGGCCCGCCATGGCCGTGCCGACTTGGCCCCTCAGCTGAAAATGCCGCTGACCCCGTACCGCCTGTGGCGCTTGATGCACGCGGCTTGAAATCAAAAGGACACATCGATGCAGGTTTCTCTCAATGTCAACGGCCAAGCCGTGACCCTCGACGCCGCACCCAACACCTTGTTGGTTCAGGCCATTCGTGAACACATGCAGCTCACCGGCACCCATGTGGGGTGTGACACCGCCCAGTGCGGTGCTTGCACCGTGCTGATGAACGGCAGCTCAGTCAAGTCGTGCAACGTGCTGCTGGCACAAGCCCAGGGCGCGCACATCACCACCATCGAAGGCTTGGCTCAAGCCGACGGCACGCTGCACCCCATGCAAGCCGCATTCAAAGCGTGTCACGGGTTGCAGTGCGGCTTTTGCACACCGGGCATGGTGATGAGTGCGGTCGATCTGTGCCAGAAAAAGCCAGACGCCAACGCTCACGAAATCCGCGACATGCTCGAAGGCAATTTGTGCCGCTGCACGGGTTACCAAAACATTGTCTTGGCGGTGCAGCAAGGTGCTGCCGCCATGAAGGCTTGAAAGGGGTTCACACGTGTACGCATTCAACTTCGAACGTCCTTCCTCTTTGGCCCAAGCCGTGAGCCATCTGCAAGCCGGCGCTCAAGCACTGGCTGGCGGTCAAACGCTGCTGGCTTCTATGAAACAGCGCCTGCTCGCACCTGAGCAGTTGGTCGACCTGGGCGGATTGCCCGAACTCCAAGGCGTGTGCCAAGACGGCGAGCACTTGGTCATCGGCGCCATGACGCGCCACCAAGATGTGGCCAGCAACGCTTTGGTGCGTCAGCACTTGCCTGGCTTGGCGGCACTGGCCAACGGCATTGGTGACAAGCAAATCCGTGCCATGGGCACCTTGGGGGGCTCAGTTGCCAACAACGACCCTGCGGCTTGTTACCCCAGCGCGGTACTGGCCTTGGGGGCCACCGTGGTCACCAATCAGCGCAGCATCGCAGCACAAGACTTCTTTCAAGGCCTCTACAGCACGGCCTTGGAGCCAGGTGAATTGATTGTTGCCATCCGCTTCCCCCTGGTGCAGCGCGCCGCCTATGCCAAGTTCAAGCAGTCGGCTTCGCGCTTTGCCTTGGTGGGCGTGTTTGTGGCGCAAACCCCAACCGGTGTGCGAGTGGCCATCACGGGCGCAGGCAACGGCGTGTTCCGCCACGCGGGCTTGGAAGCTGCGTTGACCCAAAGCTTCACGCCCGAGGCGGTGGCGCACGTGGCCATCGACGCGGCTGACCTCAACGGGGACTTGCACGCCAGCGCCGACTACCGTGCCCACTTGATCACGGTGCAAACCCAACGTGCGGTGCGCCTGGCCCTGGCATGAGCGCAGCGGCAGCACTTGCCAGCATTGACACACTGACCCAGGCCCTGGCCGAGCACGGCTATTGGGCCGATCGGCGTTTGGCCACCACGGTGTTTCTGGCGCTCACCTTGCAGCGCCCCTTGCTGCTCGAGGGCGAGCCCGGCGTGGGCAAAACCGAGCTGGCCAAGGCCTTGTCCAAGGTGTTGGCGCGCCCGTTGATTCGTTTGCAGTGTTACGACGGCATTGAGCAGCGCGAAACCCTCTACGAATGGAACCACGCCGCCCAGCTCTTACACATGCGCGCCGCGCACGACAGTGCCACCCCTGAGCAGCTCGAGCGTGAGATTTACCAAGAGCGCTACTTGATT
>CAIVLE010000157.1 GCA_903906635.1 uncultured Burkholderiales bacterium | reverse complement strand
GCCCAGCGACAAATACCCCAATGAACTGCTGCTCAAGAAGGCTTTGAAGAACATCCGCAGCGGGGACATTTTGATGGCCCATTTGGGCATTTGGTCGCGTCAAGACGCGTGGGCGCCTGCCGTTTTGGAGCCATTGCTAGAAGGCCTCAAAGCCCAAGGGTTTTGCTTTGAGACCCTCAAAGATCACCCACAATACAAAGCATGGACACATTGATCGATGCCTTTGCCAACGCACAAGCCGCGTTGTACGAAAACTGGCTGCAGCCTTGGGCTTTTGCACTAGGACTGGGGAGCAGATTGGAAGAGGTCTACACGGGCACGGGCTGGTTGTTGGTGGGCTTGCTGCAGTTGGCAGTGATGCTGCTGGTGATTGAACCGTTGCAGCGCTGGCGCCCGGTCGAGCCGGTGGTCAACCCAAGGGCGGTGCGCACCGATGTGATCTACACCCTGATCCACCGTTTGGGAGTGTTTCGAATTGCGCTGTTTTTCACCATCGACCCTGTGATGGATGACCTGCTGGGGCACCTGCGGGTGGCTGGCTTTGCCACGTTTCACCTAGAGGACCTTTGGCCAGGTGTGAGCGATGGACCTTGGACCAGCTTTTTGATGTACTTGCTGGTGTTTGACTTCGTGGGGTATTGGTTGCATCGCGCCCAGCATCAGTGGGCCTGGTGGTGGGCTTTGCATGCGGTACACCATTCTCAGCGGCAGATGACGCAGTGGACCGACAGTCGAAATCACTTGCTCGATGACCTGATGGGCGCGGTGATTTGGGTGCTGGTGGCCCAGTTGATTGGCATTGCGCCCAGCCAATTTGTTGCGGTGGTGGCCATCACGCAACTGACAGAAAACTTCCAGCACGCCAATTTGCGTGTGAGCTTGGGCTACTGGGGCGAGCGCATGTGGGTCAGCCCTCTTTTTCACCGCCTGCACCACGGTGTGGGGATTGGGCATGAGAGCCCTGCGAAACCTTCAGCCCAGACTCCGCAGGTGCCTGGCGCGCCAGGTGTGGGGGCGAGCGTGTTGGGTGGACACAACTTTGGCGTGCTGCTGCCTTGGTGGGACATCTGCTTTGGTACGGCTGATTTCTCCAAACGCTTTGAGCCCACGGGCATTCGTGACCAAGTCGAACTCGGTCGGGACTATGGCGAGGGTTTTTGGGCGCAGCAAAAGCTGGGTCTCCAGCGTCTCTTGAGCGCGTGGCGCCCGCCCACTTGAGCATCACCCCAGAGCAATACGCCTGGGGTATCCTTTGGCGATGCGTTTGATGCTCGATTCCTTTTGGCGCGCCGTGGCTTATTGTTTGATGCCACGTGTCATGCTGTTGTCCTTGTTGCCCCTGCTGATGTTGTTGGTGGTGGCTTTGAGCTGGGGCTACTTTTTTTGGCAACCCACCCAAGACTGGGTGCGTGAGATGTTGGCCAGTTGGCAGTTGTTGCAGGGCATGTTGGAATGGATGCAAGCCCATGGTGCTGCAGACTTGCAAAGTGTGATGGTGCCCTTGGTGGTGATTTTCTGCGTCACCCCCGTGTTGGTGGTCATGACCTTGTTGGCGGTGTCTTTGATGATGGGGCCAGCCTTGGTGGACTTGGTGGTGCAGCGGCGTTTTCAGCACCTGGCACTCAAGCACGGGGGCTCGGCCCTCAGCAGTTTGGTCTGGACGCTGGGGTCGACATTGGCCGCTGTGTTGGCCATGGTGATCACCTTGCCCCTGTGGCTGGTGCCTCCTTTGATGTTTGTGATTCCTCCGCTGATTTGGGGTTGGTTGAGTTACCGCGTGATGGTGTTTGATGCATTGGCGGTTCATGCCAGTCGCGAAGAGCGCATTGCTCTGGGGCGCAGCCATCGGGGCTGGCTGCTCTTGATGGGGGTGATCACAGGCTACATGGGGGCGTTGCCCAGCGTGGTGTGGGCGTCTGGGGCTTTGTTTGCGGCGGCCTTTGTGGTCCTTGTGCCCTTGGCCATTTGGATATATGCCGTGGTGTTTGCTTTCACAGCCCTGTGGTTCACCCACTACAGCTTGGCCGCCCTCGAAAGTCTGCGCGCGCAGTCGGACTCTGTGGTGGTCGGCGCCGCGGTGGATTTACCCGCGCTAGCATCTGGGGATGAGCAACACCTCCCACCCCCACCCCCACCGCCCTGAAATTGGTCTCATCATCGTTGGTGACGAAATTTTGTCTGGCAAGCGTGCTGACAAGCACATGCCCAAAACCATCGAACTGTTGGCTGAACGTGGCCTTTCCCTTGATTGGGCTGATTACGTGGGTGACTCACCCGAGCGCATCACCCACACGTTAAAGCGCGCTTTTGACAGCCACAGCATCGTGTTTTCATGTGGTGGCATCGGGGCCACGCCGGATGACCACACCCGTCAATGTGCAGCCCGCGCACTGGGGGCCGACTTGGTGCTACACCCTGAGGCCGAAGTGCTGATTCGTTCCCGCATGCAAGATGTGGCCAAAGAGCAGGGCGTGCCCTACGAGCCCAACCGCGAAGACAACAAACATCGCTTGAACATGGGCGTTTTTCCTCAGGGCGCGACCATCATTCCCAACCCATACAACAAAATCCCAGGATTCAGCTGTGTGGGCTCACAAGGGGGCGCGGTGCATTTTGTGCCTGGGTTTCCTGTGATGGCTTGGCCCATGATCGCTTGGGTACTCGACACCTACTATCCGCACCTTTTTCAAGTCAATGCCTGGATTGAGAAGTCCATCATTGTGTTTGGCGCAATGGAGGCGTCTCTCACCCCATTGATGGAAACCATCGAGCAGGATCACCCTGGCATCAAGGTCTTCAGTCTTCCCAGCGTAGACCATCCCCAATTCGGTCGCCACATAGAACTCGGCGTGAAAGGGGAGCCCGCCAAAGTAGATCCAGCCTATCGGGCGATGCTAGAAGGCTTGAAAACCTTCAATCCGCAATTCGGCCCCGAATTGGTGCGACCCTGATATAGCCCTATTTTGGTGCATTTTCCGAAATTGCACCAAAACGGGAAATCTGTGCTTTTTGTCTTTTTTCAGGTCCAGATGCCTTCTCGTGGGGTGTTGGGTGTGAAGTCAGGGCAAAATAAGACCCCAGAGGGTCATTGAGATGTCGACTTTTGGTGCCAATGGCTTGGCACAGAATCTGCATCCTTTAACCTCGAAACTTTTCTAAACCAACCTACCCTTGCAGGAGAACTTGATGGCCAAGACCGTCGCAGACGTGATGAAGATGGTGAAAGACAACGAAGTCAAATTTGTTGACTTCCGTTTCACCGATACCCGTGGCAAAGAACAGCACGTGAGCGTGCCAATTTCTCACTTCAACGAAGACAAATTCACCGAAGGCCACGCCTTTGACGGCTCTTCGATCGCCGGTTGGAAAGGCATTGAAGCTTCCGACATGTTGCTCATGCCTGATGCGATGTCTGCATTCATTGACCCCTTCTTCCAAGAGTCCACTTTGGTGTTGTCTTGCGACGTGTTGGAGCCAGGTGACGGCAAGTCCTACGACCGTGACCCACGTTCGATCGCCAAGCGCGCAGAAGCCTATCTGAAGGCGTCTGGCTTGGGCGACACCGCATACTTTGGACCAGAACCCGAATTCTTCTTGTTCGACGACGTGCGTTGGGGCAATGAAATGTCGGGCTCATTCTTCAAGGTCGACGACTACGAAGCACCTTGGAACACCGGCAAAGTCATCGAAGGCGGCAACAAAGGCCACCGTCCCACCGTCAAAGGCGGTTACTTCCCTGTGCCTCCCGTTGACAGCACCCAAGACATGCGCGCTGAAATGTCCATGATCTTGGAAGAAATGGGCATCCCCGTTGAAGTGTTCCACCACGAAGTGGCTGGCGCGGGTCAAAACGAACTCGGCACCAAGTTTTCTACCTTGGTTGAACGCGCTGACTGGACCCAAAAGCTCAAGTACGTGGTGTGGAACGTGGCCAATGCTTACGGCAAAACCGCCACCTTCATGCCCAAGCCCATCGTGGGCGACAACGGCTCTGGCATGCACGTGCACCAGTCGATTTGGAAAGACGGCAAAAACCTCTTCGCTGGCAACGGCTATGCAGGTTTGAGCGATACCGCTTTGTTCTACATCGGCGGCATCATCAAGCACGCCCGTGCATTGAACGCCATCACCAACCCATCGACCAACAGCTACAAGCGTTTGGTCCCTGGTTTCGAAGCGCCTGTGAAGCTGGCTTACTCCAGCCGCAACCGTTCCGCCTCGATCCGTATTCCTCACGTGGCGTCTGACAAGGGCCGTCGCATCGAGGCGCGTTTCCCCGATCCTATGGCCAACCCCTACCTGTGCTTCTCGGCCTTGTTGATGGCTGGTTTGGACGGTATCGAAAACAAGATCCATCCAGGCGAAGCGGCCACCAAAGACCTGTACCACTTGCCACCCGAAGAGGACGCATTGGTCCCCACCGTGTGCCACAGCTTGGACCAAGCTTTGGAGTACTTGGACAAAGACCGTGCGTTCTTGACCAAAGGTGGCGTGTTCACCGACAGCATGATCGATGCTTACATTGAGCTCAAAATGGCCGAAGTCACACGCTTTCGCCAGGCCGTGCACCCTGTTGAGTACGACATGTATTACTCGCTGTAATTCATCGCGGTGTTACAAGAAAGAGGACGGCGTGAGCCGTCCTTTTTTGTTGGTGCGGTTTACTTGACTGAGGGGTTGCCATGAAGTGTGGCTGGGTGCTTTGTTTGCTGTGTCTGATTCATGCGGTGGGTGTGGCACCTGCCGCGAGTGCGCACGCGCTGCAGGTATACCGCTGTGGCGACGAATACACCAACCAACCCGATCCCAAGCGTCAATGCACACTGTTGCCCAACGCCGCGGTCACCGTGATCGAAGGCACTCAAATTCAATCTCCTCGCCTGGGCGCAACGCCGCAAGCTGCTGCCGCTGCTGCTGCTTCCAGTTCATCCCAGGTGGATGGTGCTCAACAGCGTGCGCGAGACGCTCAAGCGCGCCTCGTCTTGCAAGCCGAACTCCAGCGTGCCCAGGCGCGCTACCAAGAACTGCTGCAAGAGTGGAACCAAGGTGAGCTCCAGCGTCGTGCGGATGAACATCGCCAGCCAGCCAATCACCCCGAACGCATGGCGCAATGGCGCGCCGCTTTGGAGCGCAGCCAAGCTGACATCGCTGGGTTGCAGCGTGAACTCTCTCGTCAGCCCTCTATTTCCCCAGGAGTTACCCCTTGAGTCAAAAGCCCTCTTCATCGGCAACGCCAGACATGCAAGCAGACCGCTTTCATGCCTTTGATTTGTTGGCCACCTTGGTGGCCGTGGTTCGCATCGATGGCAAGGTTGTGTTTGCCAACGCAGCCCTGGAAGATGTGATGGGCGTGTCGCGCCGGCATATCCAAGGCTCGACGTTGGCGCAGTACTTCACGCAGGCGCAGCCTCTGGAGAGTGCCTTGCTGGGGGCGCAAAGCAATGCTTTTGCGGCTTTGCGCTATGACGCCCACCTGCGCCGTCCTCAACAAGACCCGTTGCCTGTCCATGTGATCGTGGCCCCAACGGACCGGCTCAATGAGGTTTTGGTCGAGCTGCTGCCCTTGGAGCAGCAAGCACGCCAAGACCGTGAAGAGCGCTTGATCGATCAAGCCCAGGCGAACAAAGAGTTGATTCGAAACTTGGCGCACGAGATCAAAAACCCTCTAGGGGGTATTCGCGGGGCGGCGCAGTTGCTGCAAATGGAGGTCGAAAGCCGTGACTTGGTGGAGTACACCCAGGTCATCATCCATGAGGCCGACCGTTTACAGGTCTTGGTCGATCGCTTGCTCGCGCCCCATCGGCGTCCGCACATGGTGGGGGACGTCAACATCCATGAGGTGTGTGAGCGAGTCCGCAGTTTGGTGCTGGCTGAGTTCTCCAAAGGTTTGCGCGTGGTTCGAGACTATGACGCGTCTATTCCAGAGTTTCGCGGCGACCGCGAACAGCTCATCCAAGCGGTCCTCAACATCGTGCACAACGCGGCTCAAGCGTTGGTCGAGCGCAGGCAAGCGGGGGATGCGGAAATTGTTTTGCGCACCCGCATCAACCGACAAGTCACCTTCGGTAAACAGCGTTACCGGTTGGCATTGGAATTGCATGTCATTGACAACGGGCCCGGTATTCCGGAAGAGATCAAAGACAGATTGTTTTTTCCTTTGGTTTCTGGACGGGATGGCGGTTCGGGCTTGGGGTTGAATTTGGCGCAAACTTTTGTGCAACAACACCATGGCCTGATTGAATGTGACAGTGTTGCGGGGCGTACAGATTTCAAAATCTTGATCCCCTTGCCCTGACACCTCGTGCCTACCTCTGTTGATGAAATGAAAGTGTTGCCATGAAAGTATCGAAATGAAAACGATTTGGATTGTTGACGACGACCAGTCAATTCGCTTCGTGCTTGAAAAAGCGCTCCAGCGCGAGAACCTGCCCACACGCAGTTTCACCAACCCACGCGAGGTCTTGCAAGCGCTCGATGCGGCCAGTGAAGAGGAGGGGCCGCAAATCTTGGTCAGTGACATTCGCATGCCAGGCGGCTCGGGGCTGGACTTGTTGACCAAGGTCAAAGAGCGCTTGCCTGCGCTGCCTGTGATCATCATGACCGCGTTTTCCGACCTTGACAGCGCGGTATCGGCTTTTCAAGGCGGCGCTTTTGAGTACTTGCCCAAACCGTTTGACTTGCCCAAAGCGGTTGAGTTGATCCGCCGTGCGGTCAATGAAAGCCAGCGCGAGCAAGCCCAAAGCGAGCTGCAAGACGCCACCCCCGAAATGCTTGGCCAGGCACCTGCCATGCAAGACGTCTTCCGCGCGATTGGACGTCTGAGCCAAAGCAACGTCACTGTGATGATCACCGGTGAGAGCGGCAGCGGCAAAGAGTTGGTGGCGCGTGCGCTGCACAAACACTCTCCTCGCGGTGATGCGGGCAGCAAAGGGCCATTCGTGGCAATCAACACAGCTGCTATTCCTAAGGATTTGTTGGAAAGCGAACTCTTTGGCCATGAACGCGGCGCCTTCACTGGCGCTCAGACCACGCGACGTGGGCGCTTTGAGCAAGCCGAGGGCGGCACCTTGTTTTTGGATGAAATTGGCGACATGCCATTTGATCTGCAAACCCGTTTGCTGCGCGTCTTGAGTGATGGCAATTACTACCGTGTCGGCGGCCACAGCGCCATCAAAGCCAATGTGCGCGTGATTGCTGCCACCCATCAAGATTTGGAGAAAAGGGTCAAAGACGGTGTGTTCCGCGAGGACTTGTTCCATCGCTTGAACGTCATTCGACTGCGACTGCCCGCTTTGCGTGAGCGGCGGGAAGATATTCCAGTGCTCACGCGCCACTTTTTGCAGCAGAGTGCACAACAATTGGGCGTAGAGCCCAAACGCATTGCAGAGTCTGCCCAGGCCGTGTTGAATGGCTTTGCGTTCCCAGGCAACGTGCGCCAATTGGAAAACATCTGCCATTGGTTGTCCGTCATGGCCCCCGCGCAAGTCATTGAGCCCAAAGACTTGCCACCTGAAGTTCAATTGAGCGCACCACTGACTGAGCCTGCAGGCGTTGGCATGCATGATGCAGCGGACCGGGTGGCCCATGGCGTCTCAGATCACCAGCCCACAACCCCCCTCACGAGCAATAGCGTGAATGGCGCTGACCTCGCGCACGCCAGTCCGGTGGTGCTCAATATGCCGGGTGCCGATTGGGAGCAAGGCCTTGAGGCTGAGGCCATGAACTTGTTGGTGGCGGGGCGCACCGATGTGTGGGACGTCTTGACCCACCGATTTGAGGCACGTTTGATCCAAACCGCTTTGGCCAACACCCGCGGTCGCCGCATTGAGGCCGCACACAAGTTGGGCATTGGGCGCAACACCATCACTCGAAAAATCCAAGAACTCGGTTTGGAAGACTGAACACTGAACACCGTACGCCCAACGCCATTCACCCCGCAGGGGAGGGGCCGTGTTCAGTTCAAGGTGACCACGACCGGGGCGTGGTCGCTGGGGCGCTCGTTTTTGCGAGGCGCTTTGTCAATGGTGCAGCTCTGTACGAGTGGCTTGAGCGCGTCGCTGACCAAGATGTGGTCAATGCGCAACCCGCGGTTGCGTCGAAACGCAAACTCTCGGTAGTCCCACCAGCTGAAGCTTTTATCGGCTTGTTCAAACAAGCGGTAGGCGTCGTGTAGTCCCAAGTCGATGAGGTTTTGAAAGTGTTCGCGTTCTTGCACGGTGCAGTGGATGGTGTCTTTGAGCCCCACCGGGTCCCACACATCGCGGTCATCGACGGTGATGTTGAAGTCCCCCATCAACACCAAGCGAGGGTGCTGCGCGAGCTCGCGTCCAAGCCAAGCGTGTAGCGCATCAAGCCAACGCATTTTGTAGGCAAACTTGTCGCTGTCGGGGGCTTGTCCGTTTGGAAAATAGGCCCCAATCACCCGCACGCCATCGACGGTGGCAGCAATCACTCGGGCCATGTCGTCTTCAAAGCCCGGAATGTTTTTCACGACTTCAAGGCCTGGTTCGCGCGAGATCAAGGCCACACCGTTGTAGGTTTTTTGGCCGAAATAGCTCACGTGGTAACCCGTGGCCTCAATCGCTTCGCGAGGAAATTTGTCATCCGTGGTTTTGGTCTCTTGCAGCACCAAAGCGTCCACCGGGTTGGCTCCTAACCAATCGAGAACTTGGGGCAGTCGAACGGTGAGCGAGTTCACATTCCAGGTGGCAAGTTGCATGGTGTAGGCAGTCAGACAAGACGGTTGAGGGTGACAAAATGGTAGCCCAGGCCATTGGCCGACAGGCCAGACACGCGCGAGGTTTCTTGCCAGCTGCTGTCAAAGCTCGGGGCGAAGGCATCGCCTTCAAAGTCGGCATCAATTTCGGTCACCACCGCCGTGCTGGCCAGGGGCATCGCTTGCGCATACACCTCGGCGCCACCGATCACCCAGGCAGGTGTGTCGCTTGGGCAGAATTCTGCCGCCTGAGCCAAGCTGTGGGCTACCAAAGCGCCATCGGCTTGCCAGTCGCGCTGGCGTGTCACCACGATGTTGGTTCGACCCGGCAGAGGTCGAAACTTGGGCGGCAGCGATTCCCAGGTTTTGCGCCCCATGATCACGGGCTGGCCCAGCGTGGTCTGTTTGAAGTGCGCCAAGTCTTCGGGTAAGTGCCAAGGCAGCGTGTTGTCGCGACCAATCACGCCGTTTCTGGCGCGCGCAAAAATCAGCTTCAAGCCCATGTCAACGCCCAAGCTTCACACCGCCACCGGTGCTTTGATGGCAGCGTGACATTGGTAGTCTTGGACTTGGAAGTCTTCAAACTGGTAATCAAAGATCGATGCGGGTCGACGCACGATGTGCAGGCTGGGGTAGGCAAAGGGTTCTCTGCTCAGTTGCAAAGCCACCTGCTCGTGGTGGTTGCTGTAGATGTGGCAATCGCCACCGGTCCAAATGAAGTCCCCCACATCCAAATCACACTGCTGCGCCACCATGTGGGTGAGCAAGGCATAGCTGGCGATGTTGAAAGGGACGCCCAGAAAAATGTCGGCACTGCGCTGGTAAAGCTGGCAACTGAGTTTGCCCCGGCCGCCGGGCTGGGCTGGAGGTGCGACATAGAACTGAAAGAAAGCGTGG
>CAIVLE010000156.1 GCA_903906635.1 uncultured Burkholderiales bacterium | reverse complement strand
TCAATCAGCTTGTCGGCGGTGAGGGTGGGCGTGATGCCGCCTGCGTCCGAGCGGGTCATGGTGATGGTGCCGCCGAGCGACACGACCAAGATGCGAGGTGCGCTCATTTGGCGTGGTCGCGTTGTTGGGCCAAGAACCAGTCCAAAATCTCTTCACCAGTCCACACCAACACATCTTCGTGGCTCAGCACATAGTCGTACAGCTGTTCCAGGTAACCAATGCGGTGCGGAACACCACTGAGGTAGGGGTGAACCGAGATGGCCATGATGCGTGGTGTTTTGGCGCCATCTTTGTACAGGCGGTCAAAGTGGGCCTTGCCGCGCTTGAGCATTTCATCAGACGGTTGTTGTTGCACGGCGGAGATGACCACGTCGTTCAACTCCACGGTGTAGGGTACGGCCGTGATCGGCCCTTTGGGCGAGTGCAGAGACACGGGCTGGTCGTCGAGTACCCAGTTGGCCACGTAGTCGATGCCGCACTCGGCCAGGTGGTCGAGCGTGTCGTCGGTTTCGGTCAGGCCTGGGCTTTCCCAGCCGCGGGGTGCTTTGCCGGTGAACTTGCGAATTTCTTCCATGGTCTCGCGAATGGCAGCCAATTGGTCTTCGACCTTGTGCATGGGGCGTTGCACCAAGCCGTGGCCCATGAATTCCCAGCCTGCATTGAGGGCGGCGGTGCACACTTCTTCGTACATTCGGCAGGTGGTGCCGTTGAGTGCGAAGGTGGCTTTCATCTTGCGGTCACTCAAGGCCTCAAGCAGACGCCAAAAGCCCACGCGCATGCCGTATTCGTGCCACGACCAATTGGGTACGTCGGGCAGCATGGGGTTGCCCATGGGGGGCGGTAGCACTGCGCGCGGCATGGCACCGGTAGGTTCCCACACTTCGACGTTGACGATGTTCCACAGCACCACGCGTGCATTGCCTGGCAATTTAAGGGGGGGGCGGTTGACGATGGATTGGTAGGGGGCACGTGCGCGAACGCTGTGGCCAATAGGGTTGCTCATGGGGACTCCAGAAGTTTTGGTGAAGTGGCCGCAGTGCGGCTTTCGTGGATAGAAAAAGATGCGTGGTGCTGTGAATCTGTTGCGTGTTAACCGCCAGGAATCACCCCAGGCGGCAAGCTGTAGCAGTACTCGGCAATCTCTCCGGGACGTGCCAGCCATACCTTGTCTTGGTGTGGGCTTTGCACGCAGTGCTTGAGCGCTTGACGCAGTTGGCGCAAGCGAAAGGGCTGGCCAAAGATGTTGGGATGTATCGAGACGTTCATCACCAAGGGGTGGCGGGCAGACTGTTCGATCATCTCGTCAAATTGGTTGACGATCATGTCGCAAAAGTCACTGGAGTCTTGTCGGCGGTGGGTAATGATTTGCGAGTCGTTGAGTTCCACCGGGTAGGGCACTGACAAAATAGGGCCGCTGCGCGTGTTCATCCAAATGGGTTGGTCGTCCATGGGCCAATCCATCAAGTACTTGAAACCCGCTTCTTTCAGCAAGTCAGGTGTGTTGCCCGTCTCGTAAGCGCCGGAGCCCATCCAACCCGTGGGGGCCTTTCCTTCGTGGGCGACAAACTTGTCAATGACTTCTTGAATGATGCGTTCTTCGTCGGCTTCCCACATGCCACGATGGTTTTCTGCGTTGGTGCGTCCATGGCCCACGATCTCATCGCCGCGGCGGCGAATTTCGTCCATGATTTGTGGCGCGTAGTCGTACAACAAGCTGTTGACGTTGTGCCCTGCAGGGATTTTGAGTTCGTCAAATAGTTCAAAAAACCGCCAGATGCCGATTCGGTTGCCATAGTCGCGCCATGAGTAGTTGCGGTGCGTTTGTGGCTCGCCGGTTTTGGCAGGGTCATGGCCGTTGCCAGCCCCAAATGCAAAGCACTCGATGTTGGTGGTAATCACAAAAGCCAGTCTGGCACCACCCGGCCAATCGTAATCTTTGCGTTCATTCAAGGGCACATAGTCGTATCGGTTGTGACGCGGCAAAAGCGGGCGTGTCATGGACAGGTCTTTCATAGGAGCAACAAAAATTTATCCTACCCGGTGATGAAAAATACTGTCAATGTGTGAATCAATAAGTCCAACTATTGGAAATAATAGGCGCACGGTATTGGGGATAAAAAATAGGCATCGCACAATATGAATGCGGTTTTTCCTAGGTATGGGCCATAGGGGTGCGGAAATGAAATCTACACATCATCCATATAGTGGACTATCAAAATATCGTATTGACACACAAACTTGTGGCAGCCTAGTATGACTTCAGGCCACTGCGCTGAGCACCTTCACCCACCGATGGATGAAGGAAAAAGCCATGGCGTTTCAATTCAAACCCAAAAGGATCTCCGCATGAAAAAGCCACACTACCTGTCGTTATGGTCAGCCGCTTGGTGCGCGCTGTGCGCCGTGAACACCGCCACAGCACAAACGGCGAGTTACCCCACCAAGCCCATCACCTTGATCGTAGGTTTTACGCCGGGGGGCATTTCCGATGTGTTGTCTCGCGCATTGGCTGCTCGGTTGACGGCGCAAATGGGGCAAAACGTGGTTGTGGAAAACAAGGCCGGTGCAGGGACCACCATTGCTTCGGCCTTTGTGGCCAACGCAGCGCCAGATGGCTACACCTTATATTTTCAAGACATGACCACGCACGCGATCAGCGCGGCAACCTACAAAAAGTTGAAATACGACTCGTGGAACGACTTCACCATGGTGAGCTTGGTGGCGTCGACACCCCTGATGTTGGTCTCTAGCTTGTCCTCGGGCGCCAAGGATGTCAAGAGCTTGGTCACACTGGCCAAGGCCAAGCCCAATGACGTGGTGTATGCATCGTCTGGCAATGGGGCCATCACACATTTGGTGGGTGAGTCGTTCAAACACCTCACCGACACACAGGCTCTGCATGCACCCTACAAAGGCAGCTCACCTGCGACACAAGCCATCATTGCTGGCGAGGTCACCTACACCTTCTCGACCATGCCTCCGGCAGTCAGCCAGACCAAGGCCGGCAGAATATATGGCTTGGCCGTCACCTCAGGCAAGCGGGTCAATGCCGCGCCGGAGGTGCCGACCCTGAAAGAGGCGGGCGTGCCGCTGGAGGTGTTGCTCTACAGCGGCTTGATGGGACCCAAAGGCTTGCCGCCCGCGATCGTCGAGCGCTTGGGCGCTGAGGTGAAGAAAGCCTTGGCCAGTCCTGAGATGAAGTTGACACTGGCCAATGCGGGGGCGGAAGACCTGCACAGCACACCGGCAGAGTTTGCGGCGTTGATGAAAGTTGAGGCAGAGAAAATGGCCAAGGCGGTGCAACTCGCAGGCGTGGTGTTGGACTGATACCCTCAGATCCCCACAGCACACAGGAGCACGTTTATTTCATCGCAATTGCAAGAAGTCACCGGAACACAAACCATCAGCAGGGCATTTCGTGCCCTGCGCTTGGTGGCTGCCCAGGCACCGGACGGCATACGTCTGGTTGACTTGTCTCATCAGATGGGGCTTGAACACTCCACGGCGCACCGATTACTCAAGGTATTGATGCAAGAAGGCATGCTGGTACAAAAGCCCGGCACCCGCCGCTACAGTCTTGGGCCCCAGTTGTTTGAACTAGGTATTTCGGCTACGCACCAGTTCAACCTCAAAGACATCTGTCAGCCCGTGTGTGCTGCATTGGCGGAGCAAACTGGCGACACCTCTTTTTTGTTTTTACGTAGCGGTTTTGATGCGGTCTGCATTGCACGTATTCAAGGGGCTTACCCCATCCAAACACCCTCTGTTCCCGTGGGGAGTCGACAGCCTCTGGGGGTGAGTGCAGGGGGCTTGGCATTGTTGAGTGCGTTGCCTCAACCCGACATGGAGGCCGTATTTGCAGCGGTGGAGCCAAGGCTTGCCGCCTATGGCAATTTGGATGCAGAAAAACTCAAAGACTTGTGCATGATGGCCAAACGCTTGGGTTACGCCACCACAGGTAACCATGCGGTGCCTGGTGTGCGCGCGATTGGCCTGCCAATCTTTGACCGATCCAATACCCCCATCGCTGCGATCACCGTGGCAGCTACCCAGTCGCGCATGGATGCACGCCGCATTGCGACCTTGTTACCCATGCTCAAAGCAGCGGCACTCGAGATGACACGTTTGTTGCACCAATGAGTGAGACTGCAGACTTGGTGCTGGGCGTTAGGGTTGAAATCAGCTGGAAGAGACCGTTTGCTGAAGTATGAATCCTTCGATGTCTTGGATATCTATCGGCTTATGTAACACGTGGATGTTGAGTTGCTTGAACATCTCCAAGTGTTGTGGTGAGGTATCAGCCGTGACGATACAGGCTGGAATTTCATCGTTAAATTCTTCGCGCAGTCTCTGGATGTAATAGATGCCGTCCTTGTCTCCCAATCGGAAATCACTCAAAATGAAATCGAGCTTGGGTATATCTTGCAGGAAGGCATCGAACTTGTCTTCTTGGTGCGGAATTTCACACACCTGGTAGCCCGCAGTTGTGAAATATCGCAAGTAAGCATCTCTGAGGGAGTCGTCGTTTTCGATGATGCCTACATGCAGGGTTGACTTAGATACTTTATTCGCGGCATTTCTAATCGACGCGTCCACCCAGTTTGTGAACGGTTTGGCGTTCATGCTGAGTGTGCTTGAGGGGCTTTCGTGCGATTTCAAAAAAAGGAATGGGGTCTTGATGGTGAACTTGGATCCTTTGCCAACCTCTGATACGACCGCGCATTCACCGCCAATTTTTTTCACAATTCGAATCACAATGGACAGTCCAAGACCCAGGCCGTCGTGGTGTGAGCGCGAGTGAGCTGAACGGTAAAACTCATTAAAGATCAATGACATGTCCGTTGGCGGAATGCCGCAACCCGTGTCTTCCACGCTAAAGTGCAGATGTCCTTGGTCGTTGTCAAAGTTGACTTGGATCGAGCCGCGGTCAGTGTATTGGATGGCATTGGAGAGCAAATTGCGCAAAATTTGCTCCGTCAAATGGGGATCGCCCTGGATCACGCCATCTTCATATGTGAAAGCCAAGCCCAAGCCTTTTTCTTGGCATAAGTCAGCAAAACTGTGTTTCAAATCATTGACCATGAGTCCCAGTGAAAAATGGGTCTCGATGGGAGTCAAGTTAGAGTCCAACTTGCTGATGTCTAACAAGGTGTTAAACATTTTGTTGAGAACGGACACGCTTTTGCGAATGCGAAGAAAGACCGAGCTCTCGTATTCTTTTAGATGTCGATGGTCAATCATCTCTATGAAGATGTTGATGGCCTGCATCGGTT
>CAIVLE010000155.1 GCA_903906635.1 uncultured Burkholderiales bacterium | reverse complement strand
TCGCTGATATCTTGCACACGCTGCATGGTGCTCACACCCGAGTTGTTGACCAAGATGTCGATGCTGCCCACCTCGGTCTCCGCATGGGCCACGGCAGACTTGATGCTGTCCAAATCAGTGACGTCCAAGGCCACCACATGGGCGTCACCGCCCTCGGCCTCAATCTCTGCCCGCAAGGCCTTGAGCTTGTCAACTCGCCGGCTGGCCAGCACCACCGCGGCACCCGCACGAGAGAGCGTTTTGGCAAACTGCATGCCCAAGCCGCTAGATGCGCCCGTGACCAAGGCCACGCGTCCAGATAAATCAATGCTGTATGCCATGAATGCCTCCTGCTGTTGTGTCGTTTCATTATGACAAGCGCATCTATCGGGCACGCGGCGACACCGCATAAAATCAGTCGCAATTCTGACAACTGCTTGAGACTCTGCACATGACCCCACAAGACATCCTCGCCCAGTTCGGTCCGCGTGAAGCCATGGAATACGACGTGGCTCTGATCGGTGGCGGGCCTGGTGGATTGGCCACGGCCATCCGCATCAAACAACTGGCCAACGAAAGCGGCAAAGACGTGTCGGTGGTGGTGCTCGAAAAAGGCTCAGAGCCCGGCGCTCACATCTTGTCAGGCGCGGTGATGGACCCCAAGGCACTCACTGAGTTGATACCTAATTGGAAAGAACTGGGCTGCCCCCTCAACCAAGAGGTCACGGGCGATGACTTGTTGATGCTCACCGAAACAGGCGCCACCCGAACGCCTGGCTGGCTGATGCCACGCAACTTTCACAACGACGGTTGTTACGTGGTCTCACTGAGCAACGTGGTCAAGTGGATGGCCGCGCACGCCGAGTCGATTGGCGTAGAAATCTTTGCGGGCTTCGCCGCTGCCGAGGTGCTCTACAA
Organism: uncultured Burkholderiales bacterium; assembly: GCA_903906635.1. Lineage (GTDB taxonomy): Bacteria > Pseudomonadota > Gammaproteobacteria > Burkholderiales > Burkholderiaceae_C > Limnohabitans. The sequence continues at coordinate 14,065 of CAIVLE010000155.1, read as the reverse complement.
CGACGATGCTGCCGCGCACGGCGGTGTTCCCTCCGTCAAAGGCGTGGCCACGGGCAACTTGGGTCTTGGCAAAGACGGTGAACCCACCGACAACTTCCAGCTGGGCATGGAACTGCATGCCAAGTACACCGTGTTTGCTGAGGGCGCACGCGGCCACTTGGGCAAACAAGTGATTGCCAAATACAAGCTCAACGAAGGGCGTGACGCGCAGACCTTTGCCATCGGCATCAAAGAGTTGTGGGAAGTGGACCCAGCCAAAGCCAAGCCCGGCTTGGTGGTGCACACCTCGGGCTGGCCCATGCAAGACGACACCTTTGGCGGCGGCTTTTTGTACCACCTAGAGGACAACAAAGTCACCCTGGGCTTTGTTCTCGGCCTCGACTACCAAAACCCCTGGCTCAGCCCGTTTGAAGAAATGCAGCGCTGGAAAACTCACCCCGCCATCCGTGCCCACCTGGAAGGCGGCAAGCGCATTGGCTATGGCGCTCGCGCCATCAACAACGGCACGCCTCAGGCCTTGCCCAAAACGGTGTTCCCCGGTGGGGCATTGATCGGCTGCGATGCGGGCTACCTCAATGCCGCTCGCATCAAGGGCAGCCACGCCGCCATCAAAAGCGGGGCCTTGGCAGGCGAGGCCGCGTTTGAAGCCGTGGCAGCAGGGCGCAGCAGTGACGAATTGAGTGCCTATCCACAAGCTTTTGAAGCCAGCTGGCTGGCGCGTGAGTTAGACAAGTACCGCAACTTCAAACTGTGGTTCAAAAAGGGCATGAGCGTGGGCACCCTGATGACGGGCGTTGAGCAATGGTTGTTGCCCAAGATCGGCATCGACTCACCACCTTGGACCCTGCATGGCCACAAGCCAGACCACCTGAGCCTCAAGCCGGCCAGCGAATGCGCCCAGATCCAGTACCCCAAACCCGATGGAAAGCTCACCTTTGACCGTTTGAGCTCGGTGTTCATCAGCAACACCAACCACGAAGAGAACCAGCCTGCGCACCTGACGCTCAAAGACGCCAGCGTGCCGGTAGCCATCAACTTGGCGCAATACGCAGGGCCAGAGAGCCGCTACTGCCCCGCCGGTGTGTACGAGTACGTCAAGAACGACGACAACTCGGAGCGCTTGCAAATCAACGCACAAAACTGCGTGCACTGCAAAACCTGCGACATCAAAGACCCCACCCAAAACATCGTTTGGGTCACCCCCGAAGGCGGTGGCGGACCCAACTACAGCGGCATGTGATTGCTATGACCCACAAATACCACCAAGAACACACCTGGGTTCGCATCGATGGCGGTTCAGCCACAGTTGGCATCACCACCCACGCACAAGACACGCTGGGTGACATTGTGTTTGTCGACTTCGCAGAGGTGGGAAAAACCTTTGCACAAGGCAGCGTCGCAGGTGTGGTCGAGTCGGTCAAAGCGGCAGCCGACGTGCACATGCCCGCCAGTGGCACGGTGACGGAAGTCAACGAAGCCTTGCGCGCCGACCCGTCATTGGCCAACAGCGACCCGGAAGGCGATGGCTGGTTCTACAAAGTGCAGTTGAGTGACGTCAAAGAACTCGATGGTTTGATGGACGCCGCAGCCTACCAAGCACACACCGGTTAAAAAAACTCTGCCTTGGTGCATGCGTGCTCAAAGCGCTGTGCCCAACCGCGCAATCCCCTCTTGAATTTTGGCCACATCGGCCGTGGCAAAGCTCAAGCGAATGGCGCTGGTATCGGGGTCGTTGGCAAAGAACGGTGCCCCTGGCACAAAGGCCACGCCTTTTTCAATCGCACGCTTGGCCAATTCGTTGCCATCTTTCACTTTGCCACCTGCCCCGGTGAGGTTGGCCCAAAAAAACAGGCCCCCCTGCGGTTGGGTGAAGCTCAAGGCATCCCCCATCTCACGGCGCAGCGCTTGGCCCATGGCGTGGGCACGCTCTCCATACACACGACGCACCGTGGCCAGTGTGGCGGGCATGCGGCCTGCCTTGAGGTACTGTGCCGCCGTGGCTTGCGCAAAGGTGGAGGTGTGGGCATCGCTGAACTGCTTGCACATGGTGGCGCGTGCCAACAACTCGGGCGGCGCAATCATCCAGCCCAAACGCAAGCCCGGTGAGAGCACTTTGCTGAGAGAGCCACAGTGCACCAGCCAATCACGGCTACCCGGCACGCGATCGCTCAAAGCCAGTAACGAAGGCGGCGGTGCATCCCCGAAGTACAGGTCGCCGTAGGGGTCATCTTCCACCACGACGGTTTGGTATTTCACAGCCAACTCCAGCACGCGCAAGCGACGCTCCAAACTCAGCATGGCACCGCTGGGGTTGCCAAAGGTGGGGATCAAATACACCAACTTGGGGCGGTGCTGCACGATCATCTCTTCGAGTTTGTCCACTTGCACCCCAGCGGAATCAATGGGCACACCCAACACGCGCGGACCATACAAACGAAAACACTGAATGGTCGCCAAGAACGTTGGCCCTTCCACCAGCGCCACATCCCCAGGATTGAGCAAGGTCTTGGCAATCAAGTCCAGTGCCTGCTGGCTACCCGTGGTCACGATCAAACCTTCGGGCGACAAACCCGTCACGCCCTTGCTGGCCATGAAGTGGGCCAACTGTTCCCGCAAAGGGTTATAGCCCTCAGTGGCACCGTATTGCAAAGCAGCACCGGGCTCTTCGCTCAAGGCACGGGCACTGGCTTCGCGAATGCCCTCGACATCAAACATCGCGCTGTCTGGAAAACCCCCGGCAAAACTGATGATGCCTGGCTTGCCCAACAGCTTAAACAGTTCACGAATGGCAGAGGTTTCTACATTGTTGAGGCGGTCGGCAAATTGCATAAGAAGATAATCGGGTTGTGACCCCAATTGATTCGATGGAATATGAAAAAAGAGCACATTGAGCCATTTTTTGCGACGCTGAAAGCAGCCAATCCGCAGCCCAATACCGAGTTGGAATATACCAGTGTGTTTGAGTTGCTGACCGCTGTGCTGCTGAGTGCGCAAGCCACCGATGTGGGGGTGAACAAGGCCACGCGTAAGTTGTTTGCGGTGGCTAACACGCCGCAACAAATTTTGGATTTAGGACTTGCGGGTTTAGAGCGTTACATCCAGACCATTGGCCTGTACCGAAGCAAAGCACGCCATCTGATGGAGACCTGCCGCATCTTGGTGGAACAACACCAAGGCGTGGTACCGCGCACACGACAAGCCCTTGAAGCGCTGCCAGGCGTTGGCCGCAAAACCGCCAACGTGGTGTTGAACGTGGCGTTTGGCGAACCCACCATGGCTGTAGATACGCACATTTTCAGAATGGGCAATCGCACCGGATTGGCCCCCGGCAAAACGCCCTACGAGGTGGAGATGAAGCTGATGAAACGCATTCCAGCTGCGTATTTGGTGGATGCCCACCACTGGCTGATCTTGCATGGCCGCTATGTGTGCCAGGCACGCAAGCCCTTGTGCTGGCAGTGTGCCGTGACTGAGTATTGCAGCTTCAAACCCAAAACGGCCAAGCCTTAAACCAACTCTTTCTCGTGCATCCAAGCCGCATGTTTAGGCGCGCGTTTGGTTTGGCTCCACTCCTCAAGCATCGCCCACTTCACGTCGTCGAGTTGTTTGTACATCTGTGGCGTGCCAATGTCACAGGCCAATTCGAGTCGGTGGCCGTTGGGATCAAAGAAATAAATGCTCTTGAAGATGGTGTGGTCGGTCACCCCCACCACGGCAATGCCTGCGGCTTGCAAACGGGCTTTGGCTTCTTCCAATTGATCCACGGTATCCACCTTGAACGCCAAGTGCTGCACCCACTCGGGGGTGTTGGTGTCGCGCCCCATGGTGGGCGAATTGGGCAATTCAAAAAACGCGAGCACATTGCCCTGTCCAGCGTCAAGGAACACATGCATATAGGGGTCGGGCGCATGGGTGCTGGGCACTTGGTCCTCGGCGATAGCCAACACAAAGTCCATGTTGAGGTGTTTGACGTACCACTCGACGGTGGCTTTGGCGTCCAGGCATCGGTAGGCCACGTGGTGAATTCGACTGATTTTCATGGGGATTCTCCTGTCAAGATTGAGGCTCTGCAGCCACGTCGCAGCGTGCCAGGCTCAAGGCGTCACGCAGCACATGCATATCGCCTATGTGGTTGGCCAATAGCAAGATCAGTTTGGCGTTGACCAAGGCGCTTTGTGCGTCACTCAGGCCCCGGTGGGTATCGATGAGGGCTTGGTAAAAATCATCGCCCGGCGTGAAGTCGCGAAAGTAGCGCTTGCCGGGCTCGTTGAAGTTGGGCGCAAGGTTCAGGGTCGGTGTCATGGTCGGCTCCAAGGGTCAAGCATTGCACGTGGCACGGTCACGAGCGGCGGCGATGGCGTCTGGGTCGATGCTGCGCCAACGCGCCACCACGTGCTGGTCTGGGCGCACCAGCCAGACACTGCCCGGCAGTGCGTCGTAGCGTTTGGCAAAGAGGCCTTGCGCATCGAGCAGCACGCTCACGCCCTGGATGGCACCTGCTTGTCGACTGACCACGATGGGCTGCACCGACACCGCATCTTGCGACAAGGCTTTGAGATCTTGCAAGATATGGGCATCGAGTTGCGCCACATCGTCCACATACACCAAGCACTGAAACCGATGACCCAATTGGTCGAGCAACCAAGCGGCTTGACCGTGGCAAGTCACGGGTGCATCGTCCATTGGTGCGCCCGGCAACATGTCGCCCGCAAAGGCATCCGTGTCGGGTGTGTTGAGCACCGAGTGGGTGATGAAGCTAGGTACCGACAAGCGACCCGAGTTAACCAACTTACGGGCAAACGGGTGGTGACGCGCCAACTCCAGCGCTGCTTGTCTGAACAGCAAACTGGTGGGGCTCTTGGGTGTGATGAAGTCAGTGGAACGGGTCGAGTTCAAGATGTTTTCATCGGCGGCGTACACACGCTCATCGTTGTAGCTGTCCAGCAAAGACTCAGGGGCCAAGCCACGCATGACCAGCGCCAGCTTCCACATCAGGCCATCGGCATCTTGCAGGCCTGAGTTGGCACCGCGTGCGCCAAACGGAGAGACCTGATGCGCCGCATCACCTGCAAACAACAAGCGCTGGTGCTTGAAGTTGTTCATACGCCGACACTGAAAGGTGTAGATACTGACCCACTCCAGCGAGAACGGACGCTCGTCGCCCAGCATCGCTTTGATGCGCGGCAGCACGCGTTCGGGCTTGGTTTCTTCCTCGGGGTCGGCGTCCCAGCCCAACTGAAAATCAATGCGCCACACGTTGTCAGCTTGCTTGTGCAACAGCACGCTTTGACCCCGGTGAAACGGGGGGTCAAACCACAAGCGACGCTCGGCCGGGAAGTCGGCTTTCATCACCACATCGGCAATCAAGAAGCGGTCTTTGAACACCTGGCCTTCCATGTCCAGACCCAACATGCGACGGATCGGGCTGCGCGCCCCATCGGCCACCACCAGCCAGTCGGCCTCGATGCTGAACTCGCCCTCGGGCGAGTCAATGCGCACCACTGCGTGGTCAGCCTCGTTGGCCACGCCCACCGCCTTGCACTTCCAGCGGATATCCACACCCAACTCCAGCGCTCGCGCCACCAAAGCTTCTTCCAAATAGTATTGCTGGAGGTTGATCATGCCGGGGCGCTTGTGCCCGGGCTCGGGCACCAAGTTGAACTGGTACACCTCTTCTTCTTGCAAAAAGGTACGCCCGATGTTCCAGCTCACACCTTTGTCGCACAGCGGTTGACCTATGCCTAAACGATCCAAAATTTCCAAGGTGCGCTTGGCGTAGCAAACAGCACGAGATCCCACCGAGACCGAGTCGTCCTCGTCAAACAACAGCACGTCCAAGCCTTGCAGTCGCGCATCCACGGCAGCGGCCAAGCCCACAGGCCCAGCACCAACGATCACCAAAGGCCGACGCTGCGCTGGCGTGGCCATCAAATCGGTCGGCGGTACATAGGCAAATTTCGGGTAGGTGTAAGACCCCATGGGGCGTGTCTCCTGCATTTTTAAGAGGGGCTGATGTCTCTCTCACAAGTTTAACATTGGTAAATTCATTTCTCTAAACGAAATTATTACTACAAACATCGCCATAACAAGTGAAAGAAAAATGCCACCCGAAGGTGGCTACCCAAAACGGTCTGCGGCCAAACTCAATCCGCAGACACACCCGCCTTGCGGATGATTGGGTCCCACTTGGCGATCTCGGCCTCCAAGTGCGTTTTCAAGCCTTGCGGCGTGATCTTGTCCAAAGGCGGAATGTCTGAGCTCAGGTCTGCCATGCGCTGCTTGACCGTGGGGTCTTGCATGGCAAAGCGCAAGGCAGCGTTGATTTTTTCAAGCACCGGCGCAGGTGTGCCTTTGGGCGCATACATGCCGTGCCAGACTTTCACTTCAAAGCCTTTGAGTCCTTGCTCGTCGAGTGTGGGAATGTTGGGCAACGCGGCCAGTCGCTTGGTGGTGGTAACGCCGTAGACCTTGACACGGCCTTCTTTGATCATGGGCACGGTTTGCGTGGTCTGGTCGCACAGCATGTCAACCTGTCCACCCAGCACGTCATTCATGGCGGGGCCCGTGCCTTTGTAGGGAATGGTGTTGATGTCAACGCCGATCATGCTCTTGAATAGCAAGCCGCACAAGTTTGACACAGCGCCCAACCCGGCATCGGCCAAAGACACCTTGTCTTTGTTGGCTTTGATATAGGCCAGTAACTCCGCAAAGGTGTTGGCCGGCATGTCTTTGCGGGCCAGTAAGGTCATGGGCACATCCAGCACTTGGCCGATGTACTCGAAGTCTTTGAGTGGATCAAAGGGCAGCTTTTTGTACAAAGCTGGCGCGGTGGCCATGCCCATGTGATGCAAATAAATGGTGTAACCGTTGGGGGCCGCACGCGCCACCCGGGTCGAGGCAATGGTGCCGCCTGCGCCGTTGACGTTTTCCACCAGCACTGACTGTCCGAGCGATTTACCCATGGGGATGGCCATCATGCGCGCCACCACATCTGTGGGGCCTCCCGCCGCGAACGGGATGATCAAGGTGACAGGTTTGTCAGGGTAGCTCGCTGCGGTGGTCTGGGCTTGCGCCCAGCCGCCCAAAAGGCAGCAAGCCAACAGCCAAGTGGAGCGTGTGTTTTTCATCCAGGATCCTCAGGTGCGCGACATCGCAGGTGTACATGGTGAACCACACACGCACACCTGCACATCCCGATTAACCCGATTAACCCGGCATGCCCATGAGGGTGAGGCTTAGGCGGGGGGCAGCGTCAGCCCGAGCTCTTGCAAAATCGCCTCGGTGTGTTGGCCCACCGAAGGAATGTCATCCATGCGGTAGTCAAAGCTGCTTTGCTTGCCAGGCGGCAACAACGCAGGCATGGGCCCGGCGGGTGAACCCACCGAGGTCCAGCGCGCACGCGCCTGCAACTGCGGATGCGCCCACACCTCGGCCATGCTGTTCATGCGGGCGTTGGCTATTTGCGCCACATCCAGTCGCGCAATCACTTGGGCCGCAGTCAATACGGCAAAAGTGTCTAGGATGATGTGTTGCAGCGCTGCGCGGTGGGTGTTGCGCCGCGCATTGCTGTCAAAGCGTGCGTCGGTTGCCAACTCGGGTTGCAACAACACGTGCTGACAAAACTGTACCCACTCGCGTTCGTTTTGCAGGCCGAGCATCACCGTGCCACCATCGCCCGCTTGGAAAGGTCCATACGGATAAATGGTGGCGTGCGCTGCACCTGTGCGTGGTGGCGGCGAGGCACCCTCCATGGCGTAGTACATGGGAAAGCCCATCCACTCACTCAAGGCCTCCAGCATGGACACATCAATGTGTGAGCCCTGTCCGGTTTTGTCGCGCAGCAAAAGCGCCGACAAGATGTTGGTGTAAGCGTACATCCCCGCAGCAATGTCAGCAATCGAGTTGCCGCTTTTGCTGGGCTGCTCGGGCGTGCCCGTGACAGACAGATAACCCGCTTCGCTTTGGATCAGCAAGTCATAGGCTTTTTTGTCGCGGTAAGGACCATCATTGCCGTAGCCTGAGATGTCGCACACGATCAAGCGAGGTTGCGCCGCCATCAGCGTGGGGGCATCCAGCCCCATGCGGGCCGTTGCACCGGGTGCGAGGTTTTGCACCAACACATCGGCTTTGGCCAACAAGGCCTTGAGCACGGCCAAGTGTTGCGGGTCTTTGAGGTCAAGCGCCAAGCTCTCTTTGGAGCGGTTGACCCACACAAAGTGGGACGACTGGCCGTGGGCGCGTTGGTCATAGGCACGGGCAAAGTCGCCCACACCTGGGCGCTCGACTTTGATGACACGCGCCCCCAAGTCGGCCAACTGGCGGGTGCAATACGGTGCCGCAATGGCGTGCTCCAGCGAGACCACGGTGATGTGGTCCAGCGGGCGGGGTCTGTTTGGCGCGCGAGCGGTGGTGCAAGTCATGTGAGCAACCTCAGTCCACGGACGCACCGGAGCTTTTGACAATCTGCGCCCAACGCACCATGTCTTCGTTGAGCAAGGCAGCCAATTGCTCGGGCGTGGTGGGGGGCGCCAATTCCACCCCTTGCAGCTCCAACTTGTCTCGCAGGTCTTTGGCAGATAAGGCTTTGGTCATGGCGTCGTGCAACTTGGCCAGCACATCGGCTGGCACACCGGCGGGGGCAAACAAACCAATCCACAGCGTGCCGCTGAACCCCGGCACCACCTCTGACAAAGCAGGCACATCGGGCAAAGCGGGTGAGCGGCGTGGGCTGCTGACTGCCAATGGTTTGAGCTTGCCCGCTTTGATGTGCGACAGCGACGACGGCAAGCTGGCAAATACCAGCGGGAGCTGCCCACCGAGCACATCGTTGAGGGCCGGTGCCACGCCTTTGTAGGGCACGTGCTGCAAGTCGATGCCTGCCATGCTGTTGAGCATTTCACCCAACAAATGGTTCAGCGTGCCATTGCCCGCCGAAGCATATTGGTAAAAGCCAGGTTTGGCTTTGGCCAAGGCGATGAGTTCCTTCACCGAGTTGGGTGCAAAGCTTGGGTTTGCCAGCAGCACATTGGGCACGGCACCGATCAGGCTGATGGGCTTGAAGTCTTTCACCGGGTCAAAGCCCGGGTTCTTGTACAGCGCGGGGTTGATGGCTTGGCTGCTGCTGATGGTCATCAACAAGGTGTAGCCGTCTTTGGGCGCTTTGGCCACGTACTGCGTTCCGATGTTGCCACCGGCACCCGGACGATTTTCAACCGCCACGGGCGAGCCCAACACCTCTGAGAGTTTTTGGCTGACCAAACGCCCCACGATGTCGTTGGTGCCCCCTGCGGTTTGGGGCACCACCATCACCATCGGTTTGCTGGGGTAGGTGCTTTGCGCAACGGCTGTGTGTGTGCACCAACCGGTGATGACAAGCGCCAGCGCAAGGGCCGCACGAAGAAGGGATCGACGTTGGGTGTTCATGACCGCATTTTGCCGAATCGGCACAGAGATGCGCCAAGATCCGAGAGACAAAGTGCCATCATTGACCACCCCCAGAAGCGATGTGGGGCACCACCACCCACTGCCCTGCCACCGAATGGATGGCAATGCGTTGTTCAAACACCGCCTCAACTGCACGGTGTGTGGCTGCTTGTGCGCAAGCGCCCTGAAAGACAACCTGTCCCGCTTGCATGAGCACCAGTTCGTCGGCCTGCAAGGCCATGCCGATTTCGTGCAACACACTGACCACGGTTTTTCCCTCACCCACCAAGGCGCGCATCTGCTGCAACCAGTCCACTTGATAAGGCAGATCGAGGTTGACCAAGGGCTCATCCAGCAACAGCACCTGCGCTTGCACGGCCAGCGCACGCGCCAGGAGCACGCGTTGACGCTCTCCGCCAGACAGCGCTCCCAAGCGACGTTCCCGCCAGTCCCAAGCCTGGGTGGCGAGCAGCGCGCGCATCACCTCGGCATGGTCTTGTGCGCTGGGGCTAGCCAGCCAGTCTTGGTGCGGCAAGCGCCCCAGCATGACCACATCCCAGACACGCAAATCGTCTGAGGCCACTTCGCTTTGCCCCAGCCAGGCCAGTTGCTGCGCGCGTGCACGGCGGTGGATGGCCTGCAGTGGTTGGTCAAACCAAAACACCTGCCCTTGCCCGGCGGGCAACAAACCCGCCAACACTTTGAGCAGACTGGACTTACCCGCGCCGTTGGGTCCGACGATGCTGGTCCAGCGGCCTCGCGTAATCGTTGTATTGACGCCCTGTAACACCCAGCGGTGACCCAAGGACAAATGCACATCTTGTGCGCGCAGCGCCAGACGGGGCTTCGAGTTCATGATGCCCCCCCAACCCCATGCGATTGGCTTCGGTGCATCAGCCACAACAAATAAACACCGCCTAAGACAGCGGTGAGTAGGCCCACAGGCAGCTCTTGCGGGGCCATTACGGCGCGCGCCAACACATCGGCCCACAACAGCAGCGCACCCCCCATACCCGCCGATAACAGCACACCTCCGCGATGGGTGCTGTGGGTCAGCGATCGCACCACGTGTGGCGCGGCCAAGCCAACAAAAGCAATCAAGCCCAGTTGTGCCACCGCCGTGGCGGTGGCCAACGACAGCACGCCGACCAGCACCACCCGCATAGGGGCCAGTGGCAGCCCCAGGCTTTGTGTGGTGGCTTCGCCCAACCCCAGCGCATCCAACAAGGGGCTCAACCAAGCAGAAAGCGCAGTGCACAGCAGCAGCACGGCCAGCATCAAGCCGCAAGCAGACCAGCTGATAAATGCCGTCGAGCCCAACACAAAACCTTGCATGCCCTGCAACACATCGGGGCGCAACAAGGTGATGAGTGACGACACGGCACCCAGCACCACACCCACAATCACCCCGGCCAACAACAAACGCAAGCTGTGTTGCACGCCCCGTGCCAGCACCAGGGTGAGCACCACGGCCAACACTGCGCCCACAAACGCCATGCCCGTCAGTCCCAGGTGAAACCACACACCTGACGCCACGCTTTGACCCAAGAGCATCAAGCCCAGCGCCACACCCAGCGAAGCACCTGAGGCGCTGCCCAGCAAATACGGATCGGCCAAGGGGTTGCGAAACAGCCCCTGCGCCAGCGCACCCGCCAGCCCCAGCAAGGCGCCGCCCACCCATGCGCCCATTGAGCGGGGCATGCGAATATCCCACACGATCTGCGCTGACAAGGGCTCTTGCCAGATCGCCCACAGCGGCGTGAACCCCTCGCTGCCCACCGCGCTGCCCACCAGCAGTCCCAGCAGGCTGAGCAGCCCCAACACACAGCCCAAGTACCAAGGACGAATCGCCTGAGCGGTTATGCCACGCGTTGGGCTCATGGCGCGCCTCGTTCGGTGCGCAGACATTGAGCCATCAGTGCCGCCGCTTCGGCCATGCGCGGACCAGGACGCACCAGCACATCCGACTGCTCGGGCTTGAAGGTGCACACGCGTTGGGTCTGTACAGCACGCAGACTGGCCCAACCAGGGCGGTTGCGCATCAAGGCCCAGTTGCTGTCACCCACCATGATCACCTCAGGCTGAGCAAGCACCACAAATTCTGAGTTGAGCTGCGGAAAAGGCCCCAGCGTGGCGGGCACCACATTGCGAGCGCCCAAGCGCGACAAGGTCTCGCCAATGAAAGACCCCTCGCTGGCCGCGTGAGGCGCTGGGCTGACTTCAAAGTACACCCGTGCACCACGCGCCCAAGCGGGGACAGATTGGGCCGCGGCCTCCACGCCCGCCTGCATCTCACGCCACACGCGTTGCGCCTGCGAATCTGGTAAACCCAAAGCTATACCCAGTGTGGTGATGACGCGTTGCATGTCCCCATGCGACTTGGGCTCTAAAGACAACACGGTCAGCCCCAAGGCACGCAGGCGGTCGCCACCACGCGCAGAGGTGGCCATCAACACCAGATCTGGCTGCAGGGCCACCACGCTTTCAATCTGCGGATCGATGCCGCCCCCCACGCGTGGCAACTTGGCCACTGACTCTGGCCAATTGGAATAGCGGTCGACTCCCACCAGACGCTGACACTGACCCAAAGCACACACGGTTTCCGTGAGCGAAGGCAGCAAACTGACGATGCGCTGGGGCGTTTGGCTGAGGGTGACTGGCAGCTGGCGGTCGTCACGCACCACCACGGCCTGGGCATGCACCACTGACAGGCACGTCATGCACAGCCAAGTGATCCACAGACAAACCCGCGCACGCGGCACACGCCAAGCACGAGCCGGGGTGCGCTCAGCCATGCGTCACCACCCATTGCTGCACGATTCGGTGCAGCTGCGCCACACCATCGGTCAAGGCGGCGGGACCAGGTTGCAAGATGTCGGCCGATTTGATTTCAAACAACTGTTCGTGGCGTACCGCAGGCACATCTTGCCAGCCCGGGCGAGCAGCCACTTTGTCGGCGCGGAACTTCTTTCCACACCATGAGCCAATGATGATGTCGGGTGCACGTGCCACGATGGCGTGGCCATCGGCAATGATGCGGTCCTTGCCCATTGGCATGCGCGAGAGCTCCTCAAAGCAGTCGTCACCGCCGGCAATGCCCATGAGCTCGGACACCCAGCGAATGGCACTGATGTGCGGCTCATCCCACTCTTCAAAATAAATTTTAGGTCGGCGCTTGAAGCCGGCCGACGTGCGGCGGATGTCATCGAGCTGCTCACGCATGAGCTGCAAGCGTTGCAGGCCTTGTTCGGCCTGCCCCACCATCGCAGCGACTTGGTAGAGCATCGAGAAAATCTCGTCCACGCTGCGTTGGTTGAACACGGTGACTTGCACACCCGCGCGAATCAACAGCGCTGCGATGTCGGCCTGCAAATCAGAAAAACCAAACACACAGTCGGGCTCAAGCGCCAAGATTTTGTCAATCTTCGCGCTCAAAAACGCACTGACTTTGGGCTTTTCAGCCCGCGCCCGACGCGGGCGCACCGTGTAGCCAGAAATGCCCACGATGCGCGCCTCTTGTCCGAGCAGGTACAGCCACTCCGTGGTCTCCTCGGTGAGGCAGACGATGCGTTGGGGGAGCATTGAATCAGCGAGTTTCACGGACGAATTAAAACCCGTAGGTCATTCGCGCCATCACAGTGCGTCCTAACTCTGGATAAATGGCGTATGAATTGGATGAATACATCGTGCCATAAGAGTAAAACTTCTTGTCCGCCAAGTTCTTCACGCTCAAAGAAAATTCATAGGCATCCCAGCGGTAACGGTAGCGTAAATCGAGCAGCGCGTATGCAGGAACTTTGTAGGCCGAATCGTTCGAAAAATTACCGGCATAGAACTGGGAAGAAGTCCATGACCACCCTGCACCCAAGGCTTGATTCGACTTGAATCGCCAGTCAGCATTCAAAGATGCGACTTGATGAGGCGCCATCGGAACCGTCTTACCTTGGAAAGCACTGTCCGCAAAATTTGACTTCCGAAGGCCCGCAGCCATGCTCACATAGACACTGCGATGCGGCTTGATGAGCGCATTGACATCTACACCTTCCCGCAACGTTGACGACAGGTTGGAGTTGACAAAATTGAATGGGTCATAAGTGATTTCATTTTTGATATCACTTCGGTAGTAACGCGAGCTCATTCTGAATTGGTCAGCTTGCTTGTATTTCCAACCGACTTCACGATCCAGTGAGGTCTGAGGAATAAGCGTATTGGTATTCGAGCAGGCATATCCCAATGCACAGGCAAACTCATCCGCATTGGGCGCTCTGAAACTTTTGGCCAATCTTGTGTAGATCGTGTTTCTGTCTGAGAGTTGTTTAGACATACCGAGCTCGGAAGCGGTCAACTTTTTTTCATATTGGGTTGTAAGTCCCTCTGCCGCCGAATTGCGAAGAATAGTTTCCTCGCGATAGCCCCCCGAAATTCGCACCCCCAGGCTCTTGATTTCTTGATCAAGTTTGAAAAAATACGCCTTCGAATCGGAATTCACGCCTTGGCTGTTGTTGGCAACGCTGTCCGTTTTTCGGGTTTGTTTCCATCGGTAACTTTCCACACCGCCAATCGCTTGGTAAGCGCCAAGGCTAGCCTCACCGATGCGATTGGCTGTGAGCGATAAGAAATCGGCTGTGGTTTTGTATTGCGA
>CAIVLE010000154.1 GCA_903906635.1 uncultured Burkholderiales bacterium | reverse complement strand
GGCGGCACTCAAGGACATCGTGGCCGACGGCCAACTGATGGCCGTTGGTGGGTTTGGCCTGTGTGGCATTCCCGAAGCGTTGATTGACGCCTTGCGTGACACCGGGGTGAAAGACCTGACGGTCATCTCGAACAATGCTGGGGTGGATGGATTTGGTTTGGGCAAGTTGTTGGAAACACGCCAGATCAAAAAAATGATTTCCAGCTACGTGGGTGAAAACAAAGAATTCGAGCGCCAGTACTTGGCGGGAGAGTTGGAGTTGGAGTTCACGCCCCAAGGCACTTTGGCTGAAAAGCTGCGTGCCGGCGGAGCAGGCATTCCAGCCTTCTTCACCAAAACCGGTGTGGGTACCTTGGTGGCCGAAGGCAAAGAGCTGCGTGAGTTTGACGGCGAAACTTACGTGATGGAGCGTTCCTTGGTGCCCGAGATTGCTTTGATCAAGGCCGATGTGGCTGATCGTTCAGGCAACCTGCGCTTCAATATGACGGCGCGCAACTTCAACCCCGCAGCGGCCACCGCAGGCAAGATTTGTGTGGTGGAAGTCGAGCGCATTGTGGCCACGGGTGAATTGGCCCCGGATGACATCCATTTGCCGGGAATCTATGTGCACCGCATCGTGCATAACCCAACCCCCGAAAAGCGCATTGAAAATCGCACCACCCGCGACCGCAAATAAGGAATTGATATGGCTTGGACTCAAGACGAAATGGCCGCCCGTGCGGCAAGTGAACTGCAAGACGGTTTTTATGTGAACCTTGGCATTGGCATCCCAACACTGGTGGCCAACCACGTGCCTGACCATGTAGAGGTTTGGCTACAAAGCGAAAACGGCATGTTGGGCATTGGCCCTTTTCCCTACGACGATGAGGTCGATGCCGATTTGATCAACGCTGGCAAACAAACCGTCACCACCATCAAGGGCTCGGCGATTTTTGGCAGCGACCAATCGTTTGCCATGATCCGTGGCGGCAAGATCAACCTCTCCATTCTTGGCGCCATGCAGGTGAGCGAAAAGGGCGACTTGGCCAACTGGATGATCCCCGGCAAGATGATCAAAGGCATGGGCGGCGCGATGGACCTGGTGGCAGGCGTCAAGCGCGTGATCATCTTGATGGAGCACGTGGCCAAGAAAAAAGACGGCACCGAAGATCTGAAGATTTTGCCTACCTGCACCTTGCCGCTGACGGGCTTGGGTGTGGTGGACCGCATCATCACCGACTTGGCCATCATGGACGTGGTGCCCGAGGGCTTGAAGATCGTGGAGTTGGCCCCCGGTGTGACACGCGAGTTTGTGCAAAGCAAAACAGGTGTGACGCTGCTCTGACTTGATGGTCATTCGTTTCATGTAATACGCCCGACAGTGTCGGGCGTTTTGCATAGGAGCGGGTGGGGCTTGTGATCAATCGGCTTTGATGTTGGCCGCCTTGACCACGGTGCCAAAGCGTGCCAGATCGCGCTTGATGTCGTCTCCAAATTTGTCGGCACTGCCCGGTGTGGCGGTGATGCCCATGCCGTTCAAGCGTTCGCGCACTTCGGGGTCTTTCAACACCAGGTTCAGCTCGGAGTTGAGTTTGTCCACGATGGCCTTGGGCATCTTGGCGGGGCCCAGCAAACCAACCCAGGAATTGATGTCGAAATCGGCCACGCCGTTTTCAATGAAGGTAGGAACGTCAGGGAGCGTGGAGGCACGTTGCGCGCTGGACACCGCAATGGCTTGCAGCTTGCCAGACTTGACGTGCGGTATGGCGCCTGCAATGGCCGTGTAGACCAGGGGAATGTTGCCACCGAGCACATCGGTCATGGCTTGGCCGCCGCCTTTGTACGGAATGTGAACCAAGTTCGCGCCGGTGCGCATCTTCAACAACTCGCCGGCAATGTGCGGTGTCCCACCGGTGCCCGATGTGCCGTAAGACAAACCGCCGGGTTGGCTCTTAGACAAGGCGATCACGTCTTTGAGTGTTTTGGCTTGAAAGCCAGGGGGAGACACCAAGATCAACACCGCATCGCCAATCTTGCCAATCGGGGCGAGATCTTTGACCGTGTCAAAGCCCACTTTGGCAAACACATGTGGATTGATCACCAAGGTGCCATCAAAACCTAAAAGCAAGGTGTAGCCATCGGGTTCTGCCGATGTCACCATCTGGGTGCCAATGTTGCCCGAGGCGCCGGGTTTGTTGTCGACGACCACCTGTTGGCCCAGACGCTTGGAGAGCTGCTCTGCAATCAGCCGTCCGCTGGTGTCGGTCACACCACCCGGTGTGAACGGCACGATCAGGCGAATGGGTTTGGTGGGGTAGTTGCTTTGCGCATGGCTGCTGAGGGCCATCATCCCCAGGTATGCAGCGGTCAGCGTGAGCCATCCGGCTTGAAATAAACGTCGCGTCAAGGCGACGTGTGCGTTGCATGAGGTGTGTGGCATGGCTTTGTTTTTGAAAAAATCGAGCATGCAAAGATGATTGCACAAAGCATCAAGCCTCTAAGTACTCGCTTGTCCTTAGAGGCTTGTGGTGCTGGGCTGAATGTGGAGCGGGTGATGGGAATCGAACCCACGCTATTTGCTTGGGAAGCAAAAGTTCTACCATTGAACTACACCCGCATGCAGGCGATTGTAGCGATTCAATGGGGAGCTGGAGCGATCTCGGTCTGACTGAGCAGCCATTCACGAAACACACGCACCTTCTCTAAATTTTGCTCTATCGCGCGGTATGAAAGAAAGTGTGTTTCTTGCAAGATGGGTTCAAACTCATTGGCCCCCACCACCACCAAATCACCTCGGTAGATTTCGCGCTCCGCAAGTCGGGTACTCTCTAAAGCCACGCCCATGCCATCGGCAGCAGCGGAGATCGACATGGCGGCTCGGTCAAACGAGGGTCGGGGTCGGTTGGGCAAGATCAAGCCGTTGTGGCCAAACCAGTTGGACCACTTGACACGGTTCAGCTGAGACTCAATGAGCACCAACTCGGGCAACTGCTCGCGCGCTGAGCGATCGGGCGAAAGTATGGCGGGTGCACACAGGGGCACAATTTTCTCTTGTCCCAAAGCTTGCGACACCACGCCCTTGCGCGGAGGTGGTTCGTTGTACGAAATGACCACATCAAGCTCTTTGGTGCGCGTCAAGTCGATTTGCTCGGCGCCCGAGGTCAAGCGCAGCGTGATCTCCGGGCAGGCCTTGACGAACTCGGGGAGTCTGGGGCCCAACCATTTCACGGCAAAACTGGCGGCGCAATACAAGGCCAAGATTTGCTCTTGCGGGGCAAGTCGCACCTCATCGCATGCGGTTTCAATGGTCTCAAACACTTGGCTCAAGCTCTCAAACAAACGTCGCCCTTCAGGGGTGAGTTCAACGCGGCGGTTTTGCCGCACAAACAGTTTGCGGCCAAAGTAGCTTTCCAATTCGCGTATCTGATGGCTCACCGCCGAGGGCGTGATGCACAACTCGTCGCTCGCCAGACTGAAGCTCTCGCTGCGAGCAGCTGCTTCAAAGGCGTGCAACAAGGAAAATTTAGGAATGCGGCGCATGCTTGAATTCTATAGATGAGCTGTGCTCATCTTTTTGTGAGAAATGATCGCTTGTCAATCATGTATCTGACCCCCATCATTCGCAGCGTTCTGACCCGCTTCAAAGGAAATCCATGTCTGCCGTGCTTGATGATCAAAAACAAACCTCCTATATCTCTGCGCCATTGAGCTTGGGCGACAAACGGGTGTCGATTTACCAACCCGAGCAAGAGGGGTTGATTTTTCCGCAAGTGCCAGTGTTCAAAACGCATGCCCAAGCCCGTCAGCACGGCAAAGAGCGTTTGGTCGCGGCTTGCCGCGCGTTTGCCTTGGAAGGTTTTGATTACGGCTTTGCTGGCCACTTGACCTTTCGCGATCCAGAGCGTCCCCACTTGTACTGGACCAACCCGATGGCGGTGCATTTCAACCAAGTGAAGGTGTCAAACCTGATCTTGGCCGACCATGAAGGCCGTGTGGTGGAGGGCCAGCACGCGATCAACCGTGCAGGTTTTGTGCTGCATGCGGCAGTGCACGAAGCACACCCCGAGATTGTGGCCATGTGCCACGCGCACACGGTCTACGGCACAGCCTTCGCATCATTGGGCCGTCCGCTGGAGCCAATTTCCCAAGACGCCGCCGCCTTCTTTGAAGACCATGTGGTCATCAGCGAAGAAGCGGGTCAAGTCGCGGTAGAGGTCAAAGGTGGGCACAAAGTGGCCAGCGCATTCAAGGGTGTAAAAGCCGCCATCCATCAAAACCACGGGTTGTTGACTGCCAGCCGCCACAGCATCGAAGCGGCTGCGTTTTGGTTCATCGCGCTGGAGCGTTGCTGCAAGCAGCAAATGGCCGTGGAGGCCACAGGCATCAAGCCGCGTTTGGTGTCTCCCGAGCGATCGCGCTACAGCCGTGAACACGTGGGCAGCGAATACATTGGCTGGCTGCATTTCCAACCCATCTGGGAACACCTGTTGGCCACCCAACCCGACATGCTCAAGTGAGCCAATAGACACAAAGAGGCCTGATATGAAAAAAGAAGAGCAAATGGACAAAGCCAAGAGCGCCAGCGTTGCTGCGGCGCCTGCCAAAAAACTCATCCCCTATGGCGGCTACTACGCCAAACAAACGCTGGCGCATGACCCAGAACTCACCGAGACGGGCCCAGGCACGCCTGCTGGCGAGTATTTCCGCCGCTTTTGGCACCCCGTCTGCATGTCGATGGAGCTCACAGACACGCCGCGCTTCTTGAAAATCTTGAACGAAGAGCTGGTCGCTTTTCGCGACAAGAGTGGTCAAGTGGGCGTGTTGCACGCACATTGCGTGCACCGAGGCGCCTCTCTGGAGTACGGCGCCATTCAAGAGCGAGGCATCATGTGCTGCTACCACGGCATGGTGTTTGATGTGGATGGAACTTGCTTGCATGTGCCCTATCCCAAAGGCGAAGAGAAAGAGGCCGAGCGTTTTGCTTGCACCATCCGCCAAGGCGCTTACAAAGCCTTGGAGCGCAATGGGTTGGTGTTTGCCTACATGGGCCCACCTGAAGAGGAGCCTCCTTTCCCTGAGTGGGAGAGCGACTTCACGGTAGCCCCCGGCGACGAGCTGGTGCCTTACAGCAACTTTCAGCATTGCAACTGGTTGCAAGTGCAAGACAACGCGGCCGACAATTACCACACGGCTGCGCTTCATGCAGCCTCCAGCGTGGTGGGAGGGCACTTTCAGGGCACCACCTTCAACGAAGTGGGCGCGGCCTCGATGGAGGTGGCCCCCGACATGTTGTTTGTACCGATTCACGAAGGCCGAGGTTTGGCATGTGCCGGTGCACGCCGCTCGGACGACCAGCACATGTTTGTTCGGGTGCAACACCAGGTGTTACCCAACCTGAGCCTGCACGCGTACACCTCAGAAGATGGCTTGAAGAAAAAGCTCTTCAGCCGCTTCAATATCGTGCGTTGGACGGTGCCGGTGGACGATGTCAACAGCAAGATGATTGGCTGGCGCGTCTTGGGCCCCACGATTGACACGCGCGGTGTGGGTGACAAAAACATGGTGGGCTATGAAGCCATCGACTTCTTGGAGGGTCAAGTAGCCATGCGTCGCCCCGAGCGATTTGGCAAGTACAAGCTCGAAGACATGCCCCCGATTCCAAGCAACCACCGAGAGCGCGCCAATTACAAAGACGCCCAGTACGCGCCAGGAGACTACGAGGCCATCATCAGTCAGCGTCCGATTGCCGTGCACGCCTTGGAGAACCCCACCAAATTTGATGCGGGTTTGTATATGTTTAGAAAGCTGTTGCGTGATGCCATTCGTGGCAGCAACCCTGGCGCCAGTGCCGAGCGCTTTGCCCAATGGCTCAAAGACAGCAACGGTGCACCCAATAGCTTTTGCTCGGGCAACGTGTTCCATTTGCCGCTGGCCAAGACGCTGGAAGACGAAGTGGCACAACGCCGCATGTTGTCCAAGCAGGTGATTGCCATCTTGAACGAGAGCGACAAGATGTCTGGCACCGCGCGCACTGAGTTTGTGAAATCCCGATTTGAAGAGTTGGAGCAAACCGTCAAGAAGGCCTACCACGCGTGACCATGGCCGATTCAGCGAACCCTTCCACCCTGCAACTTCAAATCAAGCAAATTCGATGGGAAGCGACAGACATCTTTGCGTTTGAGTTGGTCCACCCTCAGGGCCAGGCGCTTCCAGTGTTTGGCGCTGGGGCGCACATCGATGTGCACATAGGCGAGGGCTTGATTCGCCAATACAGCCTCAGCAATGACCCACGAGAAACGCACCGCTATGTGATTGGCGTCTTGCGCGACGAGGGCGGGCGTGGGGGCTCGCGCAGCCTCACGGGCAATGCCCGTGTGGGTCAACTGCTCAAAGTCAGTGTGCCGCGCAACAACTTTGCTTTGGCGACCAACGCACCGCGCACGCTGCTGTTGGCTGGCGGCATTGGCATCACCCCCTTAAAGGCGATGGCGCATGCCTTGTCTCAAACTGGGGCTTCATTTGCATTGCACTATTGCGTGCGAAGCGATGACCGCATTGCGTTCAAAGAGGAGTTGGCTGCGATGCCGGGTACGCAGTGTCACGTGGACGGGGGAGACCCCAGCCAGGGGCTCAACATCGCGGCCTTGTTGCAAACGCAGCAAGAGGGCACGCATGTGTATTTTTGCGGTCCGCCCGGCTTCATGGCCGCTTGCAAGGCCGCCACAGCACATTGGCCTGCAGCGCAGGTTCATTCAGAGCACTTTCAAGCCCCTGTGGCGCAAGCCTCAGCTAACTCCGCTCAAGCCTCGGGTGACGGCAGCTTCATAGCGCAAATTGCCAGCACAGGCCAAACCATTGCGGTGGCCGCTCGCCAGTCCTTGGTGGACGCCTTGGCCGGTGAGGGCATTGAAATTGCCACCTCCTGCATCTCTGGTTTATGCGGTACGTGCAAGGTGGGGTATGTCTCGGGTGACGTCGAGCACAACGACCACATCTTGGGTGTCGACGAACAAAGCCAGTGCTTGACGGCCTGTGTTTCGCGCGCCCGATCCGGGGTTTTGGTGCTGGACCTGTGAGGTCCAGACTTCGCAACTATTTGAAAGAGTGATCCCATGTCATTGATTCAGCAACTCAAGGCCCGTGCCGCCACACACAAGCCAGTGCGCGTGGCCATCATTGGCGCTGGCAAATTCGGTTCCATGTATTTATCGCAAGTTCCGCGCACGCCGGGCATTCACTTGGTGGCCGTGATCGATTTGTCTGCTGAGCGTGCCAAAGCATCGTTGACCCGCGTGGGTTGGTCACCGGACCAATACGGCGCCAAGTCCTTGGTTGAAGCCAGCAAGACGGGTGCCACCTTCATCACCGATGACGCACAGGCTGTGATTGCCAGCGACCACATCGACATGGTGATCGATTCCACGGGCAGCCCCGCGGCGGGTGTGCACCACGCGCTGCTGTGCTGTGAGCACCGCAAGCACATCATCATGGTCAACGTTGAGGCCGATGTGTTGGCAGGTCCCTTGCTTGCGCGTCGTGCCGCGCAGGCAGGCATCATTTACTCCATGGCCTCGGGCGACCAACCGGCTTTGATTGCCGAGCTGGTTGACTGGGCGCGCACCATTGGTCTGGAGGTGGTGTGTGCGGGCAAGGGCACCAAGTACCTGCCCATCTACCACCAGTCCACGCCCGAGACGGTGTGGGGCCACTACGGCTTCAGTGAGGAACAGGTGGCGGGTGGCGACTTCAATGCCCAGATGTTCAATTCTTTTTTGGATGGCACCAAGTCAGCCTTAGAAATGGCGGCAGTGGCCAACGGCTGTGATTTGCTGCCCCCCTCAGACGGCTTGTTGTTTCCGCCCTGTGGTGTGGACGACTTGCCGCACATCTTGCGCCCTGTGAGCGAAGGCGGCATCTTGGCCCAAAAAGGCACGGTCGAAGTCGTGTCCTCCATTGAGCGTGACGGTCGCCCGGTATTTCGCGATTTGCGCTGGGGCGTGTACGCCGTGTTCGAGGCACCCAGCCCCTATGTGATGGACTGCTTTGCGCAATACGGCTTGAAGACCGACAGCACAGGGCGTTATGCCGCCATGTACAAGCCGTATCACCTGATTGGGTTGGAGTTAGGTATTTCGGTGGCCAGCATTGCGCTGCGTGGAGAAGCCACAGGTGCAACGGGCGATTGGCGAGGCGATGTGGTGGCCACCGCCAAGCGGGCCCTCAAAGCGGGGGAGACCTTGGATGGCGAAGGCGGCTTCACCGTCTACGGCAAGGTCATCCCTGCGGCAGACTCTTTACGCTTAGGCGGCTTGCCAATTGGCTTGGCGCACCACATGGTGCTCAAGCGTGATATTGCGCCTGGGCAGGTGGTGTCTTGGAGCGATGTGGACTTTGACACCAGCAAGCAAGTGGTTCAAGTGCGCCGTGACATGGAAGAGCTATTTCGCCGTGAGTGGGGCATGAGCTGAAAATTGGCAGTTCACTCAAAAAAGAGATCTGCTGCATTGCGATCTCTTGGGGAAGGGACTACTTAGCTCAGGCGGTTTGAGTCAGGGCTTGGTGCATCACCTGGCTGATGTCTTCAAAGTAATCGTGGGCAGCTTGCGTGGGCACCAAATATTTGGTGCGCCGGTTCTTGCCTTCAAAGACCGTGTCAATCATGCCCAATTCGCGCAACTGGTCGAGTTTGCGGTGGATCGTGGCAGGTGACGCGATGGTGTTGAGAGCCATCGCATCCGTCACAGTGAGGGGCTTTTGTTCGGCGTAGCGAACGGCAATCATCTCCAGTAGTTTTTTAGCGTCCAAATCCATTGAAGGGGTCTTTTGATTCCCTTCAAGCGCATGGACGAGGTTCAAAAACCGCAAATAGATCTGTTTCGTAGGCATGCCGGAATTGTCGAAAATGACAAAAAAGTAACTTCTGTCAGTATACGGAGGAAAACGCTTGGAAAGCTTGTTTTTTTCGTAGAAATCACAGATTTACAAACGATCCTGCGAGCGCTTATTTCAAGATATCCCCCAGACACAAGTACTTGATCTCCAGATACTCGTCCATGCCATGGTGCGATCCTTCGCGTCCCAGTCCTGATTGTTTGACGCCCCCAAAGGGCACGTGCTCGGTGGCGATGATGCCCACGTTGATGCCCACCATGCCGTATTCGAGGGCTTCGCTGACTCGGAAAATGCGGCCCACATCACGGCTGTAAAAGTAGCTCGCCAAACCAAACTCAGTGTGGTTGGCCGCATCGATCGCGTCTTGTTCGTGCTTGAAGCGAAACACTGGGGCGAAGGGCCCAAAGGTCTCTTCGCGGGCGCACAACATGTCGGCACGGGCTTCGGCGATCACTGTGGGTTGGAAGAACTGGCCATCCAGCTTGTGTCCGCCAGTCAGCAACTTGCCGCCTTTGCTGAGCGCGTCTTGCACATGGCGCTGGACTTTTTCAAGCGCTGCGGGCTCAATCAGCGGGCCTTGAACCACGCCCTCTTCAAAGCCGTTGCCTACCTTGAGGGCTTTGACTTTATGGGCAAACTTTTGCACAAACTCGTCATACACCCCGTCTTGAACATAGATGCGGTTGGCGCACACACAGGTTTGGCCTGCGTTGCGGTATTTGCTGGCCATGGCGCCTTCTACGGCGCTGTCAATGTCGGCGTCGTCAAACACGATGAAGGGGGCGTTGCCGCCCAATTCGAGCGCAAGTTTTTTGATGCTGGGCGCAGATTGCGCCATCAAGATGCGGCCCACCTCGGTGGAGCCGGTGAAGCTGATGTGGCGCACCACATCGCTGCCGCAAAACACCTTGCCCACGGCCACGCTGTTGTCGCTGTCGGCGGTGAGCACATTGAGCACACCCGCTGGGATACCCGCGCGCATGGCCAATTCGGCGGCGGCTAGGGCAGTCAGGGGCGTGAGCTCAGCGGGCTTGATCACCACGGGGCAACCCGCGGCCAGGGCCGGAGCGACCTTGCGGGTAATCATGGCGAGTGGAAAGTTCCAGGGCGTGATGGCGGCGCACACGCCGATGGGTTGGCGCAGCACCATCAGGCGGCGGTTGTTGTCAAACTGGGGCAAGGTTTCGCCGTTGACGCGTTTGGCTTCCTCGGCGTACCACTCCACAAAGCTGGCCCCGTACACCACCTCGCCTTTGGCCTCAGCAAAGGGCTTGCCTTGTTCGGCGGTCATCAGGCGGCCCAAGTCGTCCACGTTGGCCATCAGCAAATCAAACCATTTGCGCAGGATGATGCTGCGCTCTTTGCCTGTTTTGTTGCGCCAGGCGGGCCAGGCGTTGTTGGCCGCAGCAATCGCCTCTTGGGCCTGCACCACTCCGAGGTTGGCCACATCGGCCAATTTGGCGCCCGTGGCCGGGTCGTGTACGTCAAAGCGGTTGCTTCCTTGGACCCATTGGCCGTTGATGAGGGCATCGGTTTTGAGCAAGCTGGGGTCGTGAAGCAAAGCAAGTGGGGTGTTCTTCATGGGGTGTCTCCGGTCAATGCCGCAAGCATACCTGCGCGGGCTTCAAGCCCGGCTCGGCTGTGAGACTTGGGGCCGATGTTTGCGAAGTGGCCAAACCTATAATTTGACAATGACTACCCCCCAATTCACCGTCGCGGACATTCGCAAAACTTTTCTGGATTTTTTCGCCTCCAAAGGTCACACCGTGGTGGCCTCCAGCCCCTTGGTGCCGGGCAATGACCCAACCTTGATGTTCACCAACTCGGGCATGGTGCAGTTCAAAGATGTGTTCTTGGGCTCTGACAAGCGCTCCTACGTGCGTGCTGCCTCGGTACAGGCGTGCTTGCGGGCTGGTGGCAAGCACAATGACCTAGAGAATGTGGGCTACACCGCCCGTCACCACACCTTCTTTGAAATGCTGGGCAACTGGAGCTTTGGGGACTATTTCAAGCGTGAGTCGCTCCATTGGGCGTGGGAATTGTTGACCCAGGTCTACAAACTGCCCGCAGATCGGTTGCTGGCCACCGTCTACCAAGAAGACGATGAGGCCTACGACATTTGGACCAAAGAAATTGGTCTGCCGCCCGAGCGCGTGATCCGCATTGGTGACAACAAGGGCGGGCGCTACAAGAGTGACAACTTTTGGATGATGGCCGATACCGGACCGTGTGGCCCCTGCTCTGAGATCTTTTATGACCACGGCGCGCACATCCCCGGCGGGCCCCCCGGCAGCCCCGACGAGGACGGCGACCGCTTCATCGAGATCTGGAACAACGTGTTCATGCAGTTCAACATGGCTGAAGACGGCTCGGTCACCCGCTTGCCCGCCCCGTGCGTGGACACCGGCATGGGCTTGGAGCGCTTGGCCGCCATCTTGCAGCACGTGCACAGCAACTACGAAATCGACATCTTTGACGCGCTCATCCAAGCCGCCTCACGCGAGACGGGCTGCCAAGACCTGGGCCACAAGAGCCTGCGCGTGATTGCCGACCACATCCGTGCCACCGCCTTCGTGGTCAGCGACGGTGTGGTGCCCAGCAACGAAGGGCGTGGCTATGTCCAGCGGCGCATCATCCGTCGTGCCATTCGCCACGGGTATTTGCTGGGCCAGAAAAAACCCTTCTTTCATAAACTTGTGCCAGATCTGGTCAAGCTCATGGGCCAAGCCTATCCCAACATGGCCTCGCAAGCCGAGCGCATCACCGATGTTTTGCGTGTGGAAGAAGAGCGCTTTTTTGAGACGCTTGAAATCGGCATGCAGATATTGGATTCGGCCCTGCAAGATGGCGTCAAAGAGTTGCCCGGAGACGTGGCTTTCAAGCTCCACGACACCTATGGTTTCCCCCTCGACTTGTCCGCTGACGTTTGCCGTGAGCGCGGCCTGAGCGTGGACGAAGCGGGCTTTCACGCCGCGATGGCAAAGCAAAAGAACCAGGCCCGCGCCGCTGGCAAGTTCAAGATGGACAAGGCCTTGGAGTACTCGGGCGCGGGCAACACCTTTGTGGGCTACGGCGACCTCAACGCCTCGGCGCAAGTGGTGGCGGTTTACCTAGACGGCACCTCGGTGGCCGAACTCAAGCACGGCCAAAGTGGCGTGGTGGTCTTGAACACCACCCCTTTTTACGCCGAGAGCGGCGGTCAGGTGGGCGACGAAGGTGTGTTGGTGAGCGGCTCTGCCCAGTTTGAGGTGGCTGACACCCAAAAGATCAAAGCCGATGTGTTTGGGCACCATGGCACCCTGACCCAAGGCACCCTGGCTGTGGGCGACCATGTGCAGGCCCAGGTCAACACCGCCGCCCGAGCCGCCACCGTTCGCAATCACTCGGCCACGCACTTGATGCACAAGGCCTTGCGGGAAGTTCTGGGCGACCATGTGCAGCAAAAGGGCAGTTTGGTGAATGCCGAGCGCACGCGTTTTGACTTTGCCCACAATGCGCCCGTGACAGACGCCCAAGTGCGCGAGATCGAAGCCCGTGTGAACGCCGAAATCTTGGCCAACGCCGCAGCGCAAGCGCGGGTGATGGACATCGAGTCGGCCCAAAAAACCGGTGCCATGATGCTGTTTGGCGAGAAGTACGGCGAGACCGTGCGCGTGCTCGACATTGGCTCTAGCCGCGAGCTGTGCGGGGGCACGCACGTCAAAGCCACGGGCGACATTGGCCTGTTCAAGGTGGTGGGTGAAAGCGGTGTGGCCGCCGGCGTGCGCCGCATCGAAGCGGTGACGGGCCAAAACGCCTTGCACTACTTGCAAACCCTGGAAGACACCGTGGCCCATGCCGCTGGCGCATTCAAAGCGCCCACTGCGGAACTCAACAACCGCATCGCTCAGGTTCTGGACCAAGTCAAGGGGTTGGAAAAAGAGCTGTCCGCCCTCAAAGGCAAGTTGGCATCGTTCCAAGGCGACGAGTTGATGACCCAATCGGTGGATGTCAATGGCGTCAAAGTGCTGGCGGCCAAGCTCGATGGGGCCGACGCCAAGACCTTGCGTGACACCGTGGACAAGCTCAAAGACAAACTCAAAACCGCCGCCATCGTGTTGGCCTCGGTCGAGGGCGAGAAAGTGCACCTCAGCGCAGGTGTGACCGCCGACACCATGGGCCGCGTCAAAGCCGGCGAGTTGGTGAACTTTGTGGCCCAGCAAGTCGGCGGCAAAGGCGGTGGCAAGCCCGACATGGCCATGGCGGGTGGCACCCAGCCCGCGGGCGTGGACAAGGCCTTGGCCAGCGTGCAGGCCTGGGTGGCCCAACGCCTTTGATGGGGGACGTGACGCGCTGGCTTCTTGCGCTATGGCTGGCTGTGAGTTTTCAGCCAGCACTGGCACAGTTTGACAAGTCGGCTTGGCCGACTCACACCCCAACGCCCCTGCTGGAGGCGCTGGACATGCAAGGCAAGGTCTGGTCTAAAGCCGATCTGCTGGGTCACACGGTGGTGTTGAACTTTTGGGCCACCTGGTGTGCGCCCTGCAAAGAAGAGTTGCCCACTCTGCAAACCCTGCACGACATCAGCGACAGCAGCACCTTGGTGCTCAGCGTGAATGTGCGCGAGCCTGCTTTGCGGGTGGCACGCTACGTTCAAGCCACGGGGCTGACCTTCCCGGTCATGCTCGACTCCAAGGGCGAGCTGGCCAAACGCTGGGGCGTGACGGTGTTTCCCACCACGGTGCTGATCGGCCCTGACGGCCAAGCCCGCTGGCGGGTGATGGGCGATGTGGACTGGAGCGGGCGTGAGGCGCAGACTTGGCTGAGCCAATTGTCCCAAGTGTCTCGCCTTCAGTCACCTGCCTCGGCCCCCAAGCGATAATCCACTCGCTCTTGCGCGGTTGCGCAGAGCGACCTGCCTTCGGGGCATTGGTGCAACTTTGATTGCGCCTCGTGTGTGCCGACAGGTCTTCATCCTATTTCGGAGATCTCTTGATGACCCCCGTGCGTCGTTCCCTTCTCAAGGGGGCCGCTGCGTTGGCCTCCCTTGCCGGTGTGCCTAGCTTTGTGCGTGCCCAAACCACTTCTCTTGCCACTTCTGCTGTGACTGCGCAGCGCCGCTTTGCGCCGCAAACGGGTCAGTGGCGGACCTTCGAGGTGACCACCCGGGTGGACATCGCCGAGCCCAAAGGCACCTCGCGTGTATGGCTGCCAGTGCCCAGCATCAACTCAGACTGGCAGCGCTCGCTCGAGAGCAGCTTTGCCAGCAACGGCATTTCGCGCATGACCAGTGATGGCGCTGAAGGTGCGCGCATGCTCTACACCGAGTTTTCTGGCTCGCTAGGCAAGCCGTTTGTGGAAATCACCAGCCGTGTGCAGACACAAAACCGCCAAGTCAATTTGGACTTGGCCCCCAGTGCGGCCTTCACCCGTGAAGACGCTGGCACGCTGCATCACTACATCCGTGCCACCCGCTTGTTGCCCACCGATGGCATTGTGCGCACCACGGCGCTTGCCGCGACCCAGGGTGCCCACACCGATGTGCAAAAAGCCCGCGCCATCTACAACTGGGTGGTCGCCAATGCTTGGCGAGAGCCCAAGGTGCGCGGTTGTGGTGAGGGCGACATCAAAGCCATGCTGGAGACCGGCAACTTGGGCGGCAAATGTGCCGACATCAACGCCTTGTTTGTGGGCCTGTGCCGCTCGGTGGGCGTGCCTGCACGCGATGTGTACGGCATTCGCTTGGTGCCCTCAGCCTTTGGGTACAAAGAGCTGTCGGGTAATCCCTCGAGCTTGAAAGGGGCGCAGCACTGCCGTG
>CAIVLE010000153.1 GCA_903906635.1 uncultured Burkholderiales bacterium | reverse complement strand
GTGCCCATCATGGCTTTGCCGGTTTCGCTCATCACGGTGCGCACGTCTTCAAAGTCGACGTTCACCAGTGCTTCCACGTTGATGATTTCGGCAATGCCACCGACCGAGTTTTTCAAAACATCGTTGGCATACGCAAAGGCTTCGTCTTGGCCGGCATCGTCGCCCAGCACATCCATCAGCTTTTCGTTCAACACCACGATCAAGGAGTCCACGTTCGCTTCGAGTTCGGCCAAACCGATCTCAGCGTTGGCCATGCGACGGCTGCCTTCAAACTCAAAGGGCTTGGTCACCACGCCCACGGTCAAGATGCCCATCTCGCGCGCCACCCGTGCCACCACGGGGGCTGCGCCCGTGCCGGTGCCCCCACCCATGCCTGCAGTCACAAACAACATGTTGGTGCCTTCCAGCGCCATGCGGATGTCGTCAATCGCTGCCTCCGCCGCTTCACGGCCGCGCTCTGGCTTGCTGCCCGCCCCCAAGCCTGTGGAGCCGAGCTGGATGACTCGGTGCGCGTTGCTCGCGCGAAGGGCCTGTGCGTCGGTGTTGGCCGAGACAAACTCTACGCCTTGCACGCCCGAGCTGATCATGTGTTCGACCGCATTGCCGCCGCCCCCGCCCACGCCAATGACCTTGATTTGGGTGCCTGAGTTGAATGCTTCAACTTCGATCATTTCGATGCTCATATTGTTTCTCCTGTCGATCTAAAAATTTGCAGTTGCCTTGAATTCATTTTTTGCTTGTTGTGGTGCATCTCGCCCCTCTCACGTAGGCGGTGCATGCGCGGCACCGGGTCGCCATCGTCGACCACGGTGCCCAAGCGGGGGGCTGCCTCGAGCCAGATAAAGTAAGGAGCTGGGGATCATGTTTAAAAGTTCCCCACAAACCAGTCTTTGATGCGGTCCATGGCCGATTTGACCGAACCACTCTTTTGCGAGACCTTGACACCGCGCATGCGGTCGATGCCGGCTTCTTCCAACAAACCCATCACCGTGGCCGCACGGGGCTGAGACACCATGTCGGCCAAGGCGCTGCTGTACTGGGGAATGCCACGGCGCACGGGCTTTAAGAAAATGTCTTCACCCAACTCCACCATGCCAGGCATCACCGCACTGCCACCGGTCAGCACAATGCCCGATGACAACACCTCTTCGTAGCCCGACTCACGGATGACTTGTTGCACCAACGAGAAAATTTCTTCCACCCGCGGCTCAATCACCCCTGCCAAGGCTTGGCGACTCAACATGCGCGGCGCGCGGTCGCCTAGGCCGGGTACTTCGACCTGCACATCGGGGTCGGCCAAGAGTTGCTTGGCGAATCCCGATTCCACCTTGATGTCCTCAGCATCTTTGGTGGGCGTGCGCAAGGCCATGGCAATGTCACTGGTGATCAAGTCCCCGGCGATGGGGATCACCGCAGTGTGGCGAATCGCACCGTTGGTGAAAATAGCCACATCGGTGGTGCCTGCGCCAATGTCCACCAAAGCCACGCCCAATTCGCGCTCGTCATCGGTCAACACCGACAGGCTCGAGGCCAAGGGGTTGAGCATCAAGCGGTCGACATCCAAGCCACAGCGGCGCACGCACTTGATGATGTTTTCTGCCGCGCTTTGAGCCCCCGTCACGATGTGCACCTTGGCTTCGAGGCGGATGCCGCTCATGCCAATTGGCTCGCGCACATCTTGGTTGTCAATCACAAACTCTTGGGGCTGAACCAAGAGCAAGCGCTGGTCGGTCGAGATGTTGATGGCCTTGGCGGTTTCCACCACACGCGCGACATCTGCGGCGGTGACTTCTTTGTCTTTGACCGCCACCATGCCGGTGGAGTTGATGCCACGGATGTGGCTGCCAGTGATGCCGGTGTAGACCCGCGTGATCTTGCAGTCGGCCATCAGCTCGGCCTCTTTCAAGGCCTGTTGAATGCTTTGCACCGTGGCGTCAATGTTGACCACCACGCCGCGCTTGAGACCGTTGCTCGGCGCCACGCCCAGGCCTGCGAGTTTGAGCTCGCCCCCAGGCATGACTTCGGCCACGACCACCATGACCTTGGCTGTGCCAATGTCTAAGCCGACCACCAAATCTTTGTAATCTCTTGCCATAACTGCCTCGTTCTTTCTCTACTCTTGCGCCATCCGTCAGCGCACAGCGGGCACGTCTGTCGTGCTCACCCCGCGCAGCCGCAGTGCATAACCGTTGTCATAACGCAGGTCGGCCGATTCAATGGCCGTCACCTTGCGTCCTAACTTTTGTGTGGCTTGCACCAGCGTTTGTGCCAAACGCTGCATGCGCACCATCACCTCGGCCGTGTTGCCACGACCCAACTCAATCACCCCACCGTGCGCCACCCGGGCACGCCAACTGCCGCGCCCCGTCAACTCCAAACTCTCGAGTGCCAAGCTCAGCTGCGAGAACACAGGCTCCAAACTGCGATACATCGCCAGCACCTGCTTGGACTGGCTGTCGGGCCCACTCAGGCGAGGCATCTTGTCGTCTTCCAACTCGCCCACATTGGCCTCGAACACCTCGCCAAAACTGTTGACCATGCGCGACTCGCCGTCGTCGCCCCAATACGCCACGGGGTTGTGCTCTTGCAGCGTCACCCGCAAGCGGTTGGGAAACTCTCGCGCGACACTGGCGCTGCGCACCCAAGGCACGGCCTCAAACGAGGCACGCACGCGGGCCAAGTCGGCAGTGAAGAAATTCCCTGTCAAACGAGCCGCCACATTGGCACGCAAGGTCACGGCGTTGTTGTGCGCCACATCACCCAACACCGTGATGCCCGTCAACGCAAACGCGGGCAATCGCACCAAGGCCCACACCCCTGCCGCCAAAGCAGCCACCACCACAGCGATCAGCATGAGCGATGAGGCCATGTGCATCAAACGCACATCCAATGGCACCACCACCGTGGTGTCTACCACGGGGCGTGGGCGCATGTGGGTGGTGTAGCGGGTGCTCATGGGCGTAACACGCCTCCTGGATGGTCCAGCGTGGCACTGGCCAACAAACGCAAACACAGGTCTTCGTAACTGATTCCAGCCGCGCGAGCCGACATCGGCACCAAGGAGTGGCTGGTCATGCCGGGCGAGGTGTTCATCTCCAGCAAAAAGGGCTTGCGGTCACTGGCACGCAACATGATGTCGGCTCGCCCCCAGCCACGGCAACCCAGAGCACGGTAGGCCGCCACCACCAAGCGTTGTATCGCCTGCTCTTCTTGTGCAGGCAAGCCGCTGGGGCAGTGGTACTGCACGTCATCGGTGAAATACTTGTGGTTGTAGTCATAGGCGCCATCGGGCGCGGCGATTCGAACCACAGGCAAGGCATGGGCGCTTGCACCGCTGCCCAGCACGGGACAGGTCAACTCCTCGCCGGTGATGAATTCTTCACACAACACATCAAGGTCGTAGCGCGTGGCCAACGCCACAGCATCCGCCATCTGAGCGGCATCGCTCACCTTGGTCATGCCAATCGAGGAGCCCTCGCGCGGTGGTTTGACGATCAAGGGCAGACCCAGTTGCGCGGGAATGGCGGCCACTTTGTCAGCGGTTTGTTCATCGGCGTCAAGCCACGCATAGCCGGGGGTCGACAACCCCAGGGCTGTCCACACGCGCTTGGTCATCACCTTGTCCATGGCCATGGCCGAGGCCATCACGCCCGAGCCGCTGTAGGGAATGCCCAGCAACTCCAGCGCTCCTTGCACCGAGCCGTCTTCGCCATAGCGCCCATGCAAGGCGATGAAGCAGTGTGTGATGCCTTCGCGCTTTAACTCATCCAAGCTGCGCTTGGCCGGATCAAACGCCAAGGCGTTCACGCCCTTGGACTGCAAGGCCTGGAGCACGCCGCTGCCCGACATCAGCGAGACCTCGCGTTCTGCGGAGTGCCCGCCCATCAACACCGCGACCTTGGCGGTGTGGAGATCAAAAGTGGAGATAGCGCTGTTCATGCTCAGACAGAGGTTGGGGCCAAGGCCAGCACTTGGGCGGGCACTTGACCGATGGAGCCGGCGCCCATGCACATCACCACATCGCCGTCTTGGGCGTTGTCGGCAATGAGCTGGGCCATTTTTTGAATGTCATCCACAAAGACCAAGGCCTCATGGCCGGCCACCCGCATGGCACGCGACAAAGCGCGACCATCGGCGGCTGCAATTGGTGACTCGCCCGCGGCATAAATCTCAGCCAGCCACAGCACGTCGGCCCGAGCCATGACTTGCACAAAGTCTTCAAAGCAGTCCCGGGTCCGGGTGTAGCGGTGGGGCTGAAACGCCAAGACCAAGCGTCGGTTCGGAAAGGCACCCCGCGCCGCTGCCAAGGTGGCCGCCAGCTCCACGGGGTGGTGGCCATAGTCTTCGATCAAGGTGAAGTGGCCGCCGTGTTTGGCAGCCACCTCGCCGTGGCGCTGAAAGCGTCGGCCCACTCCCTTGAATTCGGCCAAAGCTTTGAGCAAGGCCGCATCGGGCACGTTCAACTCCACCGCGACCGCAATCGCCGCCAACGCGTTGAGCACGTTGTGCTCGCCCGCGAGATTGAGGGTGATGTCCAGATCGGGCAAGGTCACGCCATTGCGCCGCTGCACCGTAAAGCGCATGCGACCGTTATCGGCCTGCACGTTGACCGCGCGCACTTGGGCTTGTTCGTTAAAGCCGTAGCTGGTGATCGGGCGCGAGACCTCAGGCAAGATGCTGCGCACGGCAGCGTCGTCGGTGCACAAAATCGCTGCGCCGTAAAACGGCATGCGGTGCAAAAACTCGATGAATGCCCCTTTGAGTCGGTTGAAGTCATGGCCATAGGTGTCCATGTGGTCGGCATCGATGTTGGTCACCACCGCCATCACCGGCAACAAATTCAAGAACGAGGCGTCTGACTCATCGGCCTCGACCACGATGTGTTCGCCTGAGCCCAACTTGGCATTGGCGCCCGCACTGTTGAGACGCCCACCAATCACAAAGGTGGGGTCCATGCCCGCTTCGGCCAACACGCTGGCCACCAAACTGGTGGTGGTGGTTTTGCCATGGGTGCCGGCAATGGCCACACCTTGTTTCAAGCGCATCAACTCGGCCAACATCACCGCGCGTGGCACCACTGGAATGAGCTTGGCATGTGCGGCCACCACCTCGGGGTTGTCGGCTTGCACAGCGGTAGAGGTCACCACTGCGTCAGCACCCGCGATGTGCGCGGCCGAGTGCCCGACATGGGTTTGGATGCCTAGGGAGTGCAAGCGCTTGAGCGCGGCGCTATCGGACAAGTCCGAGCCCGAGACGACATACCCCAGGTTGAGCAACACCTCGGCAATGCCGCTCATACCGGCCCCCCCGATGCCCACGAAATGGATGTGGCGAATGGCGTGTTTCATCCCGCTCTCCTTTGGCTTGTCAGAGCTTGACAGGCCGCCACCACGACTTGGGCGGCATCTACTTTTCTCATGGCATACGCCTTTTCTGCGCAGGCTTGCAGCGTGCGACGGGTCAAAAATTGCAACCGGTTGGCCAAGTCTTGCGGCTCGAGTTGCGCTTGAGCGATCAACCAGCCCCCGCCTGCATCCACCAAGAAGCGGGCGTTGCTGGTTTGGTGGTCGTCCACCGCATGGGGAAATGGCACATAGATCGCGGCCACACCCACTGCAGCCAATTCGGTCACGGTGCTCGCGCCTGCGCGTGCGATCACCACGTCGGCCTCAGCAAAGGCTTGGGCGGTGTCGTCGATGAAAGGCGTCAACTCGGCCTGTACACCGGCTTGGGCGTAGGCCTCACGCAGGGCGTCAATTTGTTTGGCGCCGCTTTGGTGAACCACGTGGGGGCGTTGGTTCACAGGAATCAAGGCGAGCGCTTGGGGCACCACGGTGTTGAGTGCTTGCGCGCCCAAGCTGCCGCCCACCACCAGCAGTCGCAAGGGGCCCGTGCGTTGGGCAAATCGTTCGGCAGGTGCAGCTTGCGTGACAAAGCCTTCGCGCAGCGGGTTGCCCACCCACTGCGCCTTGGGCATCACGTGAGGAAAGGCGGTGAACACCCGCTTGGCCACGGTGGCCAACACCTTATTGACCATGCCCGCGACAGCGTTTTGTTCGTGCAGCACCAGGGGCTTGCCGCACAAGACGGCCATCAACCCTGCGGGGAAAGTGATGTAGCCCCCCAGGCCCAGCACGACATCGGGCTGCACCCGGCGCATCACGCGCAGGCTTTGCCAAAAGGCACGCAGCAACCGAAAAGGCAGCCAAGCCAGCGTGGCCAAGCCCTTGCCGCGCACACCCGAGAAGTGCACCGTCTCGTAGGCCAAACCGCGAGGGGGCACCAACTGGCTCTCCATGCTCGGGGCAGGCGCGCCCAACCAATGCACCTGCCAGCCTTGGCTGCGCAGCAACTCAGCCACAGCCAGGCCGGGGAAGATGTGCCCCCCGGTGCCTCCGGCCATGACCAAGGCGGTGCGAGGCGCGTTCATAGACGTCCTCCATGCATCAAGACCCGGTTCTCAAAGTCCACTCGCAGCACCACCGCAATGGCGATGAGGTTGAGCAAGATGGCCGAGCCGCCGTAGCTCATGAGCGGCAAGGTCAGGCCTTTGGTGGGCAGCGCGCCTAAGTTCACGCCAATGTTGATGAAGGACTGAAAGCCCATCCAAATGCCCACCCCTTGCGCCACCAAGCCCGCAAAGACGCGGTCCATGGCAATGGCTTGGCGACCGATGTACATGATGCGCCGGGTCAACCACATGAATAAGCCAATGATCGTCACCACACCCACAAACCCAAACTCCTCGCCGATCACTGCCAGCAAAAAGTCAGTATGGGCCTCTGGCAACCAGTGCAGTTTTTCCACACTGCCGCCCAAACCCACGCCAAAAATCTCACCTCGTCCAATCGCGATCAAGGAGTGCGACAGCTGGTAGCCCTTGCCCAATGCGTGCTCCATGCTCCATGGATCCAAGTAAGCAAAGATGCGCTCGCGCCGCCACTCGGACGAGGCGATGATCAAGGCGAACACGCCAATCAGGGCTGCAGCGATCAAGAAGAACATGCGGGCGTTGACGCCGCCCAAGAACAAGATACCCATGGCGATGACAGCGATCACCAAGAACGCGCCCATGTCGGGTTCAGCCAACAACAGCAAGCCGACGATGAACACCGCTGCGCCCATGGGGGTGACGGCTTTGAAGAATTTCTCTTTCACATCCATCTTGCGCACCATGTAGTTGGCCGCATACAGCAACACGCCAAGCTTGGCCAATTCAGAGGGCTGAAAATTCATGAAACCCAAACCAATCCAACGCCGCGCACCATTGACGGCTTTGCCAATGAAGGGCAACAGCACCGCCATCAGCAGCACGATGGAGACGATGAACACCCAAGGCGCCACCCGCTCCCAGGTGTTGAGTGGGACCTGAAAAGCCAACAACGCAGCCACAAAGGCCACGAACAGCGACAGGGTGTGGCGTATCAAGAAATGGGTTTGGGTGTAATAGATACCCGTGCGGGGGTTGTCTGGCATGGCGATGGATGCCGAATAAACCATCACCAAACCCACCATCAGCAAGGCAAAGGTGACCCAAACCAGCGGCTGGTCAAAGCCTTTGACGTCCACGGGTGCTGCCCCGGTGCGGGTGAACTCGGTGCCATGCACGCGAACGGGCAAGGCGTCTAAGCCCGCTTGGGCTTCTCCACCACCCCATCGGGCCAAGCGGGCGTTGATGCGCTGCATGAGCCGCGCGCCCAGGCCTGGCTTATGGCTGATGTTTGCCGCAGTCACAGGGCACCTCCGTGCTCAATCGCCAGCGCATGCACCGCATCGACAAACACCTCAGCCCGTTGCACGTAGTTGCTGAACATGTCCAGGCTGGCACATGCGGGGGAGAGCAACACGGCGTCGCCTGATTGTGCGAGTTCGTGGCACAAGGTCACGGCTTGGGGCAAGGACGTGGCGTCGTGCAAGGGCACACCGCTGTCTTGCAAGGCCACGCGTAACAACGGCGCGTCGCGACCGATCAACACCACGGCCCGCGCATGGTGGCTGACGGGGTTCAACAACGGCGCAAAGTCTTGGCCTTTGCCGTCGCCCCCCAGAATCACCACCAAGCGACGCTCAGCGCCCAGGCCTTGGATGGCCGCCACTGTGGCGCCGACATTGGTGCCCTTGCTGTCGTCAAAATACTCCACGTCTTGCAGCACCGTGACGGACTCCACACGGTGCGGCTCGCCCCTGAACTCACGCAAACCATACAACATGGGCGCCAGGCTGGCCCCAGTGCTGCTGGCCAAGGCCAACGCGGCCAGGGCATTCAAGGCATTGTGGCGTCCGCGGATACGCAATGCGTCGGCAGGCATCAAGCGCTGGATGTGAACTTCTTCTTCGTCCTCGGGGCTGCTCACGCGCTTTTTGCGGCGCGTCTCATCGGCCTCTAGGGCACGCACCAACCAGGTCATGCCATTCATGTTTTCAATGCCATAGTCACCTGGGCGTTGCGGCATATCCCCACCCCAAGTGACATGGGCACGCACCTGGGGGCGTTGCAACTTGACTCGCACTGGTTGGGGCAGCATCGCCATCACCGCCGCGTCTTCGCGGTTGAGCACCATGAGGCCTTGAGCCCCAAAGATGCGGGCTTTGGCGGCGCCATAGGCTTGCATGTCGCCGTGCCAGTCGAGATGGTCTTGGCTCAAATTGAGCACCGTGGCGGCGCTGGGTTGGAAGTTGTCCACGCCATCGAGTTGAAAGCTCGACAACTCCAGCACCCACACCTGGGGCAGATACGGGTGGTCTGCGGGTGGCGGGGGTGGGGGCACCAGTGGTGGCAAGTCCACTTCATAGGGCTGGTCGTCTGCGTTGGCGGCACCGTCCGGAGCCGTTTGCGCATCAGCTTGAGCCTGCGCGTCAACGTGAGCCTGCGAGTCAGCGTGTGCCTGCGCATCGTGCAACAGCTCACCCTGTGTTTCCAAAGCAGGCGCTGTGTGTGGCGCACCCTCTGGGGTCAGTGCCGCGCGCGCGGCGAGTTGTTCGGCGTGTTGTTGTATGGCAAGCTCAGCCGCTTGCTGCGCGGCGTGTTGATCCGCTGCCAGCTGAGCGGCTTGCTCAATATCCCATTGCGCTTGCTCTTTGGCCGCTTGCTCTTGTTCGGCTTGCTGAGCCAACGCCTCAAGCGCCGCCGCCTGGTCAAGTGCCTGCGCCAAGGTATCGAGCAACGTGGGGCCGATGTTGCCGGCCACGGCCACGCGCGCTCCAGCGCGCTCCAACAGTTGTGCGGTGAGCGAGGTGACGGTGGTTTTGCCGTTGGTGCCTGTGATGGCCAACACCTTGGGGTGATAGGCCTGGGTGCTTTGCAAATCGTGCAGGGCTTGGGCAAACAAGGTCAGCTCGGTGCCCACCCACAAGCCAGCGGCTTGCGCGGCTTGCCACACCGGGGCCACCGCTTGAGGCGACAGGCCAGGGCTTTTGAAGACGGCACGCACGTGTTGCGCATCGACCAAACTGGCCTCAAAGGCGCTGTGGATGAAGCGGACCTGGGGCAACTCAGCTTGCAACACGCCCAACTGAGGTGGCGCCTCACGGGTGTCGATCACCTGCACCTGTGCGCCGCAGCGCACACACCAACGCGCCATCGCCAGGCCAGAGTCACCCAAGCCCAGAATCAGCACCAATTGGTTGTGGAGTTGCAGCATCGTGGACTTACCTCAGCTTCAAGGTCGACAGCCCCACCAGGCACAACAGCATGGTGATGATCCAAAAACGCACCACGACCTGGGTTTCTTTCCAACCGGTCTTTTCAAAGTGGTGGTGCAGCGGCGCCATCTTCAAAATGCGGCGCCCTTCGCCAAATTTTTTCTTGGTGTACTTGAAGTAACTCACTTGCAGCATGACCGACAAGGCCTCCACCACGAAGATGCCTCCCATGATGGCCAGCACAATTTCTTGGCGCACGATGACGGCGATGGTGCCCAAAGCGCCGCCCAAGGCAAGTGCCCCCACATCGCCCATGAAGACCTGCGCTGGGTGGGTGTTGAACCACAAAAAGGCCAAACCTGCGCCGGCCATGGCGGCACAAAAAATCATCAACTCGCCCGAACCAGGGATGTAGGGAAAAAGCAGGTACTTCGAATACACCGAACTGCCTGTCACGTAAGCAAACACGCCCAAGGCCGAGCCCACCATCACCACGGGCATGATGGCCAAGCCGTCCAGGCCATCGGTCAAATTCACAGCATTGCTCGAACCCACAATGACCAAATAAGTCATGATCACAAAGCCGAACACACCCAAGGGGTAGCTCACTTCTTTGATGAAGGGCAGCAACAAACCGGCTTTGGGCGGCAAGCTCACATCAAAGCCCGACTTGACCCAGGTGTAGAACAACTCCAACACGCGCAAGTTGCTGCTCTCGGAAATGCTAAACACCAAGTAGAGGGCGGCCAGCAAGCCAATCAACGACTGCCACAGATATTTTTCGCGTGACGGCATGCCCTCGGGGTCTTTGCGGACCACCTTGCGCCAGTCATCGGCCCACCCAATGGCGCCAAAGCCAAAGGTGACGATCATCACGATCCAAACAAAGCGGTTGCTCAAGTCAGCCCACAGCAAAGTGGACACGGCAATGCCAATCAAGATCAACACACCGCCCATGGTGGGGGTGCCACTTTTGACCAAGTGGCTTTGCATGGCGTATTCGCGGATGGGTTGGCCAATTTTCAAGGCGCTCAATCGCCGGATCACGGCCGGGCCGGCAATCAAACCAATCATCAACGCGGTCACAGCGGCCATCACAGCACGGAAGGTGAGGTACTGAAACACCCGAAAAAAACCGAACTCTGGCGAGAGGGTTTGCAGCCATTGGGCCAGCGTCAGCAGCATGGGGTGGTCTCCTTGTTGTTCTTGTTGTTCTTGTTGTCTTGGCCGGCTTGAATGGCCTCGACCACTCGCTCCATCTTCATGAATCGAGAGCCCTTGACCAGTACGCTGGCAACTTGGGGCAAGGCCTGCAACACCTGCGCGGTCAATGCCTCCATCGTGGCAAAGTGCTGCGCCGTGGGGCCACAGGCCTGCGCGGTCGAGGCGGCCAATTCGCCCAAACACAGCACGTGTTCGATGCCTGAGTCGCGCGCATGGCGGCCGACTTCCTCGTGAAATTCGGCTCCCTGCGTGCCCACTTCCCCCATGTCGCCCAACACAAGCAAGTGCGGAGCGGGCAACTCGGCCAACACGTCGATAGCGGCGCGCACCGAGTCTGGGTTGGCGTTGTAGGTGTCGTCCACCCCAGTGATGGCTTGACCTTGGCACACCACTGCAAATGCACGCGAGCGGCCTTTGACGGGCTCAAACGCCGACAAGCCTTGGGCAATCACAGCGAGTGACGCGCCTGCAGCCAAGGCACAGGCCGTCGCCGCCAAGGCATTGCCCACGTTGTGGCGACCCGCGATGTGCAGCTGGGTGTTCATCAGCCCGCAGGGTGTTTGCACCGAGATCGCCCAGTGATCGTTGATCCACTCCGCTTCGCGCAAGACCACCTGAGCCTGGGCCTCACCCGCGCGCGAGTCGCGCATGGCAAAGCGCATGCATGGGCGTGAGCCTGCCAAGCTTTGCCACACAGGTGTGTAGTGGTCGTGTGCCGGGAATACAGCCACACCGGTGGCTGGCAGTGCACTGAGGACGGCGCCATTTTCTTGCGCGACCGCGTCCACGCTCACCATGAATTCTTGGTGCTCGCGCTGGGCGTTGTTGACCAAAGCCACGCTGGCTTGCGCCATCGCAGCTAAGCCAGCAATTTCGCCGGGGTGGTTCATGCCCAGCTCCACCACCGCACAGTGGTGGTGAGCGCGCAAACGCAACAAGGTTTGCGGCACGCCAATCTCGTTGTTCAAATTACCCAAGGTCGCCAACGCGTTGTCACCCCAGCCTGCGCGCAAGATGCTGGCGATCATTTGTGTCACTGTGGTTTTGCCGTTGCTGCCCGTCACGGCAATCAGGGGCAAGGCAAACTGCGCCCGCCAAGCTTGTGCCAATTGCCCCAGTGCACGACGGCTGTCTGGCACTTTTACCCCGGGCAGTTGTGCCGCTTCCAAGCCATGTTGCGCCAGCGCAGCCACGGCACCGCTGGCAGCGGCTTGGGGCAAGAAGTCGTGTGCGTCAAAACGCTCGCCCTGCAGGGCCACAAACAAGTCACCGGCTTGCAAGCTGCGGCTGTCGGTGTGCACGCGCTGCACCTGCACGGTGGCGTCGCCACACACGCGCGCGTTGGGGAGCCAGCGGGCGATTTGCGCCAGGCTGAGGTTCATGTCATGCATGCGCCCTCCACTGCAGCAAGGCCGCTTGAACCTGTTGCACGTCGCTGAAAGGCAATTTAACGCCCTGCACCTCTTGGTAATCTTCGTGTCCTTTACCGGCCACCAAGACCACATCGCGCGCGCTCGCATCGCGCACAGCACAAGCGATGGCTTGGGCTCGATCGGCAATTTGTTTCACAGCCTCACGGCGCGCCACACCGGCCAGCATGTGCGCCAAGATGGCTTGGGGGTCTTCGCTGCGTGGGTTGTCGCTGGTCAACACCACCTGGTCTGCGTACTGCTCGGCCGCAGCAGCCATCAGGGGGCGCTTGGCGCTGTCGCGGTCACCCGCGCAGCCGAGCACGCACACCAAAGAGCCGCCCCGTGCGCTGACTAGGGGGCGCAGCGCGTTGAGCGCTTGTGCCACCGCATCCGGCGTATGCGCATAGTCCACCAACACCAGGGGCTGATGGCTATCCCCCAAGGCCTGCATGCGCCCGGGAACGGGCGGCAAATCGGCGCAGGCCTGCACCGCATCGGCAAAGCTGTGCCCCAATGCGCGCAGTGCAGCGAACACGCCCAAAACGTTGCTCACGTTGTAGTGGCCCACCAAGCTCGTCTCCAAGGTGTGGCGGTGCTCGCTTTCAACCACATCAAAGCTCAGGCCTCGAGCGCCATGGCGCAGTTTTTTGGCTTGCACATGGTGCACCCGGTTTGGCGGGGGCGTGTCTAAGTGGGTCGTATCTGAGTGGGTCGTATCTGACTCGGCCGTATTGAGCTCGGCCGTATTGAGCTCAGCCGTATCGGTCGCGATGCCCACGGTCCACACCACCAGGTCTTGGCGGCGGCTGAGTTGCTGAGCCAGTTGTGCCCCGTGTGCGTCATCGGTGTTGACCACCGCGGCTTGCAGACCAGGCCAGTCAAACAAGGCCACTTTGGCCTGCCAGTAATCGGCCATGCTGACGTGGTAGTCGAGGTGGTCTTGTGTGAAGTTGGTAAACAGCGCCAGGCGAACTTGGGTGCCGTCCAAACGGTGTTCGGCCAAGCCAATGGACGACGCTTCGATGGCACAGGCTTGCACGCCCTGGGTGACCATGTCGCGCAAGCGCGCTTGCAACAAGACCGGGTCTGGGGTGGTCATGCCCGTGACTTCCAGTTGACCGACTTCGCCCACACCCAAGGTGCCCACCAACGCACAGCGCTGGGAGAGACGGCCCAAAGCGTGGGCCAGCCACCAAGCGGTGGACGTTTTGCCGTTGGTGCCGGTGATGGCCAAGACGTCTAACGCACGGCTGGGTTCTTCGTAATAAGCCGCGGCGATGGGGCCGCTGGCCGCTTTCAAATCTGTGTAACTGGCCAGAGCTTGGGGCTCGGTCATCTCAACAGACACGCCCTGCGCCTTTGCGTCTTGGATGGAACTTTGGATGGCACCTTGAAAGGCACCTTGGAGGGCATCTTGGAAGTCTTGTTGGAAGGTCTCCACGCCTTGGTGTTCGACCAAGCACGCGCGAGCGCCTTGGCGCAAGGCCCCGGCCACATGGCGGCGACCATCGCTGGCAGCTCCGGGCCAGGCGATGAAACCGTCGCCTGGGCTGATGCGGCGGCTGTC
Source organism: uncultured Burkholderiales bacterium (assembly GCA_903906635.1). Lineage (GTDB taxonomy): Bacteria > Pseudomonadota > Gammaproteobacteria > Burkholderiales > Burkholderiaceae_C > Limnohabitans. The sequence continues at coordinate 879 of CAIVLE010000153.1, read as the reverse complement.
TGTGTGCAACACACCCTGCACCCGCGCGTGCAGCCACTGCGCGGCTTCTTGGGGGCTGTGGAGTTGGCGCATCAAAACTCCTCCTTCTCAGCCTTGGCCACTACCTGGGGTTTGACCGCCATGTCGGGTTGTACCCCCATCATGCGCAGCGTTTGTTGCACAGTTTGGCTAAACACCGGGGCGGCCACATCGCCACCAAAGTACAGCCCGCTGGTGGGCTCGTCCACCATCACAGCTACGACGATGCGGGGGTTGTCGATGGGGGCGATGCCCACAAAAAAGCCGCGGTATTTTTTACCGGCATAGCCCCGGCCTTCGACCTTGTGCGCGGTGCCTGTTTTGCCGCCCACTGAGTAACCCATGGTCTGGGCTTTGGGGGCCGTGCCACCGGGGCCCGTGACCAAGTGGAGCATGTGACGCACGGCAGAGGCGTTGGCGACCGAGAAAACACGCGCACCGCTGATGTTGTCGTGGGTTTTGAGCAGGCTCACCGGAATCAACTCGCCGTCACGGGCAAACACGCTATAGGCCTGTGCGAGCTGGAACAAACTGGCCGACAAACCGTAGCCGTAGCTCATGGTGGCTTGCTCGATCGGTTTCCAAGTTTTATAAGCCCGCACCTTGCCCGATACGGCACCCGGGAAGGGCACTTGCGGCTTTTGGCCCAAGCCAACTTGTGTGAAGACCTCCCACATGTCGTGGGGCTGCATTTGCAGTGCAATTTTGACCGTACCGCTGTTGCTGGATTTTTGAATGACCTCGTTGACACTGATCAAGCCGTGGGGGTGGGTGTCCGAGATGACGGCCGTGCCCATTTGCAACTTGCCGGGTGCGGTTTGGATCATGGTCTCGGGTTTGACGATGCCTTTTTCGAGCGCC
>CAIVLE010000152.1 GCA_903906635.1 uncultured Burkholderiales bacterium | reverse complement strand
GGCCGATGCGAGTGCGCTGGAGGTGGGTAGCGCAGCGGCTGTGAGTTTGAGCCGGGTCAAAACCGATGGCACCTTAGATACGGCGATGACCGATGCGGCCCAGTCGGGCGTGAGCGCGGCCAACGGATCGGTGGTCGTGACGGCCGTGGGCGCACTGAGCGTGACGCAAGCCGTGGCTTTGACGGGCACGAGCACCGTGGGCAACTTGCTGCTGCAAGGCGCAGGTGCGGGCGTGAGCGTGACAGCCGGCGTGAGCACTGCAGGGGGCGGCGTGAGTTTGGTTGCCACAGCGGGTGATGTGACCTTGGGAGCAGCCGGCGACATCACGGTGGCGGGCACTGGCACGGTGGACATCGAGTCCAGCGCAGGTGCCGTGACCATGCAAACCAGCGGTGCCGATAAAAACGTGATCCAGACCAACGGAGGCAAGGTGCGCTTGAGTGCCGCCACCACCGGCAAAAATCTGAGCTTAGGTCTGATCGATACGCGGGTGTCTACAGACCGCGCAGCGTCGAGTTTGACCAGCCAAGGCCTGTGGGGTTCTGTCAGTTTGATCGCGGGTGGCGCGGTGTCCGACAGTGACACCAGCGGCGCACCGGCGGTGTATGCCTTGAGCTTGCGCATCAACGCGGGCACAGGCATTGGCAGTTTGTCCTCTTCGGTGAATCCGCTCGACTTAGAAACGTTGTTGCTGTCGGCCGTGTCTGCCAGCGGGGCAGTGGCCGTGAGCGATGCGTCGGCCTTGGCACTCGACAGCGTGTCTTTGAGCATCAACCGGGTGACCAACACCGGAGTCTTGAGCACCAGCGCTATCTCTGACGCCACCCAAGGGGGTGTCTCGACCTCCAACGCGTCGCTGGTGGTGGTGGCGAACCAAAAGTTAGAACTCAACCAAGCGTTGAGTGTGAGCGGCGCCTCGGGCTCGGTCTTGCTCAAAAGCTTGAGCGCGGGCGTCAAACTCAGTGCTACATCCACCGTGGCCGCAGGCTCGATGAGTGTGGTGGCCTCTGGCGATGTGGAGTTCACACCCACGGGGGACATTTCCTTGGCCCTGGCAGGGCAAACGGTCGACGTGGAATCGACCACGGGTGCGGTCATCATGGCCAGCACGCCGAGCGACAAAACCGTGCTCAAAACCAATGCGGGCAACGTGCGCGTGAGCGCTGCCACGACAGGCAAAGACCTCACGCTGGGTTTGGTGGACGCACGCAGTGCAGCCGACCGCGCGGCTTCTGCCCTGACGGGGCAAGCCAGTTGGGGGTCGGTGAGCTTGATCTCGGGCGGTTCGGTGCTGGACACCAGCACCGAGGGTGCTACGGGCAGCGCGCCCATCGATGTGTACGCGGCCAGTTTGCGGGTGAACGCAGGCGCTGCCGTTGGCGTGTTGGGCAGCACGCCCATCAACCCCAATGTGCTGGAGTTGGAAGTTCAAAAATTCAGTGCCGTGGCGCGCGCTGGCGGTGTCGGGGTGAAGGCCATCAATGCGATCGAAGTGGGGACCACGGCGCCCGTCAGCCTCAGCCGGGTGCAAGCCGATGGCACGCTGGCAGCGGCCACGACGGACGCGGCCCAATCGGGCGTGAGCGCGGCCAATGGCTCGGTGGTGATCACCTCGGGCACCGCCTTGACGGTGAACCAAGCCATTGGTTTGACTGGCACCACCAGTCTGGGGCATTTGCTGCTGCAAGGCGCAGGCACGGGTGTGGCGTTGAATGCCGCTTTGACCACGGTGGGTGGTTCGGTGAGCGTGGCTGCCAGCACGGGCGATGTGGTGTTGGCTTCTACGGGGGACATCACCACGGTGGGCAGCGGCACGGTCGACGTGATCGCCACGACTGGCGAAATCAATATGCAAGTCAGCGGCAGCGACAAAGCGGTGATCCAAACCAATGCAGCCAATGTGCGTTTGATCACCTCCAGCGCGGCCAAGAATGTGACCTTGGGTCTGATCGATACCCGCAGCGCAGCAGACCGCACGGCCGTGGCTTTGACGGGGCAAGCCACCTGGGGATCGGTGAGCGTGACGGCGGGTGGTTCGGTGTTGGATGGCGACAGCAGCGCAGCCATCGATGTCTATGCCAACAGTTTGCGCCTGACAGCCGGTGCAAGCGTGGGGTTGCTTGGGGGCTTGGCCAATGCCTTGGAGACTGAAGTTTCAAAACTCAGCGCCGTGTCTGGTGATACCACGGCCGGTGGTTCTAGCGCACCAGGCGGGGGCGTCGCTGTGAGCGATGCGAGCGCGCTGGAAGTGGGGAGCTCGGCCGTGGTGAGTCTGAGCCGGGTCCAAGCCAGTGGTGCTTTGGCTGCGGCTACCACGGACGCTGCTCAGTTGGGGGTGACGGCAGCCAATGGCTCGGTGGCGATCACCGCAGCGGGCGCCTTGAGCGTGACCCAGTCGGTGGCGCTGACAGGCACGAATTCGGTGGGCAACTTGTTGCTGCAAGGCACGGCCGACACGGTCTCGGCTGGCTTGAGCACGGCCGGTGGCTCGGTGAGTTTGCTGGCCACGAGCGGTGACGTGACGATGGGGTCAGCGGGCGATATCACGGTGAGCGGCAACGGTACGGTGGACGTGCAAGCGGCGCAAGCTCTGAGCATGACCAACGCCGGCGTCGCTGGCACGACCAATGAGTCGGTGATCACCACCCGTGGCAACGTGAGCCTCAAAGCGCTCGCCGGCAATTTGAGCCTGGGCCAAGTCAGCAGTGCTGGCCAAGTGGCCATCGTGGCGGGTGGCGCCTTGTTGGATGGCGACAGCGCCGTGGATGTGACGGCTTTGGGCCTGTACATCGGCACGGGCACGTCGGGCGGCGTGGGCAGCAGCAGCGATGCGCTGGACACCTCGGTCGACAGCTTGGCGTTGTCCGCGGGCACGGGTGGGGTGTACCTGAGAGAAACCTCCAGTGTGACCCTTGACAGCGTGTCGGTGGGGGTCAACCGGGTCAACAGCAGCGGCGTGGCCCAAGCCCAAACGGCAGTGGTCGGCAGCACAGTAAGTACCACATCGGTCATGGGCTTGGACATTGGCGGCGCTTTGCTGGCGAGTGACGCCAGCCACAGCTTGCAAGCTACCTCGCTGGTCATCAAGGCAAGCACCGATGTGGGATCTGCCACGCAAGCCGTGTCTACCCAAGTGGCTCAATTGGCTGTGCAGGCGGGGGGCTCGGTGTTCTTGAGCGAAGCCGATGCCTTGCAAATCGGTGCCTTGAATTTAGGTGGGGTGTACCAAGTGCAGGGTCTTCAAGTTGGGGCGGCGCTCGCTTTGCAAGCGGGTACCCTGGCGACCCAAGACTTGCAAGTCAACGCTGCAGTCCAGGCCACAGGCAATGTGCGCCTAGGTGCCGCAGGCGCACTGAGTCTGCAAGCGGCCTTGACCAGTGGTGGATCGGTGAGCTTGCTGGCCAATGGGGGCAGCATGGCTTTTGGCAGTGCGGGCAATGTGACCCTCACAGGCAGCGGCACCTTGGACGTGCAAGCGGCGCAAAATTTGGTCATGGCCAACACGCTCAACACCGCTGGCAATGTGAGTCTGGTGGCCACTGCAGGCGACGTGACACTGGGGCAAGTCACCACCACGGCGCTGGTGGCGGTGGTGGCGGGCGGCTCGGTGATCGACGGGGATCCCGCCTTGGACATCACGGCCTCGGGTTTGTCCATCACGACGGGAGCAACCGGCGCAATCGGCAGCAGCAGCGATCCCCTGGAGACCTCGCTCGATACCCTGTCTTTGTCTGCGGGCAGTGGTGGCGCTTATGTCACGGAAGCCTCGGGTCTGACGGTTGATAGCGTGTCGGTGGTGGTCAACCGCGTGCCCATGAGTGGCTCGGCGGTGGCTCAGTCTGCGCTGGGATCCTCTGTTGGGCAGCTCATTTCATCTGGAGGCGGCGCCGTCAGCTTACGCTTGTCGGCGGGCGACTTGTTGTTCAAAGCCGGTTCGCAGGTTCAGACCACGGGCAGTGGGGGCATCAGCCTCACCTCGGACCAAGGCTCTGTGGTGCAAGAAAAAGGCAGTGTGGTCAGCAGCCAAGCTGGCGCGGTGCAGGTCCAGGCACAAAACAAAGCGCAAATGACCAGCGTCACCACCGTCAGTGGTGAGGTGGGTGTCTCGTCCACTCAGGGCGCTTTTGAACTGCCGCCAGTGGCCCCTGGTGAGGTGGTGGACTATGGCGGCAAGCCGGTGCGCGTCAAGAGCACCGATGTGCAAATCAGCGCCCCCGTGGTGAGTGCGGGGAGTAGTTTTGAGATGACTTTGCCCACGCAAGTGGCCAATTTGGACACCATCAACAGCAGCAACTTTGTGAAGGTGGCGACGGTGGCACCGGTGGACCCCACGCGCGCTTTTGTGGTGGGCGATGTGTTGCCCGGCAGCAGCGCGCCCACCACAGATGTGGTGCGGGTGGATCGCTCGGAAGTGGGTTTCATTGGCAGCACCGACCCTGCCAAGCAACTCAAAGACATCATGGTGGGCAGTCAATCGCCTGGCCAAGCCATTTGGTTGCAATCTGACAGCACCACGCACGGTGCCTTGGTGTTCAACGCGCCTCTGGTACTCGTGGCCTCAGGCCTACTGGTCGTGCCGGGTCAGCCCGTGACCAGCAGTTCCGTCAAAGTGGTGGGCGACATCCAAGGCAAGGGCTTGACCATCTATGGTTCAGGTTCGACGGTGACGTATGACGGCGCCAACGTGCAAGAAAGCGGCGACATCACGATCTATGACTCGGTGATGGTCAACCAAGACACCACGCTCACCTCCCTGAGCGGCAACATCACCATCCAAGGCCACATCACGGTCAAGCCCGGTGTCACACTGACCCTGGTTGGGAGTCACGTGACTCTGGGCTCAGGCGTGTACAACGGGGTGACTCGCAGTGGGGTGGACGACTCGGGCACGCTCAAGATCAGGGCCGACGACTTGTCCCTGGACGCGGGTGTCATCTTGGATGGCAGCTCGCTTGGACAAGTGGTGCTGCAAGGCGGCCTGCTCAGCAGCGCCAAAGCCGCGCAGTTGACCGCCTTGGCATCTGCCATGGTGAACAACAGCTTTGCTGCGCTGAGTTTGGGCGATAGCGCCTCCGCCCTGACTCTGGGCAACGACAGCTTACTCAACGAAGGTGTGAGCGCTGTGACTTTGCTGGGCACCCAAGTCAGCCTAGACGATGTGGTGGCGGGAACTGCCAACTGGACCACCAACAGCGCCTCGCTCAAGCTCCAAGCCAGCGGCACGGCGGTGGGCGCACGCGATGTGCTGGTGGACGTCAAGTTGGTGAGTGCCATCAGCACCAACATGGCCTTGAGTTCTGCCGCTGGCAATGTGACCATGACCGCTCCAGCCAAGCTGGCGTCAGTGGGCGGAAATTTGACCCTGCACGCTTTTGGCGATGTGGTCGTGGGCGAGCTCAATGCCAGCACCACCTCGGCGGCCAGCGTGGGTGGGGTGGCCTTGGACAGCACCAGCGGCACGATTCGAGCTGCTTCATCAGCGAGCGGAGCCGTGGGAGCCAAAACGGTCTCCATCTTTGGCAATGGCCCCAATGTCACGGACCTGGCCACACAAACCGCCATCAAAGTGCAGGCCCAGCAAGTGCAGGTCTCTGCACCCAGCGGTTCCGTGGTACGTGATTCGGGAGCCAGTGGCGAAACCTACTACACCTTGATCAAGCGAGGCACCTACTACCGCCAAGCCACGGTGGTGGGCACGGCCCCCTCCCACGTGGTGGTGGACAAGTCTTTGGTCAGCGGTACGCCTGAGCAGGCTTTGGTCAAAGCTGTGGCAGGCTACAGCCAATATGTGGCCTTGCGCAGTGCCGGCTTGCTCACCACGACCGTGACCTTGTCGGGTGTATCAAGGTCCAATACGTTGAGTGGTTTGATGCAGATTTCGGTGGCGCCCCCGCCACCGAGCTTTTCATCGAGCGCCAATGCCGCCAACAACACGTCAGTGTCTGCAACGGCCAGCAGCAACGCCTTGTTGTCTGACCTCAGCTATGGCTTGGGCGCCAGCTCAAGCCCTGCAAGCGTGCAGATCAACACCCCACTCAACTGGGCCACGGGCTTGCCGGTGGCTCAAAATCAGCTGTTAGTGGAAGTTGTTGCCAGTTGAAGTTTGACCCACGTTCGGTTCACTTAGAATTGACTGTTGATTTTGTTGTTTAAGACAATTTTGTTATCAAATTTGGAGTTTTGATGTTTGAAAAAATGGTTCCCGTCAATAAAGAGCGTCATGCACATTCCAAGGTGAAGCCCTCGGTTGATTTCGCTTTTGCCTCTAAGTTTCACATTGCGTATGTGACGATGCACGAGTTTGTGCGCGCTGCCGCAACTTACCCCATCGTCTTCTTAGAGGACAAAGAAGCCGACGACTTCCGTCCTGTGGTGTTGATGGGCTTGGACGCGGGTGAGAATTTGTTCATCGACGAAGAAGGCAATTGGGAAGCGTCTTACGTGCCCGCGATGATTCGCCGCTACCCCTTCGCCCTGACCAAGGTGCCTGACGAAGACCGTTATGTGGTGTGCGTGGACGAAGCCAGCGACTTGCTGAGCGAGACCGAGGGCAACGCCATGTTTGATGAGCAGGGCAACCCCACACAAGTGATTGAGAACGTGCGCCGCTACTTGGCCGAGTTGCAGCAAATGGACCAACTCACCCGCGAGTTCACCAAGTTCTTGGGCACCCACAATTTGTTGACGCCTTTGAACATGCGTGTCAACGCCGCAGACCAAGTCAAGAACATCACCGGTTGCTACGTGATCAACGAAGAGCGTTTGAACAACTTCTCTGACAGCTTGTTCCTGGAAGTGCGTCAGAGCCGTTACTTGCCCGCGATTTATGCACACTTGATTTCACTGCCACAGATCGAGCGTTTGGTGAACTTGAAAAAGAGCTTGGTGGAGCATGCCGCTGAATCCGATGCCTCTTCAAGCAAGTCGACCGCTGCGCGAAAGCGTCGCACCACGACAGCGACAGAACACTGAGCACCTGGGGCATTGAGTTGTGACTCGTTGGATGCCCCCGGGGTTTCATGCGTGTGTGCTGGGGTTTTTAGCCCTGGCTGTGGGCGGCGCCGTCTGTGCAGACGCGCCAGCCAGCTCTTTCGTAAGCACGCCGTCACAGCCGCCTGTGATGGCCAATGCTTCCTCCTCCTCCGACACGGGGGCTGCGCCTCAGGCGCCCAAATTGATCCTCAATCCCACCACCTTTGCTCAACTGTTGTTGTTGCGCAGTTTGGAGATTGAGTACGGCCGTTACAGCAAAGACGTGGCCCAGCAAATGGCCCAGTCTGAAGCCGCTCTCTACGAAACGGTGATGTATGGCAACTACCGCAAGACCGACACCCTGCGGCAACGCACGACCGAGGAAAAAGCACTCACGTACATGATCAACAACAACCCTTATCTGCTCAATGAAAGTTCAAAAAATGCAGAAATGGGCATCAAGCAGTTGTTGCCCTCGGGCGCCGAGTTGACCATTGGTGGAAGGATTGTCGAGCGGGCCAACAACATCATGGCCATCAGCCAGACCGATTTGGAGGTCACCAGTGCTTTGGTGATCACGATCAAACAGCCCTTGCTCAAAGGCGCTGGCGTGACCGTGACCGAGGCCGACAAACGTGTCGCCGAGTACGAGTCGATGATCCAAGCCTGGCAATATCGCCAGCAGTTGCTCAAAGTCATGGGCGATGGCCTGTCCATGTTTTGGCAAGCGTACATGGCCCAACAGGTGGCCGAGTTGCGCCTCGAGATGTACCGCACCGCTGAAGCTTTGGTGGTGGATGCGCGTCAACGTGTATTGGCCGGCAAGTTGCCACCTCGTTCGATCCAAGAACTCGAGCGGTTTCGCTTGACCCGGCACGCCGATTGGGTGCGTTTTCAGCAAAACGCCAACGAGATGCAATCGCGCTTGGTCAATTTGTTGAATTACCGACGCTCAGATGTGGCTTCGATTGATTTGATTCCCACCCGAGTGGATGCGCCCTCTGCATTGACCCAAGGTGAGTCGTCCTTGAACTACGCACTGGACAACTGGGCGCCGTTTCAAGTCTCACGCTTGAAGGTGGCTCAGGGGCGCGTGCGTTTGGCCTATGCAGCCAACCAGCGTTTGCCCTCGCTGGACTTTCAGTACTCATACTCTTCCAGTGGCATGGCCGAAGCGTTTCGTCCATCGGCCAGCTTGGTCAAGCAAAATCTCTACCCCGATTGGTGGGTGGGGTTGAACTTTGAGATGGGTTTGAACGGCGGCGAAAAAGCCCGCGCACAGTTTCAAGCTCAGCATTTGCGCGTCATCCAGTCCGAGACCGAATTGGCCGCAGTGCGTTTGTCGCTCGAGAACGATTTGATCTCTCGGCGCGATGAACTCAAGAGCACCCGTCAAGAGGTGGAGATCTATCAAGCCGACGTCAAACTCAAGACCGCTTTGCGTCAAAGTGAGTGGGCCCGTTTTCAATCCGGTTTGGGTTTGGTTAGCAGTTTGTTGCAGGCTGACCAAGACTTGCTCGACGCACGGGTGCGACTGCTCGACGCCATGGGGCGCGTAGAAACCGCCCAATTGGCCCTGTTGCTGGCCAATGGCACTTTGCTGGAGGCACACAACGTGCAGGCCCAGTTGCCCGAAACAAATTTGCAATGACTCTATGAAACACCCTCGCTTTTTATCGTGCTGGCGCCCCTTGTTGGTGGCACTCAGCTGCCTCATGGGCACACTCGCTCAAGCCCAAGAGTATGTCGGCTTGGTTTATTCAGAGCACGACATTCAAATGAGCGCGCCGGTGGTGGGTTTGTTGCAGCGCACCTTGGTGCGCCCCGGAGATCGCGTGAGCGCTGGGCAAAGTTTGATTGAGTTGGAAGACAGCGTGCAACGCATTGAGGTCAAGCGCCGAGCCCAAGTGTTCAAAGACAGCAGTGAATTGGATGCTGCCCTGGAGCGTTTGGAGTTGGCCTCCAAGTTGTGGAAGATCAGCCAAGAGGTCAATGCCGCCACGCAATCGATTTCTGAAGAAGAGCTGCTCAAGCTGCAGATGGATATTTCTGCGGCTGCTGGCAAAGTGCAGCAGTTGAAGGCTCAAAAATTGCGCGAACAAATTGAGCTCGAGTCTGCGCAAGCCGAGTTGGCGCTGCGTACCTTGCGAGCGCCCGTGCCTGGCGTGGTGACCGATGTGATGTTCGACCCCGGGGAGTGGGCCAAGTTGGGCGATGTGGTCTTGAAGTTGGTGGACTTGTCCCAGGTGGAGTTGCGTCTCAACGTGCCACCTGCTTTTGCTGCGGGCCTGAAAAAAGGCGATGTGCTGCCCGCTGTGTTCGAGTCTGCCAAAGGCGCGGCGGTGCCAGGGGTGGTGAAGTTTGTCTCCCCAGTGGTCGATGCAGCCAGTGGGTTGGTGGATGTGCGAATTCGTTACCCCAATCCCAAAGGCGAGATACGCCCGGGTTTGAAGGGGACTGTACGCGCCGCCACGAAATCGAGCGCAGGCGGTTGATGTGGTGACGCCAAGCGATCCACGGCTGGTGATTGAGGGCTTACAGGATCTGGTCTGTGAGCCTCGAACCGCCAATTTTTATGGCCAATACACGGGCCTGGTCGCTGCGCTGTGCCGAGCCGACCGATGCTTGGTGATCGAGGCCTTGGATGGGCAGTGGTTGTTGCGGGGTTGCCACGGCACACCCCAAGATGCCCAATGGTTGGTGGGACAGCTCAAAGGCGCCATGATCGAGCAAGCCGATCGCATGGGCTATGCCCATGAAACGCTGAATTGGCCCGATGGCTCGGCCTCGATTGCCTTGTTCATCCCATTGACCGATGTGGCGCGTACCTACCTGTTATTGACCCTGCCTGAGCGGGAACGCGGCGCATTGAAAGAGGCCTTGGTGCGCGCGTTGCTCACCAAAGACTTGCGGCCTCTGGCGGCCGCTGTAGAGCCGTCCAAAACGACCTCGGATACCGCCTTGTCGAGCTCGCCAGAGGGCAGCGACACGAGTTTGCTGGACTTGCTTGATCTGGCGACTACGGTGATGCAACAGCGCCATTTTGGTGCTGCCGCATTGTCTTTGGTCAACGGAGTGGCGCGGCAGTTTGAATTGGCCCAAGCGGCCTTGTGTTGGCGCGAGGCCAGCCAGGGCGTGTTGTTGGCCGTCAGCCACATGGACCACTTTGACAAGACCTCGCGCTTGGTGCGGGGCTTGGAGGCAGCGGCAGGCGAGGTCTTGTCCGTTGATCAAGTCATACGCGCCGAGAGACACCCCGCCCAAGGGCATCTGCAAACCGCACCCGAGGCGCACCAGGCCTTGTTTGAGAACATGCCCGACATCGACGGCGTACTCAGTTTGCCCTTGCGTGATGAGTCGGGCATGACCCAGGCGGTCTTGGTGTTGATGCTCAAGCATCGCCCAGTAAATGACGAAGCGCTCAACCACCTGCTGTTGGTGTTGGAGATGATTTATCCCCGTTTGCACGAGGCTTATCAGCGCCATCTGTGGTTGGGCGGGCGCTTCAAGGGCAAGCTGCTCGATGGCTTGCAGTTGTTGTTGGGCCCTGGGCGACCCTGGGTGAAGTTCGCTGCGATGTGTATCAGTGTGGTCTTGCTGGTGTTGGCGTTTGGGCGCTGGGACTACCGCGTTGAAGCATCTTGCCAACTCACCACCGACAGCACACGTCAAATCACCGCCCAAATCGACGGGCGCATTGACCAAGTGTTGTTTGACACGGGCGCGCTCATTCACGAAGGGGACCCCTTGATCGTGCTCGATTTGGTCGATCTCAAGCAACAAGAGCTGGAAGTGTTGTCTGAGATGCGTCGCTACCAAGCCGAAGAAGACAAGTCTCGCGCCACCATGGCCATTGCCGACTCGCAAGTCGCCCATTTCAGACGTGAACAGGTGGAGGCTCGCCACAAGCGCATCATGTTGCAACAAGAACAAGCGGTGTTGCGGGCGCCTTTTGATGGCGTGGTGGTGGAAGGCGAGCGCCGTAATTTGCTGGGTGCATCCACCCGAAAAGGCGATAAATTGCTGCGTGTGGCCCAAGTGCAAGGTTTGTACGTATCGATCCAGGTGCCTGAAAAAGCGATCCGCGATATTGAGCCCAATGCGCAGGGCTCCATGCTGCTGCTCAGCCAAACGGGCAATGAAGTACGCATCAAGGTGGCGAGTTTTGTGCCCATGGCCCAGGTGCGTGGCCAAGAGGGCAATCACTTCTTGGTCAAGGCAGAAATTTTGGATCCACCACAAGACTGGTGGCGACCCGGTATGACGGGATTGGCCAAGATTGAGGTGGGTTCGCGCAGCATTGCCTGGATCGTGTTCCACGATTTGGTGGATTTGGTTCGCCTGAAGTTCTGGTTCTGAGCGCATCATGTCAGGCGCCATCTTCAGTGACAGCTGGTACAAGATTGCCGAATCTCGGGTGAGTCTGCTGCCGGGCGTGGCGGTGCACCGGCAACTGTGGCGAGGCCGCGCTTGGGTGGTGCTGGAAGACGCCTATTCACACCGCTTTTTCAGGCTCACCCCCGAGGCCTATGACTTTGTGCGTGAGCTCACGCCCGAGGTGCGCGTGGATGACGCGTGGCAGCGCTATTTGTCTGAGCATCCTGACAAAGCGCCGGGGCAAGAGGAGGTGGTACAGCTGCTCTCGCAGTTGCATGCCTCGAGCTTGCTGTACTTTCGCGATAGCTCCAATGACGCTGAGATTTTTGAGCGCAAACGTGAGTTCAAACGCAAAGAGTGGAAAAGCAAGCTCCTGTCGTTTCTGTTTTTTCGCATTCCGATTTGGGATCCAGATCCCATGCTGGAGCGTCTGAACCACCTGCTCAAACGCGTGCCCGGCTGGTGGGGTTTGGCGCTGTGGTTGGTGGTGTGCACGGCGGGCACCGTCTCGGTGCTCAAACATTTACCGGCCCTCACCGACAAGGCACAGGGCGCATTTGCCATGGCCAACTTGCCTTGGTTATATGTCTGCCTGGCCCTCAACAAGTTGCTGCATGAGCTAGGGCACGGCTATGTCTGCAAACGCTATGGCGGCAGCGTGCACACTTTTGGCCTGATGTTTTTGGTGACCACCCCGCTGCCTTATGTGGACACCACCTCAACCTGGGCCTTTCCCAACAAGTGGCACCGCATTTTTGTCAGCGCTGCGGGCATGTTGGTCGATTTGTTTTTGGCCGCTGTCGGCGCTTTGGTGTGGGCGTCCACGGGGCCCGGCTTGGTCAACAGTTTGGGCTTTAACTTGATGTTGATTGGCTCGGTGTCGAGCTTGCTCTTCAATGGCAACCCCTTGTTGCGCTTTGATGCCTATTACATGTTTGCCGATTGGGTGGGTATTCCCAATTTCTACCAAAAGGCCCAACAGTATTGGTACTACTTGGGAGACCGCTATTTGTTGGGCAGCCACGCAGCCCGCGCGCCCATTGATGATGAATCAGAGCGCAATTGGTTTTTGGTCTACGCGCCCATCAGCCTGATCTATCGTTTGTTGGTGACCACTGGCATTGTGATGTTCGTGATGGATTTGTGGTTTGGCTTGGGGCTCATTGTGCTGGGCACGACGCTCATCACCATGGTGGTCATGCCGATGGTCCAGTTGGTGCAGCACCTGACGGGCCCTGCGGTGCAGTCACATCGCTCGCGGGCTTTGGCCGGTGTGGGGGCGATCTGCGTGGGTATGGTGTTGTTGTTTTTTGTGATTCCATTTCCCTACGCACTCAATGCGCACGGGGTCCTGCAGTCCAGCCGCCAATCGATTCTGTTTGCGCCAGTGGATGGGCGAATTCTTCGCTCAGACATGGGGCACGGGCAGATGGTGCAAGCTGGACAGTCGTTGATGGCCATTGACGACATGTCACTGCGCTTGGACATCGAACAAGCCGATATGGAGCGCAACGAGTTGGCGGTCTTAGAGCGCCAAGCCTTGACGGGCAAGATGGCTGAGATCCACGTGGTGCGTAAACAAATTGATGCCAAAACGCAGCGTTTACAAGATCTGACCCATCGACTCGAGACCTTGGACATCAAGGCGCCGCATGAGGGGCGTTTTGTATCGATCGACAGCCGTGAGAAAGTTGGCGCTTGGGTGCAACAAGGCGCCGAACTTGGCCATGTCATAGATACCCGCGCGCCTTTTGAAATGGTGGCCGTGGTGAGCCAAGAGCGTGCCCGTGAAATTTTTGATGCTGGCCAAGGCCGCTTGAGGGTACGGCTGGTGGGGCAATCCGATGAAACGCTGGCGATTGACCACTTGGTGGTGTTGCCCTATCAGCGCAACCGCTTGCCCTCGGCCGCTTTGGGGTGGATGGGTGGCGGCGACATGCCCGTGTCAGCCCAAGACAGCAAAGGCGAGACCAGTGCGGAAGATTTTTTTGAAGTGCGTGCACGCGTGGTAACCACCCCGCAACAACATCTGGCCTTGGTCAGTGGCATCAAAGGCGTCTTGTGCATTGACATGCCCTCTCGCTCCTTGTATTCACGTCTTCAAGAGTCGGTGCGGCAGTTGATTCAAAAACGCTACTTCTTGGGTTGACAAGCATGCAACAAGGCTTGGCTCGGGAAGACTGGCACCCGCCGCGCAATCCCAGCGTGGAGATGCCTTTTTGGGATGCGTGGCGTGTGCGTTGGTCAGCTTGGAGTGGTCAAGCTGCACGCGCCACCGAGGCAGACTTTGAAGCGGTGCTGCGCCACCAACAAAGCTTTGAGGGGCTGAGCGATGAGGACTTGTCACTGCGTTTGAAGCGCGATACCCGAGCCATGCGCTTTGAGACGCAGGACTCTGCCAAGCGCTTGCCGCTGTTGGCCCTGTGGTGTGTGGCTGCGCATCGTGTCTTGGGCATGTCGCCGCATGGCACACAGATCCGTGCTGCGCTGGAGATGCACAACGGCCATTTGGTGCAGCTAGCGCCGGGTGAGGGTAAGACGCTGGCGATTGGTTTGGCTGCCGCCCTGTACGCAGGCGCAGGACGGCCCTGCCATGTGATCACAGCCAACGATTATTTGGCGCAACGCGATGCCGAGTCGATGGCCCGTTTGCTGGCCTTAGGGGGGGTGACGGTGGTCTCAATCACCTCAGAAACTCCGCCAGAGCAAGCCGCTTCTTTGTATGCTGCCGATGTGGTGTACGCCACAGGCAAGCAGCTGCTAGCCGATTTTTTGCGTGATCAAATTTTGCTCTCGGGTGAAAAAGACCCCGTGCGCCGGCGCCTTTGGGAGATGCGCCAGCCACCCAGCGCCAAACGTCCCGTGACACGCGGGCTGTGGGCGGCGATTGTGGACGAGGCGGACAACGTGTTGATCGATGAGGCCACCACTCCCTTGATCATTTCGACGGCGGAAGACAACCCCATGTTGGTGGAGGCGGTGCTAGCGGGCAAACAGATTTTTGAGAGTTTGGCCGTAGACCTGGACTTTGAAGTCAAGACCGATCCGGTACCTGACATTCGGTTCACACCGCGTGGCGAGCGACGCATTGAAGAGTTGTCGTATTTGCTGCCTGCCTTTTGGCAATTCCCAGAGCGTGCCCAAGGCATGGTGTCACTGGCCATCATGGCCAAGTTTGTCTACATCCGAGACCGCCATTACTTGGTGGACGAGGAGGGCAAGGTGGTGATCGTCGATGAGAAGACTGGGCGCGTGATGGCCGGTCGGTCATGGAGCCATGGCATTCACCAAGCGATCGAAGCGATGGAGGGCTTGGAGCTCAGCAGCCCCCCCAAGACCCAAGCGCGTATGACGTTTCAGGTCTTTTTCATGCGCTACCACCGCTTGAGTGGTGCCAGCGGCACCTTGCAAGGCATTGAGCAAGAGCTTTGGGAAACCTACCGTTTGTTGGTCAAACCGATCGCGCCGCGTGTGCCCAGTCGCTTGGCGGTCGAGCCCTTGCGAGTGTTTGTCGATCCCACACAGCGCTTTGATGCGTTGATTCAAGAGGTGGTGAAGGCCTACGAGGCTGGCACGCCGGTGTTGGTGGGCACCCGAAAAATTGCTGACACCGAAGCCATTGCTGCACGGTTGCAGTTGTTGCTGGTCCCCTGTCAGGTGTTGAACGCCAAGCACTATGCCGAGGAGTCGCGCATTGTCGAGCGCGCTGGCGAGGTGGGGGCGGTGACGATTTCCACCAACATGGCAGGCCGAGGCACCGACATTTTGCTGGGACGTGGTGTGCTCGAGCGCGGTGGTTTACGGGTGCTGATGTTTGAGCCTCACGAGGCGGCTCGCATTGAGTGGCAGTTGTATGGCCGCTCGGGGCGCCAGGGTTCCCCGGGCACAGCTTTGGGCTTTGTGTGCTTGCGCGATGAGCTGTTGGCCAAGACGTTTGGCCCGGTCTATGATTTGATTATTCCCTATGGACGCCACATTGCTGCCCATGCTTTCTTGGCAGGCATGCTGATTTGGCTGGCACAAGCTTTGACGCAACGTCGTGCCTACCGTACCCGTCAACGACTGGCTGAGCGCGAACGCCGCGTGGCCAGTCAGCTGTCTTTTTCTGAATGACTTTGCAAGGAACTGCCTCATGGCTTTGGTCAAAATTAATGGTGTGACCTACGAGTTGGACACCCTCAGCGATGAGGTGAAAACACATTTGAAATATTTGTCCTACATTGACAGCGAGATCGAGCGCTTGAAGATGCAATTGGGCACTTTCCATTTATCGCGCGACCATGTGGGGCGCTTGCTCGATTTTTCCATCGCCAATCATGCGATGCAACACACGCCATTTGAAAACTCTCCGCCCGTCGAGTCCACGGACAGCGCTGACAAGCCGGCATGATCCCAGACTTCAATTCACAATTGCCCCCCCAGGCCGATGCCGTTCAAGACTGGCTGGCGCGCTTGCGCAGTCAGCAGGGCTTGGTCAAGGCACAAGAAACCATTTTTCATCTAACTCGCAAGTTTCCTGATGTCCCAGCCTTGCAGAGCTTGCGTGATTGGCACGACCCGGTGTGGTGGAGGCCCATTGAGTTTGGTGCCATCCGATTAGAGCGCCGCGGACCTGAGCACTTTGAATTTTTGTGGTCCTTGGTGATGCAAAAAGATTTTGCACACCAGTTGAAACATCTGCCCCCGGGTTTGACGCCCAGCGACTTGATGCTGGTCTTGTCTAACGAGTCCACGGCGATCGTTCCTGAATCTCGCTCCATCACTTGGGTGATTTTTAACGGCAAGCAACCAATTGGGATGTCGATGTTTGTGAACATCAATTTCAAGAACCGAACCGCCGAGCAAATCATGGGCATCATGCCTGGCTACGACAGCTCGTTTTTGGTGGCGGATGCGTATTTTTCAAGCCTGTTGGTGGCCTACAACTGTCTAGGTTTGAACAAGGTGCAGGGCTTGATTTACGACAACAACGAATCAGCCGCAACCTTGCAGCAGCGATTTGGTTTTCAGCGCGAAGGGCGTTTACGACAAGCGGTGTGGCACGAAGAGTCGCAGCGCTATCTGGATTTGATACAGATCTCCTTGTTGCACGAAGAGTTTTTGGTCAACCGCTTCATCCAGCGTTACATCGCACGCGTAGCGCGCGACCCATTTCTCATGCGTCGCCAAGAGTGGCCACGTTCGACCGGGGATCGATACCGGGAATGAACGTGTTGCAGTAGCGCAGGGTCAAGTCGATGGCCAGCACGATGCGCTCTTGTGTGCCCTCGTGGCGCACGCTGTGCAAATAGGGCCCACCATCTTTGAAGGCCAGCATCTGACCGGGCGTCCAGGTTTGGGTTTCTTCTCCCACCGTGATGCAACACTGCGGGTCGCACCGAAGTCCCAAGTGAATGCGCAAAAACTCAGGCGTCCATCCCCGGTGCGGGTTGATGACTGAGCCGGGCAGCAATCGGCTGACAAACACATTGCGCAAATGTCCTTGCGCTTCCAGTGGCGCAATCAGCCCAGACAGGGTGGGCAGGCGAGCCCTGGCAAAGGCCACCAAACGCTCCAAGTTGAAGCTGAGATTTTTCTTAGACAGCTCGACAAATTCACCCTGAAATTTGGACAGCGGAAAAGCATCCCAAGTGTTCACATACAGATTGGCGTACTTGGGGTAGGGCATGAAAGGCTGGCTGGCGTCGATGAACGCCATGAGCTCTTGTTGGATAGCGTCAAAGTGTTGGGTCAATTCAACGCACAAAGGGATGTGCTGCAACTGTGCGTTCCAGAACGGGGGCTCTGGGGAAAACGTGGGTGAACTCATGTGGAGAATCAATAAAACAAAGCGGCTTCACCAATACAGCGCCACGGCGTTGTCTCGCACCACACCATGACCTTGTAGGGCGATGCGCGGTGCAACCAAGCCCGCGCAACGCAACACCGCTTGGTGGGTGAATAGACCGGAGTGAATGACCAATTCACCCACTTCGTAGGGGTGAAACGTTTTTGCCCCTTCTTGCCACAGGTTCAAACCTGAGCCCGGTGGCATGGAGATGGGTAGGGTGAAGGTGATGACTTGCTCGGGCGCCAGTGTCTCGTTGGGAAAGACCTGCTGGTATTGCAAGTCCCGGTGCACGCTCGCCACGTCCTCACCAAAGGAGGGGTGTGGCAAATGGATGTGAAAACCTGGCAGCGCCGCCTGATCTGGAATCAGTTGGACGGGCAGCGCATAAATCTCGCTGACCCGCGTGCACAAGTGTTCATACAAGGGGGTGAATTGCGCCATCAGCCAGTGGTTGGAGGCGTCACGCAGAATGCGCTGGCGGTACAGTGCGCTGGCGTGCGATGCGCCAATGTGAGGCTTACAGTCGAGGTATGCCGCCATCCCCAAGGTGTAAAAAGGCGCCACGGGATGGCGTCGTGTCCACTGGGGTTGGGCCGCCATCACAATGCGCGTCCAATGCGCACACTCAGGCGCCGAGAGCATCGCATGGTGGTTAACTTCGGGCATGGTCTGATGGTAACGGCTCTGGCGGTCCTGATGAGGCCGCCCAGTCCGTGTCTTGAGGGGATGACAGCCTAGGTAACATGGCCCCAGCTGTTGCCAAGTTGAGTCAAAATTTTGTCCGATTCCCCCTCTTTTCGTGATGTGCCCTTGTCGCAGTCGCTGATACCTGTCTCAGGTGGATTGCCCGTGTCTGAGCCCTTACAAAGGTTCCAGCAGTTGTTGTTGCAGGTGGAGCAGTTGTCGGCGCAACTCGCGCGCCTTCAGACTTGGTCGGACCGCTACCGCCATGGCCATATGCAAGCGCTGTATGCATTGGCCCAAGAGAAAGCGGCTTTGCAACGACGTGGGCTGGTGTTTTTGCATGGGCGGTTACAGCAACCAGACTTGACCGCACAGCAGCAGCGCCAAGCGCGCCTGTGCATCCGCCAATGGTTGGCTGCGTTGCAGCCCTTGCAAGACCCGCAGCTTGAGGCCTTGGCCAACGCATACAAGGAGGGTGATGAGGGCGAAGACGCCACCCAGTCGCAAAGCGATGAGGCGCAGGACGAGCAACGCGCACGCGCCTGGTGGCAACAGCAGCAAGCGCAGGCGCAACGCAAGGCGGCCAAGCGTGCGGCTCGCAAAGCACAGCGCCGGCCTGCAGCACATCAGCAAGCCCAGCAGGAGCAGCTCGATGCCAAGGGCGCTGTGCGTACGATTTACCGGCAATTGGCCAGCGCCTTGCATCCTGACCGCGAAATGAACGAGGCCGAGCGGGTTCGCAAGACAGCCTTGATGGGCGAGGTCAACGCGGCTTATGGACGCCAAGACCTCACCACTTTGCTGCGTTTGCAATTGGAGGTGGCACAGGTGGATGCACAACACCTCTCACGCCTATCGGCGCAGAAGTTGCGGGCCATGTCGTTGCTGCTCAAAGAGCAAGTGCAGGCCTTGACGCAGGATGTGTGGCAATTGCACATGGGGCTGAGCCACGCGCTGGGTGTGGCGGTGGATGTAAAGGGCGATGAGGCAGCCTTGTCGCAAGCTTTGCAGCGTGTGCAAGCCGACGAACGCCATGAGGTGGACCGCTTGGCGGCAGATTTGGCCCGCGTGCAGCGCGACAGCGAACTCAAACGCTGGCTCAAAGAGCAGGCTCAGTGGGCCAAACAGCAGGCCCAAGATTGCGATGGAATTTATTGACGTTCAATTTTTCGCAGATCGATCAACTGCTGCCATTTTCGAAAGTCTTGCTCCACAAATTGACGAAACTCTGCCGGCGTGCTGTATTGGGGCTCGCCCCCGAGGTCGACCAAACGCTGAATCACATCGGGTTGCTGCACAATTTTTCGCAGTTCTTGGTTAAGCAATTTCACCGTGGCCTCCGGTGTACCTGCCGTCGCGCCCAAGCCAATGAAGGAGTAGACCTGGTAGCCCGCCAGTGCTTCACCAATGGTGGGCAGGGTGGGCCACGATTTGCTGCGCTCTTTGCCGCTGGACCCCAAGGCCTGCAGCTTGCCCGACTTGATGTAGGGCAGCGACAAGGTGGGGGCCTCAAACAGCAAGTCGATGCGACCGGCCAGCAACTCGTTGAGTGCAGCCGAACCTCCCTTGGTCGGGATGTGGACCATCTCGGTGCCCGCCATGACGTTCAACAATTCTGAGGACAGGTGACCGATTGAGCCAATGCCTGAGCTGGAGTAGTTGAGCTTGCCAGGGTTGGTCCTGGCATAGGCGATCAACTCTGGCACTGTTTTGAAAGGGGCTTGGGGGTGGGTGTTGAGGATGAAGGGGTAGGCGGTGAGGGTACCCACCATGGTGAGGTCTTTGATGGGGTCAAATGTCAGTTGTTTGGCCAGCGCTGCACCCGCCGGGTAGGCCCCGGTGACGAGCAACAAGGTGTAGCCATCGGGTTTGGCCTTGGCCACCAAGGAGGCACCGACCAAACCACCAGCGCCGGGACGGTTGTCCACCACCACGGGCACACCCAAAGCCTCACCGAGTTTGTTGGCCATCAAGCGCGCCATGATGTCAGCCGAGCCACCGGGAGCAAACGGGCAGACCAAGCTGATGCTGTGGGTGGGGTAGGTTTGGGCCCAGCTCTCGCTCAACGCCAGCAAGGCCACACACAACAAGACTTTTTTCAAACAACGGATGATCACAAAGCACTCCTTGATACAGGGTGTCGGTGGCTGTCACGAGACTTGGCCAATGCCAACGCATTCTGCCTCAGGGGCGCGCACCCAAGGCTTCACGTCAGAGACACGCAGCAGTCACTTGAGTGGTGGTTTAATTCAATCAACTTCGCAGGGCATGGCCCGGCGAAGGGCGTTTTTGCAACGACAACAACAGGAGACAAACATGGACAAACGCAGTTTGATCAAGGCCATGGTGGCCGCCCCTATGGTGATGGGGCTCAATTCGGCCAGTGCGCAAAACAAGCCCTTCAAAATTGGCTTGCTCACGCCCATGACCGGGCCCTTCGCCTCCACCGGCAAGCAAATGCTGGCCGGGGTCAAGCTCTACATGGCGCAGCAAGGGGTGAATATTTCGGGCCATCAGATCGAGCTGATTGTGAAAGACGACACCGGCATGCCCGACGTCACCAAGCGCCTGGCGCAAGAACTGGTGATCAACGACAAGGTCGATGTGCTGGCTGGTTTTGGCTTGACCCCGTTGGCGCTGGCCACGGGTCCCATTGCGACCCAGTCCAAAACTCCGATGGTCAATATGTTGGCCGCGACCTCTGCGGTGATCGATGCCTCGCCTTATATGGTGCGGGTGTCTATGACCTTGCCCCAAATCACCGTGGCGGTGGCCGAGTGGGCTTCTAAAAACAACATCCGCAAGGTGGTGACCTTGGTGTCTGATTACGGCCCAGGCATTGATGCCGAGCGCACCTTTGTTGATCGATTTTTGCTCAATGGCGGTCAGGTGCAGGAGTCTTTGCGGGTGCCCATGCGAAGCCCAGACTTCTCGCCCTTTTTGCAAAAAGTGCGCGACCTCTCGCCCGACGCCGTTTTTGTGTTTGTGCCCTCGGGCATTGGCACTCAGGTGATGAAGCAGTTCAATGAGCGCGGTTTGGCGCGTGCGGGTATCCGCTTGATCGGCACCGGCGACGTGGTGGATGACGACATCCTCAACAGCATGGGCGACGCCACCTTGGGCATCGTCACGTCTTACCCTTATTCGACCGATCATCCTTCAGCGCTGAACAAGAAGTTTGTGGCCGAGTTCAAAAAGGCCAACCAGAACATGCGCCCCAATGCGGTGGCGGTGTTTGGCTACGACGGCACGCGTTTGATTTACGACGCACTCAAAAAGACCGCAGGCAAGGGCGGCGGCGACGCCTTGTTGGCGGCCATGAAAGGGCAGATTTTTGAGAGCCCACGGGGGCAGATTTACATTGACGCCAACACCCGCGACATTGTGCAAAGCGTGTACGTGCGCAAGGTTGAAAAAGTCAACGGCGAGCTCTACAACGTGGAGTTTCAAGAACAAAAAGACGTGCGTGATCCACCACGCGCGCGTTAACCCAGGACATGACCATGAACAAACCTTTTTTTCGTGCCGACCAAGTCGGCAGTTTGTTGCGCCCCCCCGAGCTGATCGCTGCGCGTGAGCAGTTTCAACAAGGCCAGATTGACAAAGCCGCTTTGCGGCACGCTGAAGATGCGGCCATTGCCACAGTGGTCAAACGTCAAGAGGCCTGTGGCTTTGGCGTGGTGGTCGATGGGGAGTACCGCCGTGAAAACTGGTGGATTGACTTTGTGCAAGGCCTCTCAGGTGTGACGATCCAAGACGGCGACCCGGCCCAGGCTTTTGTGGCTCCTAACGCCAACGAAGCTGACAATGATCACGATCACGATCACGATCACG
>CAIVLE010000151.1 GCA_903906635.1 uncultured Burkholderiales bacterium | reverse complement strand
GTCAAAGGTTCCGGACGCATCACCCAAGACATTGCCAAACGCGCTCTCGCTATGTTGGACGTGGACCCCCAAGGCTTTGACTTGATGGACCGCAAACTGCTGGAGGCGGTGATCCACCGTTTTGATGGCGGTCCGGTCGGGTTGGACAACATCGCGGCCAGCATTGGCGAAGAACGCGACACCATCGAAGATGTGATCGAGCCCTACTTGATCCAGCAAGGCTATTTGCAGCGCACCCCCCGAGGCCGCATTGCCACCTTGGCGGCCTACCGCCATTTGGGCGTGACGCCACCCAGTGCCAATGGCGATGTGTTGTCAGACGCTTGATTCGTCCTTGGACTCACGGGCCAAGTGCGACACGTCTCCCCAGCCCACCAAGCTCAAGCCCTGAGGCGTCCACAACAAGCGGTTGATGGCGGCATTGCCCAAATGCCAGGTGCGCGGGGCTTGAATATCTTGCTGTGTGGCCAAGCGGTAGAGCACATCCATCACGCCTCCGTGCGCCACCCACACAATGTGTTCTCCAATGTGCTGGCTGGCCAATTCGCTCACGCAAGCCGCAATGCGTTGGCGCAACGCATACAAGGACTCACCACCTTGTGGCGACCAGTGGGGGTCTCGCGTGCGCCACAGTTTGGCGTCCTCGGGCCACCCGGCTTCAATGGCCGCCCAGGTTTGCCCTTGCAGATGTCCAAAGTGACGTTCTCGCAGCGCGGGTGTCGCGCTCAGAGGCAATGGCTGAGTGCGGGTCGGGGCTTGCGCAATGGCTTGGGCTGTTTGGTAGGCACGCTTTAAATCGCTGCTGTAGACCACTTGAATGTCTTCGTCGCTCAGCGCCAGGCCCAGCTGTTGCGCTTGCCACAGTCCGGTCTCGTTGAGATCAATGTCGAGTTGTCCTTGGATGCGAGTGTCCACATTCCATGAGGTTTCACCATGGCGAATGGCCAAAATTCGAGTCGCTTGCATGGGGGATGAGTTTAGAAGGAGAAGATGGGGGGGTGTGATTTCATGCAAAATAGCACGATCGTACTTTTTTTAAGTGAGCCATGACCGATTCACCCAAATTGCCAGCCTCTGAGAGCCGGGCCATCCAAAAGGGTCAGCAAACCAAAGCGGCCATTGTGGACGCTGCATTGGGGCTTGCCACGCAAATCGGCCTAGAGGGATTGAGCATCGGCGTTTTGGCCGAGGTCGCGCGCATGAGCAAATCGGGTGTGTTTGCCCATTTTGGTTCCCGTGAAGAGCTGCAGTTGTCGGTGGTGCGCGAATACCACGAGCGTTTTGAGGCTGAGGTGTTTTACCCCGCCATGCAGGCTGCACGGGGTTTGCCGAGGTTGCAGCAGTTGTTTGCCAACTGGACCCAACGCACCTCGGCAGAGATTGACTCGGGCTGCCTGTACATCAGTGGCGCCGCGGAGTTTGACGACCGTCCAGGTCCCGTGCGTGATGCCTTGGCCAGTTCGGTCAAAACCTGGCTGGCTGCCGTTTTGCGAGCCGTGTTGCAAGCGCGCGATGAGGGCCACTTGGCGAGCGATATGGATGCCGAGCAAATGGTCTTTGAGATTCATGGCTTGATCTTGGCGCTGCAGTATGAAGCGCGTTTTTTACGCTCAGGCCAGTCGTTGCAGCGAACTGCTTTAGGTTTTGAGAACTTGTTGGCGCGTTACGGTGCGGCCACAAAGCGCGAACCTGACCCAAGAGCGACAGAAAAAAAGTCTTTGAAAAAATAAGGAGCCTTCCATGCCCAGTTACACCCCTCCGTTGCGAGACATGCAATTTTTGCTGCATGAGGTGCTGCAAGCTCCCGCTGTGTTGAGGGCCATGCCCGCGCATGCGGACATCGATGCCGAGACCTTGTCAGCCATTTTGCAAGAGGGGGGTAAATTTGCGGCGGAAGTGATTTTTCCGCTCAACCCAGTCGGCGACCAAGAAGGTTGCCAACTCGACCCTGTCACGCACGAGGTCAAAACTCCAACGGGGTTCAAAGCCGCTTATGCACAGTATGTGCAAGGCGGCTGGCCATCGCTCAGTTGCGATCGGGCTTTCGGCGGCCAAGGGCTGCCGATCGTGGTGAACCAATGTATTTACGAAATGCTCAACAGCGCCAACCAGGCCTGGACCATGTACCCTGGGCTCACACACGGTGCCTATGAGGCTTTGCATGCCCACGGCACCGAGGCCCAAAAGCAGTGTTACTTGCCCAAGCTCACCAGCGGTGAGTGGAGCGGCACCATGTGTTTGACCGAGCCCCATTGCGGCACCGACCTCGGGCTGTTACGCACCAAGGCACAGCCCCAAGCAGACGGCAGCTATCGCCTCACGGGCAACAAAATTTTCATCAGCGCGGGCGAGCACGACATGGTCAGCAACATCGTCCATCTGGTGCTGGCGCGCTTGCCCGATGCGCCTGCGGGCAGCAAAGGCATCAGCTTGTTTGTGGTGCCAAAGTTCTTAGTGCGTGAGGATGGTAGTTTGGGGGAACGCAATAGCATTTACTGTGGTGGCCTTGAGCACAAGATGGGCATCCATGGCAACGCCACTTGCCAAATGGTGCTCGATGGCGCCTTGGGCACTTTGGTGGGAGAGCCCCACAAAGGACTGGCGGCGATGTTTGTCATGATGAACGTGGCACGCATCGGAGTGGGCATGCAGTCTTTGGGCTTGACCGAGGTGGCGTACCAAAATGCACTGGCCTATGCCAAAGACCGCATCCAGTCGCGCAGTTTGACGGGGGTGAAGTCGCCCCAGCAAGCCGCTGACAGCATCTTGGTGCACCCCGATGTGCGCAAGATGCTGCTCACCGCCAAAGCCTATGCTGAAGGCGGTCGTGCGCTGAGCTTGCATTGCGCTTTGTTGGTCGATCAAGAGTTGAACCACCCCGACCCCGGGGTGCGCGGGCAAGCTGCCGAGCAAGTGGCGTTGCTCACCCCTATTGTCAAGGCCTTCATCACCGACAACGCGTGGAGCGCCACTTCGGCGTGCATGCAAGTGCTGGGCGGGCACGGTTTCATCCGTGAGTGGGGCATGGAGCAGTATGTGCGTGACGCGCGCATCAACATGATTTACGAAGGCACCAACACCATCCAAAGCCTGGACTTGTTGGGCCGCAAGGTTTTGGGCAACCAAGGGGCTTCGCTGAAAAAGTTTGGCGAACTCATCACCGCCTTGGTGATGGCCGAACAAGGCAACGAGGACATGGCCGAGTTCATCCAGCCCTTGGCCAAACTGGGCCAGCAAATGACGCAATTCACGGGCGAGCTGGGTTACAAAGCCTTGCAAAATGCCGACGAGGTGGGTGCTGCGGCGGTGGACTATTTGCGCGTCGCAGGGCACTTGGTCTTTGGTTACTTTTGGGCCCGCATGGCCCAGGTGGCCTTGCAGCAGATCGCGGCCGGTAAGCGTGATGCGTTCTACCAAGCCAAACTTCAAACGGCGCGCTTTTACTTTGCGAAGTTGTTCCCAGAAACGGCTTCTCTGATGCAAACCGCACGCGCGGGCTCAGCCGTGTTGATGGACACCGATGCGGTGTTTGCCTAAGTTCAAGGCGGCGACAATGCCAAGCAATTTCAAGGAGCGGGTATGTTGAGTTGGCGTGGTGTTTGGATGACTGGCGTGATGTGTGGCGCAATGCTGGGCGCACACGCGCAGATGACGCCGGTGGGCTTGTGGCGCACCGTGGATGACAACACGGGCGAGGCCCGTGCCGAGATCGACATCGTGGAGCGACAAGGCGTGCTCTATGGGCGTGTGGTCAAGTCACTCGATTCAGACCCCAAGGCGGTCAAAACTTGTGAGGAGTGCAAAGACGATCGCAAAGGCCAGCTCATTGTGAGCATGGAGATCATCCGTGGCGTCAAGTTCGAACCCGAAGACAAGCGCTGGGGGGGAGGCGGCAAAATCCTCGACCCCGAAAACGGCAAGGAATACACCGTGCGCATGGTGCCGCTTGAAGGCGGCAAACGCTTGCAATTGCGGGGCTACATTGGGCCGTTTTACCGCACGCAAATTTGGCAGCGCATTCAATAAACCCAACCGAGATTTGTGATGACCGACATCTTGCAACACATTGACCAAGGCGTGATGACGCTGACTTTTAACCGCTTGGATAAAAAGAACTCCATCACCGCGGCCATGTACGCCAGTTTGGCCCAAGCTGTGGAGCTCGCCCAAACCAACGACCAAGTGCGCGTGGTGCTCATCCAAGGGCATGAAACCATCTTCAGCGCTGGCAACGACATTGCAGACTTTTTGAATCAACCGCCCTCAGGTCATGATGCGCCCGTGTTTCGCTTTTTGCGCGCCATCGCTGGTTTCAGTAAACCTTTGTTGGCCGCTGTGGCGGGGCCAGCCGTGGGCATTGGTACCACCTTGTTGTTTCATTGTGACTTGGTGTACGCCGGTGACAACGCCGCGTTTTCGATGCCTTTTGTGAATTTAGGCCTGTGCCCAGAAGCTGCCTCCAGCATCTTGGTGCCGCAGATGATGGGCTACCACCGCGCGGCTGAGGCCTTGCTCATGGGGGAGCCCTTCATGGCCGAGGCGGCGCAAGAGGTCGGCTTGGTCAACCGCGTGGTGCCCCCCACCGAGCTCAACAGCTATGCCCAGGCGCAGGCGCGCAAACTGGCTACTAAGCCCCTGAGTTCTTTGGTGGAGACCAAGCGGCTCATGAAGATGGGCCAGTCCGCGCAGGTCTTGGCGCAGATAGAGGCCGAGGCCGCGAGCTTTGGTCGCATGTTGCAAGCGCCTGCTGCACGCGAGGCGTTTGGTGCTTTCATGGACAAACGACGCCCTGACTTTTCCAAACTTTGAAAGCCTTGTTTTGATGAAACGCCTCTCACCTGATGGTCACTTTGAGCCCGAGTTTGTCGAAGGCGTGCGTGCGATCTTTGAAAAAAAAATTGTCTTTAACCAAATTTTGGGCGTGCAATTGGTCGACATCACGCCCACGGTGGTGACTGCGCGTTTGCCCATGCGCCCCGAGTTGGTGGGGCATTTCGCCTACAACCGCGTGCATGGGGGCGTCATCAGCGCAAGCTTGGATGCTTTGGGTGGGGTGGCTTGCTTGGTCGCCAAAGCGGCGCGGCACATGGACCAAACGCCGGCGCAGCGGCTCGACTTTTTTCTCAAGGTCGGCACCATTGATTTGCGCATTGACTACCTGCGACAAGGGATTGGTGAGTTTTTTGACATGCGTGCCGAGGTGTTGCGCATTGGCTCGCGTGTGGGGACCACGCGCATGGATTTTGTGGACCCCGATGGCCACATGGTGGCCGCTGGCAGCGGGGCCTACATCGTGTCTTGAGTTCAGTCTTTGGGAATGGGGCGTGGTCTGCCTTGGTCGTCAATGGCGACATAGGTCAGCGTGGCTTGGGTGACCTTGATGTACTGTCCTTGGCGGTTGAAGCGCTCGGCATAGACCTCCACATCCACGCTGATGGAGGTGCGCCCGATGCGGTTGAGCTTGGCGAAAAAACTCAAGATGTCCCCCACTTTCACCGCTTGCTTAAAGATGAACTCGTTGACCGCGACCGTGGCCATGCGACCGCGCACATAGCGCGCAGGTAGCACAGCCCCAGCCAAGTCCACCTGAGCCATCACCCAGCCACCAAAAATATCGCCATTGGCATTGCAGTCGCCTGGCATGGGAATCACCTTGAGTACCAACTCTTGGTCGGTGGGCAGTGTCACCACCGTGGCGAAGGAATGCGAAGACATAGGCACAATCAAAGGTTAACTTCTTGGCATTGTGCAATATGCGTCACCACGCGCCCTCTACTCCTCCTTCTGCTGCCCATACCGGCACGCCGCGCTCGGACAGCGCCACGCTCAAACGACTGTTTCCTTATCTGTGGCAGTACAAGTGGCGCGTCATGGCGGCCTTGGGGTTCATGGTGGGCGCCAAGTTGGCCAACGTGGGAGTGCCCTTGTTGCTCAAAGAGCTGATCGACACCATGTCCTTCAAACCCAGTGACCCCACGGCGGTGTTGGTGGTGCCGGTCTCGTTGTTGTTGGTTTATGGCGTGTTGCGTTTGTCTGCTTCAGCCTTCACCGAGTTGCGTGAGTTGGTGTTTGCCAAAGCTACGCAAGGTGCGGCACGGCAAATTGCCCTAGAAACCTTTCAGCACTTGCACGGCTTGAGTTTGCGATTTCACCTCGAGCGTCAAACGGGGGGCATGACGCGTGACATTGAACGCGGCGTGCGTGGCATCGAGTCCTTGATTTCGTATTCGCTCTACAGCATCGTGCCTACCCTGATCGAGGTGACCTTGGTGCTGTCCATCCTGGCGGTGAAGTTCGATGTGTGGTTTGCCGGGATCACCCTTTTGGCCTTGGCCATTTACATCGTCTTCACGGTCAGCGTCACCGAATGGCGCACCCACTTTCGCCGTCAAGCCAACGAGTTTGACTCGGCTGCGCACACCAAAGCCGTGGATTCGTTGCTCAACTATGAAACCGTCAAATACTTCAACAACGAGAGCTTTGAGGCCAAGCGTTATGACACGAGCCTAGACCAGCTGCGCCGTGCGCGCTTGAAGTCGCAAACCTCTTTGTCGCTGCTCAACACCGGTCAGCAACTCATCATCGCCATCGCATTGGTCACCATGCTGTGGCGCGCCACCGTGGGGGTGGTGGACGGGCGCATGACCTTGGGGGACTTGGTGATGATCAATGCCTTCATGATCCAGCTCTACATCCCCCTCAATTTCTTGGGCGTGCTCTACCGCGAAATCAAACAAAGCTTGACCGACTTGGACCGCATGTTCAGCTTGTTGGAAAAAGAACGTGAAGTCGCCGATGATCCGAGCGCGCCCGATCTGCAAGTCAGTGGTCCGCCCACAGTGCGCTTTGATTCGGTGGTGTTTGCCTACGAGGCTGCGCGGCCCATCTTGCATGGCATCAGCTTTGAAATCCCGGCTGGCAAAACCGTGGCAGTGGTGGGGCCCTCGGGCTCGGGTAAGTCCACGCTGGCGCGTTTGTTGTTTAGGTTTTACGACGTGGGTAGTGGCCACATCACCATCGACGGGCAAGATATTCGGCGTGTCACCCAGCACAGCGTGCGCCGTGCCTTGGGCATCGTGCCTCAAGACACGGTGTTGTTCAACGACACGGTGCGCTACAACATCGCCTATGGCCGCACCGGCGCCACGGAGCAAGAGGTGGAGCAAGCGGCCCGTGCTGCCCACATCCATGACTTCATCTGCGCCACCCCTAAGGGGTACGACACCATGGTGGGCGAGCGTGGCTTGAAGCTCTCTGGCGGTGAGAAGCAGCGCGTGGCGATTGCGCGCACCTTGCTCAAGAACCCACCGATTGTGATTTTTGACGAAGCCACCTCGGCCTTGGACAGCGCCAATGAGCGTGCGATTCAAGCAGAGCTGCAAAGCGCGGCACACAATAAAACCACCTTGGTGATTGCACACCGTTTGTCGACGGTGGTGGAGGCGCACGAGATTTTGGTGTTGGATGGCGGGCGCATTGTTGAGCGCGGATCGCATGCAGCTTTGTTGGCGCTCAATGGTCGGTATGCGCAGATGTGGGCCCTGCAGCAGTCCTCTGAGGTGTGAGCACCTTTGTCGTTGCGGTTCTCGCTGAGGGGCCTTTGCCGGTGTTGCGAAGCACGGGCGGTGCACTCCAAACGCCCTGCCTCAACCCACCCCCAAGAGGCGGGGAATGAGGATCAAGGGTGTGAGTATGTTGGGCGTCAGCGCCCACAAAAAAGGCCTCTCGTCAACCACGAGAGGCCTTCAATGCACAATGCTCAGAGCGGTTACTTCAAGCCAGCTGCGGCCTTCAGTGCAGCCGCCTTGTCGGTGCGCTCCCAGGTGAACTCGGGCTCTTCGCGACCGAAGTGGCCATAGGCTGCGGTCTTGCTGTAGATGGGGCGCAGCAAGTCGAGCATTTGAATGATGCCCTTGGGGCGCAGGTCAAAGTGCTCGGCCACCAAGGCGGCGATCTTCTCGTCGCTGATCACGCCCGTGCCTTCGGTGTTGACCGTGATGTTCATCGGACGGGCCACGCCAATCGCATACGCCACTTGAATTTGGCACTTGCTGGCCAAACCCGAAGCCACGATGTTCTTGGCCACATAGCGTGCAGCGTAGGCTGCAGAGCGGTCGACCTTGGAGGGATCTTTGCCTGAGAAGGCGCCGCCGCCGTGGGGACAAGCGCCACCGTAGGTGTCCACAATGATCTTGCGCCCAGTCAGGCCACAGTCGCCTTGTGGGCCGCCAATGACAAAACGACCCGTGGGATTGATCAGGTACTTGGTGTCTTGCAGCCACTCTTTGGGCAGCACGGGTTTGATGATTTCTTCGATGATCGCTTCGGTGAAGCTGGCCTTCATCTTGGTCGCCGACTCGCTTTGGTCGGGGCTGTGTTGGGTTGACAGCACCACGGTGTCAATGCTGTGGGGCTTGCCATCCACATAGCGCATGGTCACTTGGCTTTTCGCATCGGGGCGCAAGAAAGGCAGGCGGCCGTCTTTGCGCAACTGGGCTTGACGCTCGACCAAGCGGTGGGCGTAGTGGATGGGGGCAGGCATCAGCTCAGGAGTTTCGCTGCACGCATACCCAAACATCAGGCCTTGGTCACCGGCACCGGTGTTGAGGTGGTCGTCACTGGCATGGTCCACGCCTTGGGCGATGTCGTTGGACTGTTTGTCATAGCAGACCATGACAGCGCAGCCCTTGTAATCGATGCCGTAGTCGGTGTTGTCGTAGCCAATGCGCTTGATGGTGTCGCGCGCAACTTGGATGTAGTCCACGTTGGCTTGGGTGGTGATTTCGCCAGCCAACACGACCAGACCGGTGTTGGTCAGGGTCTCGGCGGCCACGCGTGAGCGTGGGTCTTGAGCGAAGATGGCGTCCAAAATAGCGTCAGAAATTTGGTCCGCCACTTTGTCGGGGTGGCCTTCTGAGACAGATTCGGAAGTGAACAGATAGTCGAGAGACATGAAAAAAGCTCCTAAGGTTGATGGTTGGCGTTGCCAACCCCGAAGGAGCCCGGCGAACGCTTTAGCAGATGGTTCGGCCTTGACCGATCCGGGACCCACCTGGGTGGGGTTGTCGCTCTGCAAGTTGCTCTGTTAACTCAGCGACAATCCACATTGTATTCAACTTTTATCGTTTCAATCAGCCTCATGGCCCCTGTCACCCGTTTGTTCCAGTGCTTATCGCGTGTACCGCTGCCATGGATGCAACGCGCAGGCGCCGTGCTGGGTTGGTTGGTCTGGGCTGTGTCGCCGCGTTATCGGCACCACTTCAACACCAATGTGCACGCTGCTGGGCTGACTTGGCGCGAGGCCCGCGGCGCCATTGCCGCCATGGGCATGATGGTGGCTGAACTGCCGTGGGTGTGGATGCGTTCTAGCGCCCAACCCTTGGCAGATGTGGTGCGTTGGGAAGGTGCTGAGCACTTTGAAGCCGCCATGCTGGCAGGCAAGGGCGCCATTGTGATGTCCCCCCATTTGGGCTGCTGGGAAATTGGTGCGCAAGCGATTGCCGAAAAATTCGGGCCCCGATTCGGCTCCTTGGTGGCGCTGTACCGACCCGCCCGCAAAGCGTGGCTTGAGCCCTTGGTGGCGCAAGCGCGCACGCGTCCTTATTTGGCCTCCGCCCCCACTTCCTTGGCGGGCGTTCGCACCTTGATTCGCACCTTGCGTTCAGGAGGCTACACCGCGATCTTGCCCGATCAAGTGCCGCCCTTGGGGCAAGGCGTGTGGGCGCCATTTTTTGGTCGAGATGTCTACACGATGACGCTGCTGGGCAAGTTGGCCCAACAAACTGGCGCAACCGTGATCTTGACTTGGTGCGAGCGCTTGGCACCAGGCCAAGGCTTTTGCATGCACATGCGGCCTTTGCATGCCCCTGAGTTGATGGACGCGACGTGTTCGCCCGAGTTGGCAGCCGCTGCCGTCAACCGAGGGGTTGAAGTTTTGGTGCGCGAGGCCCCTGGTCAATACCTGTGGAGTTATGCCCGCGACAAGTCACCACGGGGCGAGGGCTGAGCCATGGCCTCGCAACTGGGACTTGGGTTGCTGCGCGGCTTGGGCTATTTGCCTTTGACGGTTCTTCGCGCATTGGGTGCGGCATTGGGGCTGTTGTTGTTCGCCGTGGTGCGTGATCGCCGGCATGTGGTGTTGACGAATTTACGCACCTGCTTTCCAAGCCTGAGTGCAGCGCAGCGGCACACCTTGGCGCGTCAGACGTTTGTGCACTTTGCACAGGCTTGGCTGGACCGCAGTTGGTTGTGGCACCGCTCACCAACTTGCATTCAAGCGCGGGTGACGCTCGGCGGCGATGTGGCCAGCTTGTCTGACGACCAACCCACGGTGTTGTTTGCGCCGCATTTTGTGGGTTTGGATGTGGGCTGGACGGCGTTGACCTTGAACTTGCCTTTGCACTTCACCACCATCTTCACACCGCAGTCCAATGCCGTGGTCGATGCCTGGGTGGCCAAGGGACGCTCGCGTTTTGGTCAGGTGCGATTGTTTCGCCGGGAAGACGGTGTCAAGCCCATCGTGAGCGCATTACGCCAGCATGAATTGCTGTATCTTTTGCCAGACATGAACTTTGGCCCCAGCGAGTCCATCTTTGTGCCGTTTTATGGTGAGCCAGCGGCCACGGTGCCTTCGTTGTCACGGTTTGCCAAACTCGGGCGGGCTCGGGTGGTGCCGGTGATCACGCGCATGACTCCCTCGGGGTATGAGGTGACGGTGCACCCGGCATGGCCCGAGTTCCCCACGGACGATGTGCTAGCTGATACCGCCACCATGAACTTGCGTTTGCAGGGATTGATCGACGTCATGCCCGCGCAGTACTTCTGGGTGCACAAGCGTTTCAAAACACGCCCACCCGGCGCGCCAGAACTTTACTGATGCCCGTCGTGTGCCCGCGCGCTGATGCGCGTGGTGCGTTCACCGGCGGTGCGGCCGGCTTTGTCTTGGCTCAAAAAATCAGCCACCAGTTGCCTCACGCGAGCAGGTTGCTCATGCACCAACCAATGCGTGCCGTTTTTGATGCGGTGCACAGTTAGCTTGGCGATGTAGTCACTCAACCCATCGATCAACGTTGCGGGCAAGGCCGTGTCTTGCATGCCCCAGATCACACAGGTGGGCACCTCCACCCGCAGCTTGTCTTGCGACAGATGCAAACCAGATGCGGCCGAATCACCCAGTCGTGGCGGGCGCATGGGCGAGGCTCGGTAATAGTTCAATGCGCCGTCCAAGCCCTGACGCCACAAGGCGCGGTATTGGTCTTTGAGGGCTTCATTGAGCCAGGCATGCTTGCCCTGGGTAGCTCCCATGTTGGTGAAAAACTCCCACAGCCGGCGGTAGTCGTCTTGGGCCAGCAGCGCTTGTGCATCGGGACGGATCAAAAAATTCATGTACGCGCTGGCAGCTTGCTGAGACGGGTTGTTTTGCAGTTCACGCAAAAAAGTCCCAGGGTGCGGCGCGTTGAGGATGACCAAGCGGCGCAGCCGGGTGGGGTGTTGGTTGGCAAAATTCCATGCAATCGCGCCGCCCCAGTCATGCGCCACCAAGCCTGCCAGGGGAGCCTCGGGGCTCTCTAAGGCGGCCAAGTCCAGGATGTCTTGCACCAAATGCTTGGCGCGGTAGTCGCTGACTTGTGCCGGGCGGCTCGAGTGTTCATAGCCGCGCAGGTTGGGCGCCACGCAGCGGTAGCCGCCATGCTCGGGTTGTGCAAAGTAGCTCAAGAGCGCATCCCACACAAAAGCAGCCTCCGGAAAACCGTGCAAAAACATCAGCACCGGTCTTCCCGGCTCACCACAGACCCGGCAACTCAAGGCAATGCCATGCGCCAGGGTATGTGTGTGCGTTTGAATCAAGGATGCATCCAGTCGTAGAGCAAGGTGGCCACTTCGTCCACGCCTTGTTTTTTGAGGGCGGAGAACAGTTTGACTTGGCCGCCACCGGCTTGTAGCTTAGCAATCGAGAGGGCTTTGGCACCTTCGTTTCGGTTGAGTTTGTCGGCCTTGGTCAGCAGTACCAAGAACTTCAAGCCATCTTCCACACGGGGGCGAATCACGTCGAGCAAGATGTCGTCCAAATCGGTCAAGCCATGGCGCGGGTCGCACAGCAGCACCACGGCGCGCAGGTTTTCGCGGGTCAACAAATAGTTGGCCATCACCTGTTGCCAGCGAATTTTGTCT
Source organism: uncultured Burkholderiales bacterium (assembly GCA_903906635.1). Classification (GTDB taxonomy): domain Bacteria; phylum Pseudomonadota; class Gammaproteobacteria; order Burkholderiales; family Burkholderiaceae_C; genus Limnohabitans. The sequence continues at coordinate 41,787 of CAIVLE010000151.1, read as the reverse complement.
TGCTTGGGCACCGCGGCATAGCCGTAGCCAGGCAAGTCGGCCAGCACCGCATCGGTTTGGCCCTGGCGCCCCAAGGCAAACAAGTTGATGTGTTGGGTGCGCCCGGGTGTTTTGGACGCATAGGCCAAACGCTTTTGCTGCGTCAGCACATTGATGCAGGTCGATTTGCCGGCGTTGGAGCGACCCACAAAGGCAATCTCGGGCAGTTCGTAGGCGGGCAGGTGGTGCAGTTGAGCGGCAGTGGTCAAGAACCGGGCGGTGTGCAACCAGCCCATGGCGTGCTTGGCCTGTTGGGCTGGACTCAGGGCGGGGGAGGCAAGTGGGGGCGGGGCCAAGACCGTGGGCGCGCCATCCTGTGGGGTGTCTTCAGGAGCGGGTGTGGCTTGTGTGTCAGGCTGATTCATACAGCATTGTAGAATCTGCAGAGTTTTCACCGTCTTTGCGCGTCATTTACCAAAGCACTTTTATGAAATTGTTTGCCTCTTTGCTGATCGCTGCCGCCTTGGTGGCTCCCGTTGTGTCTGCACATGCCAATGAACCTGCCAAAGTAGCCAAGCCCGATTTGGCCAAGGGCGAAGCCAGCTTTACTGCGGTGTGCGCGGCTTGCCATGGTGCCGATGGCAACTCTGGCACCCCCGTCAACCCCAAATTGGCCCAGCAACACCCTGAGTACATCGTCAAACAGCTCCAGGAGTTCAAGTCTGGCAAGCGAGCCAATGCCGTGATGAGCGGCATGGCCGCCACGCTCAGCGAAGACGACATGAAGAACATCGCCGCTTGGGTGGGTTCTAAGAAAGCCAAAACAGGCTTTGCCAAGGACAAAGAGTTGGTCACTTTGGGTGAGCGCATTTACCGCGGCGGCATTGCTGACCGTCAAATTGCCGCTTGCGCGGGTTGTCACACACCCAATGGCGCGGGCATTCCTTCCCAGTACCCTCGACTGTCGGGTCAACATGCGGAATACACCGCAGCACAGCTCACAGCGTTCCGTGACGGCGTGCGTAAAAACAGCGTGCAAATGGCCCAAGTGGCAGCCAAACTCAACGACCGTGAAATCAAGGCTGTGGCCGACTACATGGCTGGTCTTCGCTGATTTAAACTGACGATTGGAAAAAGCTGGCCGAGAGCCAGCTTTTTTTTGGCTTTAACTTTGCCCGAACCTCCTTTGCATCAGTTTGGCCTTTGAGGTGTGGTTTTGCACGTTGTCGCCAAGCACCGCACAATGTCACACATGACCACCAGGAGATATCGTGTCGCGCCACCTTTTTTCAGCCCACAGTGATTCAGGATTTACTCACCCCCACAGCAGCGAGATCACGCCACTGTCAGCCTATGTGCAGCGGCGTGACTGGTTGAAACAGCTTGCGGCCGGGGCCAGCGGCGCTGCGTTGGCCGCTTGGGCGGGCCGAGAAGCTTGGTCCCAGGCCGCAACAACCCCAAGGCCGGGCAAGCTCAGCCCCTTGGCGGGGGCGGTGAGCCGCCAAGCTGGCGCGAGCACGATGGAGAAGGTCACACCTTATGCAGACGCCAGCAGCTACAACAATTACTACGAGTTCGGCACCGACAAAGCCGATCCTGCCAAATACGCCCACACCCTCAAGACCCAGTCCTGGCGTGTCGAGATCGAAGGCTTGGTCAAAAAGCCCGGGCCTATCGACTTGGAAGATTTGCTCAAACTCAGTTCGATGGAAGAGCGCATTTACCGACTGCGTTGTGTCGAAGGTTGGTCAATGGTCATCCCCTGGGTGGGGTACTCCTTGTCCGAGCTGATCAAGCGTGTTGAGCCATTGGGCAGCGCCAAGTATGTGGAGTTCGTCACCTTGGCCGATCCCAAAACCATGCCGGGCGTGGGCTCGCGTGTGCTCGATTGGCCTTACGTGGAAGGGCTGCGCTTGGACGAGGCCATGCACCCGTTGACCTTGTTGAGTTTTGGCATGTATGGCGAAGTGCTCCCCAACCAAAGTGGCGCGCCTGTGCGCTTGGTGGTGCCTTGGAAATACGGTTTCAAAAGCGCCAAGAGTTTGGTCAAGATCCGATTTGTCGACAAGCAGCCTATCAATTCGTGGGGTCGCTCGGCACCTCAGGAATACGGCTTTTATTCCAACGTCAACCCCAGCGTGGACCACCCACGCTGGAGCCAGGCCACGGAGCGACGCATTGGCGAAGACGGCTTGTTTGCCAAAAAGCGCAAAACCCTCATGTTCAACGGCTACGAAGCGCAAGTGGGCCAGCTCTACAAGGGCATGGACTTGAGCAAGTTTTTCTAAATTCAACGCTCGCTATGACTGCGACCCTGACTGTACGCACCGCCTTGCGTCACGCGGCTGCCAAGCCGCTGCTGTGGGTCTTGTTGCTGCTGCCCTTGGCGTGGTTGCTGTGGGGCGCATTCAACGATGCCCTGGGGGCCAATCCGGCGGAATATCTGATCCGTTCTACGGGTGACTGGACCTTGCGCGCCTTGTGTCTGACGCTGGCAGTCACCCCCTTGCGCGTGAGTTTGGGCTGGCCCGAGCTCGTGCGCTTTCGTCGCATGTTGGGGCTCACGGTGTATGGCTATGTGGTGCTGCACTTGCTGTGTTACAGCTGGCTCGACATGGGGTTTGAGTGGGGCGATATTGCCCACGACATTGCCAAGCGCCCGTTCATCTGGGTGGGCTTTTCAGCCTTTGTGCTGCTCACGCCATTGGCGGGCACGTCGTTCAATGCCGCCATTCGAGGCTTGGGTGCCAAGCGTTGGCAAACCCTGCACCAGGCGGTGTATCTGGTGGCAGCCCTTGCGGTGTTGCACTTTTACTGGATGCGTGCGGGCAAGCACAACTTTGCCGAGGTATGGGTGTATGGCATCGTGCTGGCTGGATTGCTGGGCTGGCGCTGGATGCGCAGATTCAAGCGAACCCTGTAAAAAGCCTCACGCAAGCCCATGGATTGGCCGCTAAACCAACGCCAAGTGAGCCTCCGGCGTTGATTGCCATGGAGTTTGGCTTAACCGACCAAGCACTCCTGAGCCATTTGTTCAACGGCTGATTCGCGACGGCGAATCACGTGGGCCTGGGTGCCCTCCACCAATACCTCCGCCGCTCGTCCACGCGTGTTGTAGTTGCTGGCCATGGCCATGCAGTAAGCACCGGTCGACAGCACGGCCAGCACATCGCCGGCTTGCACCACGAGCTGGCGGTCGCGACCGAGCCAGTCGCCGCTCTCGCAAATCGGGCCCACCACGTCGTAGCAGACGCTGTCGCCGGTGCGGGGCGTGAGCGGCACGATTTGGTGGAAGGCCTCGTACATGGCGGGGCGGGGCAAGTCGTTCATGGCAGCGTCGACGATGCAAAAGTTTTTTTGCTCGCCGGGCTTGAGGTAAAGCACCTCGCTCAGGCACACGCCGGCATTGCCCACCAGCGAGCGACCCGGTTCGATCATCAGCTGGCGCTGGCCATAGCCACGTGCATCCAGTTTGGCCAGCAATTGCGCCCACAGTGCATCGGCTGCGGGCGGGGTGTCGCCGTTGTAGTCGATGCCCAAGCCACCGCCAAAGTCGATGTGGGCAATGGGAATGCCTGCGGCTTCGATGGCGTCGACCAAATCGAGCACACGGTCCATCGCATCAAGGTAGGGCGTCGCCTCGGTGATTTGCGAGCCAATGTGGCAATCAATGCCCACCACCTTCAAGCCAGGCAGAGCCGCCGCGCGCTGGTAGGTCTGCAGGGCTTGTTCGTGTGCCACGCCAAATTTGTTGCCCTTGAGGCCGGTAGAGATGTAGGGGTGGGTTTTGGCGTCAACGTTGGGGTTGACGCGAATACTCACCGGTGCGCGCAAGCCCAAAGCATGTGCTACATCGCTCAACACTTCCAGTTCGGCATCGCTCTCCACGTTAAAGCAGGCGATGCCCGCGTGCAAGGCTTGGCGCATTTCGGCGCGGGTTTTGCCCACGCCTGAAAAAATCACTTTGGCCGGGTCGCCTCCGGCGGCGATGACGCGTGCCAACTCGCCTCCCGAGACAATGTCAAAGCCACATCCGGCTTGGGCGAACACCTGCAACACGCCCAAGGATGAGTTGGCTTTCATGGCGTAGCAGATACGTGCCTGGCGTCCCTCAAAGCCACGTTGGTACGCGGCCAAGGCGTTGAGCATCGCCGCTTTGGAGTACACAAACAAAGGCGTGCCGTGCTGCGCGGCCAGGTCGGCCAGTTTCACGCCCTCAAGGTAGAGGGCGTGGTCTTGGTAGGCAATGAACGGGGCACCGGCAAGCGTGGGGTGTGACATCAAACGGCTCGTGAAAGAGGACAAAAAATCAGCGACCCGACGATGCGGCGCTGACGGGTGCCGAGGCGGCAGGTGTTGGCGATGGGGCATTGGACGACACGCCACCGGGCAACTGGCGGCGCAAGATGTCGGGCAAGGTGGCGCGCTGTTGAAACTCGGGGTCGTTGGGCAACTGCAAGGGCCCCTTTTGTCCGCATGCCACCAACAACGCCATGAGACAGGCACATGCGGCCACACGGCCACCATGGGCAATGGCCCTGACTAGAATCTTTTGCTCAATACCCATGGCGCAAATTGTAATGACCGATCTTGAATTCTTGGACCACGCTGAACAACTCCTGCGCTCGGTGGAGCTGGCTTGTGACCGCATCAACGATGAAAGCGATGCCGACATCGACAACCAGCGCACGGGCGGAATGATCACCCTGGTCTTTGCCAACCGCAGCCAAATCATCATCAACTTGCAAAAGCCTTTGCACGAGGTGTGGTTGGCAGCAAGGTCAGGCGGCTATCACTTCCGCTGGGATGGTCAGCAGTGGGCTGACACCAAAGGGCAAGGCGAGTTTTTTCAGCGCTTGACCCAAGACGCCAGCACCCAGTCGGGGCTGGCGCTGGCTTTCACGGCGTGAGCCGAGTCAGCGGCACCAACCCTCTCACGATTGAGGCAAGGGCCGCAGGTGTGGCGCGCCCAAGCCTAGTTTTTGAACAAATCGAGGATGCGTTTTTTCTCGTCGTTGGCGGGCAACTCGCTGGGCGCAGATTTGCTCTCAAGCCCCAAACTGCTCACGCCACCGCCTCGGCTGTATTCGCTGTAAAACCACTCGCCTCCTTCGTGCGTGAGGCCCGCAGGTGGTGTGGGTTCGCTCACGGGGACGTTTTGCAGCGCATGCTGCATGTAGCTGATCCACACGGGCAGGCTCAGTCCCCCTCCGGTTTCTCGGTCACCTAGCTTGCGCGGGGTGTCGTAGCCAATCCATGTCACCGCCGTGAGGGTGGGTTGAAAGCCCGCAAACCAGGCATCCATCGAGTCGTTGGTGGTACCCGTCTTGCCGTAAACGTCAGGGCGCTTCAAGGTGGCTTGGGCGCGCGCCGCTGTGCCCGAGCGGGTGACCTCTTGCAACAAACTCGTCATCACAAACGCGTTGCGTGCATCGATGCCTCGCACGGACTCGTCGAGTTCAGGCGGTGTGAACTCAGACAGCACTTTGCCCGTTTGGTCGGTGACCTTGCTGATCAGGTAGGGGTTGACGCGGTAGCCGCCATTGGCAAACACCGAGTAACCGGTGGCCATTTGCATCGGAGTGACCGATCCTGCGCCCAGCGCCATGGTCAGGTAGGGCGGGTGCTTGTCGGCTTCAAAGCCAAAGTGGGTGATCCACTGCTGGGCATTTTGCGCGCCCACGGCTTGAAGCAGGCGAATCGAGATCATGTTTTTGGACTTGGCCAAACCCTTGCGCAGCGTCATGGGGCCATCAAAGGTTCCGTCGTAGTTCTTCGGCTCCCACGGCTGCCCTCCCGTCACGCTGGCGTCAAAAAACAGCGGGGCATCGTTCACCACGGTCGCCGGTGTGAAGCCTTTTTCTAAAGCCGCAGAGTAAATAAAGGGTTTGAAGCTTGAGCCTGGTTGACGCCAAGCTTGGGTCACGTGGTTGAACTTGTTTTTGTCAAAGTCAAAGCCACCGACCAGGGCGTGGATGGCGCCATCACGAGGATCGAGCGACACAAATGCGCCTTCGACCTCGGGCAGTTGGGTGATTTCCCAAGCGCCTTTGGCGGTTTTGGTCACGCGAATCAAGGCACCTGGGCGTAAGCGGATGTTGGGAGGAGCTTTATCAGACAGGCCCGATTGCACGGGTTGCAGGCCTTCTCCGGTGATCTCTAGCACTTCGCTGTTTTGGCGCACAGCGCGCACTTTTTTCGGCCCTGCTTCCAGCACCACAGCGGCCAGCAAATCGCCTTTGTCGCCCTGTTCGATCAATGCGTCATCAATGGCGTCTTCTTGTTCCGCGGGGGTGCTGGGCAAGTTGATGAATTTCTCGGGTCCCCGGTAGTGCTGGCGTCGTTCGTAATCCATGATGCCGCGACGCAGCGCAAAGTAAGCCGCTTGTTGGTCGCTGGCTCGGATGGTGGTGTACACATTCAGGCCACGGGTGTAAATCTCGGCTCCGTATTGCGCAAACATCAGCTGACGTGCCATCTCAGCCACGTACTCGGCGTGGGTGTTGAGGCTGCTGGTCGCGGTGCGAATTTTCAACTCCTCTTGTTTGGCAGCCACGGCTTCTGCTTTGGTGATGAAGCCGTTTTCTTCCATGCGCTCAATGATGTAGAGCTGGCGCGAGCGAGCCCGTTTGGGGTTGGCGATCGGGTTGTACGCCGAAGGTGCTTTGGGCAAGCCCGCCAGCATGGCCGCTTCGGCAATGCTGATGTTTTTGAGCGGCTTGCCAAAGTAGGCCTCTGAGGCCGCCGCAAAGCCATAGGCGCGGTTGCCCAAATAAATTTGGTTCAAGTAGATTTCAAAAATTTGGTCTTTGCTGAGCATGTGCTCGAGCTTGGTGGTCAGCAAGATTTCATAGATTTTGCGGGTGAAGGTTTTTTCTGACGACAGGTACACATTGCGCGCCACCTGCATGGTGATGGTCGATGCGCCTTGGCTTTTGGCACGCCCCAGGTTGGCCAAGCTCGCGCGCAGCAAGCCGATGTAATCCACGCCGCCGTGTTGGTAAAAGCGTGCGTCCTCGATGGCCAGCACCGCGTCTTTCATGACCTTGGGGATGTCTTTAAAGGGCGTGAGGTTACGACGCTCTTCGCCAAACTCCCCAATCTGTGTCCCCTCAACCGAGTACACGCGCATCGACAGCTTGGGTCGGTAATCCGAGAGGTCGCTCACATCGGGCAGTTGCGGGTAAGCCATCGCCAATGCCAAGCCCACCAACAAGGCCACCACCAGCATGCCCGCCGCGGCAATGCCCAAGGCCCACATCAGCAACTGAGCAGCCAAAGAGCGGGGGGCTGCGGGGGCAGCGGCTTGTTCTTGCGAACTTTCAGGGGGGTGCTTGTGGGCCATAAGTGAATGGAATTATAAAAACCGCCGTGTGACCACACATTGCGGGCCAGTCCTGGCTTGTGCGAGCTCGATGAAAACGCAGTTTTTGAGAGGGACTTGCCTCAGAAAGAGGCTTTCAAACCGTTGTCCTACCAACGCGCCAATATGCTGTGAGGTCGTGGCTAACCTCTAAAATGATTGTCTAAACTGCATTTGCACACTAAGAAAGCACACCTTGTTGGTTTTGGTCGGTCTGCCAGGGTCTGGCAAATCTACCGTGGGGCGACAACTCGCTCGACGGCTCTCTATTCCTTTTGTTGATTCGGATCATGCGATCGAGCAGCGTCTGGGCTGTTCGATTCGCGATTTTTTCGAGCGCGAAGGGGAAGACCGCTTTCGCGACGTAGAGGCTGAGGTGCTTGATGTCTTGAGTCAGCGTCCACGCGGCGTGCTCTCAACCGGTGGTGGCTCGGTCTTGCGCTCTGAAAACCGCGAGCGTCTGCGCGAACGCGGCCAGGTGTTTTATTTGCGCTCCACCCCGGAAGAGGTTTTTCGCCGTTTGCGGCACGACCAAAACCGCCCGCTGCTGCAAGTGGCCGACCCGTTGGGGCGCTTGCGCGAATTGTTTGCCCTGCGCGACCCGCTGTACCGCGAGGCTGCGCACTATGTGATTGAGACCGGGCGCCCCACGGTGGCTTCGCTGGTCAACATGATCGTGACGCAATTGGAGTTGGCTGGCCAACTCGATGCCCTGACTGCGCCCCCGCCGTCTTCTTCCGTTGTTTGAAATTTAAGGGCGTTTGCCATGTCTGTTTCCACCGTGCCTGCAGTGTCTGTGTCCATTGATCTGGGGGAGCGCAGCTACCCGATCTTGATTGGTACCCAACTGCTCGATGCCCCCAGCACCTGGGCCGACTTGCCGCGTGCCAGCAGCGCCGTGATCGTCACCAACGACACCGTGGGCCCCTTGTATTTGGCTCGATTGCAAACCGCCTTGACGGACCACTACACGAAGATTCACACGGTGGTCTTGCCCGATGGCGAAAGCCACAAAGACTGGCCCACGCTGAACCAAATTTTTGACCTCTTGCTGGCCAAAGGCTGTGATCGCAAAACCGTGTTGTTTGCCCTGGGCGGCGGTGTGGTGGGGGACATGACCGGATTTGCTGGTGCGTGCTACATGCGCGGTGTGCCCTTCGTGCAGGTACCCACCACCTTGCTGGCGCAGGTGGATTCCTCCGTCGGTGGCAAAACCGCCATCAACCATCCACTGGGCAAAAACATGATTGGGGCCTTTTACCAGCCTCAGCGTGTGGTGTGTGATTTAGACACCCTGCAAACTTTGCCTGCGCGTGAAATGAGCGCGGGCTTGGCCGAGATCATCAAGTACGGACCCATTGCCGACATGGTGTTTTTCGACTGGATCGAGGCCAACTTGGATGCCCTGATGGCACGCGACCCCCACGCACTGGCCCATGCGGTGCAACGCAGTTGCGAAATCAAGGCCTGGGTGGTGGGACAAGACGAACGCGAGTCAGGCTTGCGCGCCATCCTCAACTTTGGCCATACCTTTGGTCATGCCATTGAAGCGGGTTTGGGCTTTGGTGTTTGGTTGCACGGCGAGGCCGTAGGCTGTGGCATGGTGATGGCGGCGCAATTGTCACTACGCCTGGGGCTGGTTGATGCCGCCTTTGTCAGCCGCTTGACTGCCTTGCTGGCGCGAGCGGGCTTGCCCACGGTGGGCCCACAGCTGGACGTTGACGTGTATCTGCACCACATGCGGGTGGACAAGAAAGCCCAAGCGGGCAATATCCGTTTTGTGCTGATCAACCAGCCCGGCAGTGCCTTGGTGCGTGGTGCCCCCGATGAATTGGTGGCCGAGGTCATTACCGCGTGTTGCCAAGGATGAACAACCCAGCCCTTGCGGTGTTTGCTTGCGACGCGGAGCACTCACGCGGTCGTCGCCACAGGGAAGTTGAAGCGCCTTTGATGGCGCCCAACGTGCGCAACCCTCACCAACGTGACCGTGACCGTATCGTTCACTCCACCGCATTTCGCCGTTTGGTCTACAAGACCCAGGTGTTCTTGAACCACGAAGGCGACTTGTTTCGCACCCGCATGACCCACTCGCTGGAGGTGGCGCAGTTGGGGCGCTCCATTGCCCGTGCGCTGCGCTTGAACGAAGACTTGGTCGAGGCGGTGGCCCTGGCCCATGACTTGGGTCACACGCCCTTTGGCCACGCTGGACAAGACGCACTCAATGCCTGCATGGCGCCCTTCGGCGGTTTTGAGCACAACCTGCAAAGCCTGCGTGTGGTGGACGAACTGGAAGAGCGCTACCCCGCTTTCAACGGCTTGAACCTGAGCTTTGAAACCCGCGAGGGCATCTTAAAGCACTGCGCGCGGCGCAACGCTGAGTTGATCGAGGCGCAAGAGCCCGCAGGTGTGGCCGCTCGCTTTTTGAACGGCACGCAACCCAGCTTGGAAGCTCAGTTGTGTAACCTGGCCGATGAAATTGCCTACAACGCACACGACATCGACGATGGTGTTCGCTCGGGGTTGTTGAGCATGGCGCAACTTCAAGAGGTGCCCTTGTTTGCCCGCTACTGCGAACAAACCCTGGCCGAGTACCCCCAATTGCAAGGCCGCCGTGTGTTGTACGAAACCATTCGCCGTATGTTGAGCGATCAGGTCTACGACGTGGTGGCTGCCACCCAAGCAGCGCTGGTGCAACACGCGCCTGACAGCGCCGATGCAGCCAGAGCCTGCCCTCCCTTGGTTCAGTTCAGCCAAGAGATGCGAGCGCAGTCCAAGGAACTGAAGGCATTTTTATTTCGCAACCTGTACCGCCACCCTCAGGTGATGCAGACCACCGATTGGGCCCGAGACGTGGTGCGCGAGTTGTTTGACGCTTACCTCGCCAAGCCCCACGAAATGCCTGCTGCTTACGCCCAACGCCCTGATGTGGCGCGCGCGGTGGCCGACTACCTCTCAGGCATGACAGACCGTTTTGCGACCCGTGAACACGCACGATTGACCGCATGACAACACCCCGCGCTTTGATTCATCCTGCATGGGTGGTGGTGCTCGCAGCTGTGTGTGCAGCGTTGCATGTGGGAAAAATTCCGCCAGCCCTGCCTGTGCTGCAAGCTGCTTTGTCGTTGAGCTTGGTGCAAGCGGGGTTCTTGTTGTCCATGGTGCAGCTTGGGGGCATGACGCTGGGCTTGGCCGTGGGCTTGAGTGTGGACAGCATCGGTTTGCGGCGTAGCGTCTTGCTGGGCTTGAGCCTGCTCACGGTCTCTAGCGCTTTGGGTGGTTTGGCTTCGGGCATCCAAGCCTTGTTGGTTTTGCGTGCCATTGAAGGCTTTGGTTTTTTGTGGGTCGTCATGCCCGGACCGGCCTTGATTCGTCGCTGTGTGCCCCCGGCACAGATCAACACCCGCATGGGGCAATGGAGTGCTTACATGCCGCTTGGCACTGCCGCCGCTTTGCTGTTGGGTGCATGGGTCTTGTCGGTGTGGACGTGGCATGTGTGGTGGTGGCTCATGAGTGGCGTGTCTGCCCTGGCCTGGTGGATGGTGTGGACGGGCTTGGCGCCAGATGCCCTCTACCCCAGAGTGCAGTCATCAGGCGATGAAGGCTGGCAGCGACGCCTGAGCCAAACCCTGCGCTCACGCGGGCCTTGGTTGTTGTCGCTGACTTTTGGGGTCTATGCCGCACAGTGGCTGTCAGTGATTGGTTTCTTGCCCACCATGTACGCAGGGCTGGGGGTGGACAAAGGGGTGTCGGGTTTGCTCACCGCAGGCGTGGCGCTGGCCAACATGACAGGCAACTTGGCCTCTGGGCGATTGCTGCAGCGCGGCTGGCAAAGCCGCTGGCTGTTGTTTATTGGCTTTGGTGCCATGGGCTTGGGGGCGTTGGGTGCATTTGGCGAGTGGCAGGGTTGGGGCTTGCCGATGGCCGGGCGGTATGCCTCAGTCATCATGCTCTCGGCGGTGGGCGGGTTGATACCGGGCACCTTGTTTGCGCTGTCCATGCGCTTGGCACCCAGCCCAGACACACTCTCCACCACTGTGGGTTGGATGCAGCAGTGGTCGGCCACCGGGCAGTTCTTTGGCCCGCCTGTGGTGGCTTGGGTCGCCGCCAGCATGGGCGGCTGGCAATGGACCTGGGCCGTCACCGGCAGTTGTTGCGTGGTGGGTATGGGGTTGGCCGTGGCCATTGATCGGGCGCTGCGTGCGGTCGCCCCGCGTGGGGGTCAAAGCCAGCCATGACCGATACCGAACGCATCGCCATTGAAGACACCCAAACCTGGTTGATGCAAGCCGTGGTGGGCTTGAACCTGTGTCCATTTGCCAAAGCCGTGGTGGTCAAAGACATGGTGCGTTACCGCGTGTGCACCTCTGCCGATCCGGTCGACCTGTTGGCCATGTTGCGCGAAGAGCTCCAACACTTGGCCTCCACAGACCCGCAGCAACTTGACACCACCTTGCTGATTGCGCCGCATGCTTTGCCTGACTTTTTAGATTTCAACGATTTTTTGGGCGATTGCGATCAGGTGCTTGGCGACCTTGGGTTAGACGGCGTGCTGCAAGTGGCCGACTTTCACCCGCGTTATCAATTTGGCGGCACAGATGCAGATGACGTTGAGAACTTCACCAACCGCACGCCTTACCCCACGCTGCATGTGTTGCGCGAGTCAAGCATTGACAAGGCGGTGCAAGCCTACCCGGATGCGTCGCTCATCTTTGAGCGAAACATCGAGGTGTTGAACACGTTGGGTCATGAAGGCTGGCTTGCGCTGGGTGTTCGGGGGCGGTTGGTGGCGCCCGTTGCGCAAACTTACCCGTTGAAAGACGGTGTTGAGGTGGTGGATGGGATGACGCCCACTCCCCGGTTGAGCGAACAAAATCAAAGCGATCGTTAAGTTATATGTCTAAACACAAACCCGCCCCCGCCACCAAGCCCCAAGATGCAAGTCACCAGCTTGAGCTGCGTGCGGGCCAATCCATTGAGCTGCTCAAAGAGCTGCACATCCTCACACGTGATGGCAAGCTCAACCAAGATTCGCGTCGCAAACTCAAGCAGGTCTACCACCTGTATCAGTTCATCGACAAGTTGCTGAAAGAGCTGCCTTTGAGCGAGGCGGGACCGAGCTTGGCAGACCACGGCGCAGGCAAGTCGTATTTGGGTTTTATCGTCTACGACCTGTTTTTTAAAGCGCTGGGTCGGGGCCACATTTACGGCATAGAAACCCGGGCTGAATTGGTGGCCTCTTCTGAGGCCTTGGCGCAGCGTTTGGGGTTTGAGCGCATGCAGTTTCTCAACCTCAGCGTGGCCGAGTCGGCGCACAGTGATGCGCTGCCTGAGCACATCGATGTGGTCACCGCGCTGCATGCCTGCGACAGCGCTACCGATGACGCCATCTCGTTTGGCTTGCAAAAGACGGCCCAACACATGGTGCTGGTGCCTTGCTGCCAGGCCGAGCTGGCGCGTGTGCTCAACCAGCACAAAGCCCTGAACTTGCAGCGCACCCCCTTGGCTGAGCTGTGGCGTCATCCGCTGCACACCCGCGAGATGGGCAGCCAACTCACCAACGTGCTGCGTTGTTTGTACTTGGAGGCCCAGGGCTACCAGGTCACCGTCACCGAGCTGGTGGGTTGGGAGCACAGCATGAAAAACGAACTCATCTTGGCCAAGTACACCGGACAGAAAAAGCGCAGTGCTGCCGAGCGTTTGCAGGCCTTGTTGGAAGAGTTTGGCTTGCAAGAGCTGTCACACACGCGTTTCAAAATTTAATTGGGGTCAGAACCTCATTAACATGGCGAGATGGCACGCCTTCCCCGTCTCACCGTCCCCGGCTACCCGCACCATGTCATCTTGCGGGGCAACAACCGCCAAGATATTTTCAAAGCCACAGCGGATGACCAGCGCATGCTCGATTTGCTGTTCGAGCACAGCCGCGTGCAAAAAGTCGATATCCACGCCTATGTGCTGATGAGCAACCACCTGCACCTGCTGGTCACGCCCCAACAAGACCAGGCCTTGCCCAAGATGATGCAGGCGGTGGGCCGCAGCTATGTGCAGGTGTTCAACAAAGTGCATGGCCGCACGGGCACCTTGTGGGAGGGGCGTTACCGCTGCACCGTGATTCAGCCCGAACGTTACTTGCTGGCCTGCATGGCCTACATCGACCTCAATCCCGTGCGTGCCCACTTGGTGGCGCAACCGCAGGACTACGTGTGGTCGAGCTATCGGCATTACAGCGGCCAACGCAGCGATCGTTTGGTCACCCCCCACGCCCTGTATTGGGCCTTGGGCAACACCCCGTTTGCACGTGAGGCAGCGTACGCCGAATTGGTGCAAGACGGGATCAGTGCGGACCAACAGGGTGCATTGACCCACGCCACGCTCAGTGGTTGGGCATTGGGTGACGATGCTTTCAAGGACAGTCTGCAAGCACAAACCGAGCGTCGTTTGAGTAAAACCAAGGCGGGACGGCCTTTTGCCAGTGGCGGTAAACCTGTCCCCAATTAATTTGGTGAATTCCTTAAATTTTCATTAATTGGGTTCTGACCCCAATTAATTTTCTTGGCACAAATGGTGCAGTGCAGTATCCTCACACCCCCGCTGAATATTTAGAGGAACGCGCCATGACCACGGCTGCCCAAAAAGCTCAATTGCAACATCAGGGTTTATACGACCCTTCGAACGAACATGACGCCTGTGGCGTGGGTTTTGTGGCCCACATCAAAGGGGTCAAGAGCCACGCCATCGTGGGTCAGGCCCTGAAGATTCTTGAAAACCTCGATCACCGGGGTGCGGTGGGTGCCGATGCCCTGATGGGGGACGGCGCTGGCATTTTGATTCAACTGCCCGATGCGCTGTACCGCGAGGAAATGGCCAAGCAGGGCGTGGCCTTGCCCCCTCAGGGCGAGTACGGTGTGGGCATGGTCTTCTTGCCTAAAGAGCACGCATCTCGTCTGGCGTGTGAGCAAGAGTTGGAGCGTGCGGTATTGGCCGAAGGCCAGGTGCTGCTGGGCTGGCGCGATGTGCCCGTCAACCTTGAGATGCCCATGTCGCCCACGGTGCGCGCCAAGGAGCCCATCATGCGCCAGATCTTCATTGGTCGGGGCAGCAACGTGATCGTGCAAGACGCGCTCGAGCGCAAGTTGTACGTGATTCGCAAAACCGCCAGTGCAGCCATTCAAAACCTGAACCTCAAGCACAGCAAAGAATATTACGTGCCCAGCATGTCTAGCCGCACGGTCATCTACAAGGGCTTGTTGTTGGCCGACCAAGTGGGCACTTATTTCAAAGACCTCTCGGACGAGCGCTGTGTCTCGGCGCTGGGCTTGGTCCATCAGCGTTTCTCGACCAATACCTTCCCCGAGTGGCCCTTGGCCCACCCTTACCGCTATGTGGCGCACAACGGCGAGATCAACACCGTCAAGGGCAACTACAACTGGATGAAGGCCCGTGAAGGCGTGATGTCGTCCCCCGTGTTGGGCGAAGACTTGAAAAAGCTCTACCCCATCAGCTTTGCCGACCAATCGGACACGGCCACGTTTGACAACTGTTTGGAGTTGCTCACGATGTCGGGCTACCCCATCAGCCAAGCGGTGATGATGATGATTCCCGAACCCTGGGAGCAGCACACCACCATGGACGAGCGCCGCAAAGCGTTTTACGAATACCACGCCGCCATGTTGGAGCCCTGGGATGGCCCAGCATCCATCGTGTTCACCGATGGTCGCCAGATTGGTGCCACGCTGGACCGCAACGGCTTGCGTCCCTCACGTTACTGCATCACCGATGACGACATGGTGATCATGGGTTCAGAGTCCGGTGTGTTGCCCGTGGCCGAGAGCAAAATTGTGCGCAAGTGGCGCTTGCAGCCAGGCAAGATGTTCCTCATCGATTTGGAACAAGGCCGCATGATCGACGACGAAGAGCTCAAAGCCGGCTTGACCAACACCAAGCCTTACAAACAGTGGATCGAAAACGTTCGCATCCGTTTGGACGACGTGAAACATCCAGTGGCAGGTGAGGGCGCGCAAGAGCTCCCCATGGGCGCTTCTGTGCCCCACGGCGTGGGCTTGGAAGACGCCAGCCCCGAGTTGTTGGATTTACAACAAGCGTTTGGCTACACACAAGAAGACATCAAGTTCTTGATGGCGCCTATGGCCATCAATGGCGAAGAAGGCATTGGCTCCATGGGCAACGACAGTCCCTTGGCTGTGCTGTCAAGTAAAAACAAACCGCTCTACAACTACTTCAAGCAGTTGTTCGCCCAAGTGACCAACCCGCCGATCGACCCGATCCGCGAAGCCATCGTCATGTCTTTGGTGTCTTTCATTGGACCCAAGCCCAACTTGCTTGACATCAACCAAGTCAACCCACCCATGCGCTTGGAGGTGAGCCAGCCCGTGCTCAACTTCACGGATATGGCCAAGTTGCGTGACATCGAGCGGCACACACAAGGCAAGTTCAAGAGCGCAACTCTCAACATCGCCTACCCTCTGGCTTGGGGCCACGACGGCGTGGAAGCCAAGTTGGCTTCCTTGTGTGCCGAAGCGGTCGACGCGATCAAGGGTGGCAAAAACATTTTGATCATCAGCGACCGCTGCGTGAGTGCCACCCAAGTAGCCATCCCCGCGGTGCTGGCTTTGTCAGCCATTCACCAGCACTTGGTGCGCGAAGGTTTACGCACCACAGCTGGTTTGGTGGTCGAAACGGGCAGCGCCCGCGAAGTGCATCACTTCGCGGTGTTGGCCGGCTACGGTGCCGAAGCGGTGCACCCCTACCTCGCCATGCAAACTTTGGCTGCGATGCACAACGACTTGCCGGCCGATTTGTCCACCGACAAAGCGATCTACAACTACGTCAAAGCCATTGGCAAAGGTCTGTCTAAGATCATGTCCAAGATGGGCGTGTCAACCTACATGTCGTATTGCGGCGCACAGCTGTTTGAAGCCATCGGCATCAACACAGAAACCGTCAACAAGTACTTCACGGGCACCCCCAGCCGTGTTGAAGGCATTGGCATTTTTGAAATGGCAGAAGAAGCCATTCGCATGCACCAAGCCGCGTTTGGCACCAGCCCCATCTTGGCCAATATGCTCGACACCGGGGGCGAATACGCTTGGCGTGCCCGTGGCGAAGAGCATATGTGGACGCCCGACGCGATCGCCAAGTTGCAGCACAGCACGCGCTCGAACAACTTCAATACGTACAAAGAGTACGCTCAAATCATCAACGACCAGAACAAGCGTCACCTGACCTTGCGTGGCTTGTTCGACTTCAAGATTGACCCAGCCAAAGCCATTTCGGTCGACGAGGTCGAGCCGGCCAGCGAGATCGTCAAACGCTTTGCCACCGGGGCCATGTCCTTGGGCTCAATCAGCACCGAAGCGCATGCCACCTTGGCTGTTGCCATGAACCGCATCGGGGGAAAAAGCAACACCGGCGAAGGCGGTGAAGACCCTGCACGCTATCGAAACGAACTCAAAGGCATCCCCATCAAACTGGGCGAAACCCTAAAGAGTGTGATTGGTGATGATGTGGTGGAAGTTGATATGCCGCTGCAAGCGGGCGACAGTCTGCGCTCACGCATCAAGCAAGTGGCCTCTGGCCGTTTTGGTGTGACTGCCGAATACCTGTCCTCGTCAGATCAAATTCAGATCAAGATGGCCCAAGGCGCCAAGCCAGGTGAAGGCGGTCAGCTGCCGGGTGCCAAAGTGTCCGAATACATCGGTAAGTTGCGCTACAGCGTGCCTGGTGTGGGTTTGATTTCGCCCCCACCACACCACGACATTTACTCCATTGAAGACTTGGCTCAACTGATCCACGATTTGAAGAACGTGGCCCCGCATGCCGACATCAGCGTCAAGCTGGTGTCAGAGATTGGTGTGGGCACCATTGCCGCTGGCGTGGCCAAATGCAAAGCCGATCACGTGGTGATTGCGGGGCACGACGGAGGCACCGGTGCCTCCCCCTGGTCCTCCATCAAACACGCGGGCAGTCCGTGGGAAATCGGGTTGGCCGAAACCCAGCAAACCTTGGTGCTCAACGGTTTACGTGGTCGTATCCGCGTGCAAGCCGACGGCCAAATGAAGACCGGCCGCGACGTGGCCGTGGGCGCTTTGTTGGGGGCTGACGAGTTTGGCTTTGCGACTGCACCGCTGGTGGTGGAAGGCTGCATCATGATGCGCAAATGCCACCTCAACACCTGCCCGGTGGGTGTGGCCACACAAGATCCCGAATTGCGCAAGAAATTCACCGGCAAGCCCGAGCATGTGGTGAACTACTTCTTCTTCATCGCCGAAGAAGTGCGCCAGATCATGGCTCAGCTTGGTATCCGCAAGTTCGATGACATGATCGGACGCGCCGATTTGCTCGACATGCGCCAGGGCATTGAGCACTGGAAGGCCAGTGGCTTGGACTTCAGCCGTTTGTTGGCGGTTCCTCAGGTCAGCGCTGACGTGCCACGTTTGCATGTCTCCAGCCAAGACCACGGTTTGGAAAAAGCACTCGATCAAAAACTGATTGAAAAATCCAAGCCTGCCATCGAGCGTGGCGAAAAAGTACAGTTCATGGACGTGACGCGCAACGTCAACCGCTCGGTCGGTGCCATGTTGTCCGGCGCGGTGACCAAGGTGCACCCCGAAGGTTTGCCTGATGACTCCATCCGCATCCAACTCGAAGGCACGGGAGGTCAATCCTTCGGCGCATTTTTGTGCAATGGCATCACTTTGTATCTGATTGGTGACGCCAACGACTACACCGGCAAAGGTTTGTCGGGTGGTCGCGTGGTGGTTCGACCCAGCTTGGACTTCCGCGGCGAAGCGGTCAACAACATCATCGTGGGCAACACCGTGATGATTGGCGCCACACGCGGCGAAGCTTTCTTCGCGGGTGTGGCCGGCGAGCGCTTTGCGGTGCGACTCTCAGGCGCTACCGCGGTGGTGGAAGGCACGGGAGATCACGGGTGCGAGTACATGACCGGTGGCACCGTGGCTGTGTTGGGCAAGACAGGGCGCAACTTTGCGGCCGGTATGAGCGGCGGCGTGGCCTATGTGTATGACGAAGACGGTCAATTCGCCAAACGCTGCAACACCGCCATGGTGTCTTTGGAGAAAGTACTGACTGCTGCTGAGCAAGAAGCCACTTTGCCACGCGCCACCTGGCACCGTGACCAAAGCGACGAAGTCCAGCTCAAAAAGCTGCTGGAAGACCATCACCGCTGGACTGGCTCTAAGCGTGCTCGCGATTTGTTGGACACCTGGGGTGAGTCACGTGGCAAGTTCGTCAAAGTCTTCCCCAACGAATACAAGCGTGCCCTGGGCGAACTCCATGCTGCCAAGCAAGCCAAGGCATCCGTGGCCAAGGCTAAAAAAGCTGTCGCCGCCAATTAAGCCAATCCGCACGTTAGAGCACAAGGACATACATCATGGGAAAAGTCACCGGCTTCATGGAAATTGAGCGCATCGAGGAGGGCTACAAGCCCGTACCTGAGCGTGTGAAGCATTACAAAGAATTCGTCATCGGCCTAGACGACAAACAAGCCAAAGACCAAAGCGCACGTTGCATGGATTGCGGCACGCCGTTTTGTAACAACGGCTGCCCGGTCAACAACATCATTCCCGATTTCAACGACTTGGTGTACCAAGGCGATTGGAAGAATGCCATCGAGGTGCTGCACAGCACCAATAATTTCCCTGAGTTCACAGGCCGCATTTGCCCAGCTCCCTGCGAAGCCGCTTGCGTGGTCAACGTCAATGGCGATGCGGTGGGTATCAAATCCATCGAGCACGCCATCATCGACAAGGCCTGGTCTGAGGGCTGGGTGACGCCGCAAGTGCCCAAGCACAAGACGGGCAAAAAAGTGGCGGTGGTGGGCTCGGGCCCTGCAGGCATGGCCGCTGCTCAACAGCTGGCGCGTGTGGGCCACGACGTGACCTTATTTGAAAAGAACGACCGCATTGGTGGCTTGCTGCGCTACGGTATTCCAGACTTTAAGATGGAAAAGTCGCACATCGATCGACGTGCCAAACAGCTCCAAGCCGAGGGCGTGACCATCCGCACCGGGGTGATGGTGGGTGAGTTGCCCAAGGACTCCAAAGTCACCAATTGGGCGGTTGAGACCATCACGCCAGAGCAACTCAAAAAAGACTTTGACGCCGTGTTGTTGACGGGGGGCTCTGAGCAGTCGCGTGATTTGCCAGCGCCTGGGCGTGACTTGGCAGGCATTCATTTCGCCATGGAATTTTTGCCTCAGCAAAACAAGGTCAATGCGGGCGACAAGCTCAAAGACCAGCTGCGCGCCGATGGCAAGCATGTGGTGGTGATTGGGGGGGGCGACACGGGCAGCGATTGCGTGGGCACCAGCACCCGCCATGGTGCTGCAGCAGTGGTGCAGTTCGAGGTCATGCCCATGCCCCCTGAGCAAGAAAACAAACCCTTGGTGTGGCCCTACTGGCCGCTCAAGCTGCGTACCAGCTCCAGCCATGACGAGAGCGCTGAAAAAGGTTTGCTCAAGCGCGAGTTTGCGATTTCGACCAAAGAGTTTGTTGGTGAAAAAGGCCATGTCACCGGGGTGAAAACCGTTCGTGTCGAGTGGAAAGACGGCAAGATGGTGGAGGTGGCGGGTACGGAAGAAACCATCAAGGCCGACTTGGTGCTGCTGGCCATGGGCTTTGTCAATCCTGTCTCGACCGTGCTCGACGCCTTTGGTGTGGACAAAGATGCCCGTGGCAACGCCAAGGCCAGCACCGAGGACGCGGGGGGCTATGCCACCAATGTGGCCAAGGTGTTTGCAGCGGGCGACATGCGTCGCGGTCAATCCTTGGTGGTGTGGGCCATCCGAGAAGGTCGCCAGGCTGCACGGGCAGTCGACGCGTTTTTGATGGGCGTGAGCGATTTGCCGCGCTGACCTATACCCATCTTTACAAGTTTGTAACGACTTGGTTTTAAAATCGCAAAGCCGGTATCCCCCGGCTTTTGCTGTGCTATGACTTTCCCATTAAATCTTTCCTCAGACATGACGCCCTTGGTCGAATTGCGCGACATCCGCTTTGGCTATGGCGAGCGCGTCATTTTGGATGGCATCAGCTTGACCGTGCCGCGCGGCAAAGTCACGGCCTTGATGGGTGCTTCTGGCGGTGGCAAAACCACGGTCTTGCGCCTCATTGGCGGCCAGTACCGTGCCCAGTCGGGCAGTTTGACGTTTGATGGGCAAGAAATTTCGACCCTCGACCAAGCGGGCCTGTATGCCGTTCGCCGTCGCATGGGCATGCTGTTTCAGTTTGGCGCTTTGTTCACCGACTTGAGCGTGTTTGACAACGTGGCCTTTCCCTTGCGCGAGCACACCGACTTGAGCGAATCCATGGTGCGCGACATCGTGCTCATGAAGCTTGAAGCGGTGGGGCTGCGTGGCGCTCGCGAGCTGATGCCCTCTGAAGTCTCAGGTGGCATGGCGCGGCGTGTCGCCTTGGCACGTGCCATGGCGTTGGATCCGCAACTGGTGATGTACGACGAGCCGTTTGCAGGCTTGGACCCGATCTCTTTGGGCACCGCCGCGCGTTTGATTCGCCAACTCAACGACACCCTGGGGCTGACCAGTGTCATCGTCTCGCACGACTTGGATGAGACTTTTCACATTGCCGACCAAGTGATCGTGCTGGCCAACGGCAAGATTGCCGCGCAGGGCACGCCCGACGAAGTGCGTCACAGCACCGACCCCTTGGTGCACCAGTTCGTCAGTGCGGCGCCTGAAGGTCCGGTGCGCTTTCATTACCCAGGGCCCTCGGTGGCACAAGATTTTGGTGTTCGAGGTTTGGCATGAAGTTCATCGCCAACATTGGTTTTGCCATTCGCACTTACTTGGCCGACTTGGGCCAGGCCACTCGGTTGTTTGTGCGCTTGCTCAGCCTGCTGGGCGACAGCCTGCGCCGCTTTGGCTTGGTGCGTGATCAGATTCATTTTTTGGGCAATTACTCCCTGGCCATCATTGCCGTGTCGGGCTTGTTCGTGGGCTTTGTGCTCAGTTTGCAGGGCTACTACACCTTGCAGCGCTATGGTTCCTCAGAGGCGCTGGGTTTGTTGGTTGCCTTGAGCTTGGTGCGAGAGCTGGGCCCTGTGGTGAGTGCCTTGTTGTTTGTGGGCCGTGCTGGCACGTCGTTGACGGCGGAGATTGGTCTTATGAAGGCAGGCGAACAACTCAGCGCCATGGACTTGATGGCCGTGGACCCCGTGCGCCGCATCTTGGCGCCGCGCTTTTGGGCGGGTGTCATCACCATGCCTTTGCTGGCTGGCGTCTTCAGTGCCGTGGGTGTGCTGGGGGGCTGGATGGTGGGCGTGCTCATGATCGGCGTTGATGCCGGCTCGTTTTGGAGCCAAATGCAAGGCGGTGTGGATGTTTGGAAAGACGTGGGCAACGGGGTGGTGAAAAGTTTTGTCTTTGGCGTCACCGTGACGTTTGTGGCTTTGCTGCAAGGCTATCAAGCGCAGCCCACGCCGGAAGGCGTCTCGCGTGCCACCACCCGCACGGTGGTGGTGGCTTCTTTGGCCGTGTTGGCGTTGGACTTTGTTCTGACAGCCATGATGTTCAGTATTTAAATTCGAGGCGACGCAATGCAACGCTCAAAAAATGATGTGTGGGTGGGTTTGTTTGTCCTGTTGGGGGCAGCAGCTATTTTGTTTTTGGCCCTCAAGTCGGCCAATTTACTGAGTTTGAACTTTCAATCCACTTACTCGGTGAGTGCGCGTTTTGACAACATCGGAGGCCTCAAACGTCAAGCCGCTGTGAAAAGCTCGGGCGTGGTGGTCGGTCGCGTGGAGTCAGTCACGTTTGATGACAAAACCTTCCAAGCCACGGTCACGATGGCCATGGAGAGTCGCTACAAATTTCCCAAAGATAGCTCGTTGAAAATCTTGACCAGCGGCTTGTTGGGCGAGCAATACATTGGCATTGAAGCCGGCTCTGAGGCGGAAAACCTGGCCTCAGGCGACCGCATCCAATCCACCCAATCGGCCGTGGTCTTGGAGAACTTGATCAGCCAATTCCTCTACAACAAAGCGGCCGACCCAGCCCCACCCCAAGGTGCTGCCAAATGAGCATGCTGCCCTCTAAGCGTCAAATTGGCACGCTGCTGTGTGCCTGCGCCATCTCGCTGCTCTCGGGGTGTGCGAGCGGCCCCAACGCCAACCCCAAGGATCCGTTGGAGCCGATCAACCGCAAGATTTCCCTCTTCAACGACCGCGTCGACGAAAACGTGACCCAGCCCTTGGCACGTGGTTACCGAGATTACACGCCCAAGCCTTTGCAAACCGGACTGCATAATTTTTTCAATAACCTGTCCGATGTCCGCACCACCGTCAACAGTGGCCTGCAACTCAAGGGCAAAGACACGGCCGAGTCGTTCATGCGCGTCGTGGTCAACACGGTGTTTGGAATTTACGGCGTGTTCGATGTGGCCACTGAAATCAAGCTTCAGCGTCACAACGAAGACTTTGGGCAAACCTTGGGCTATTGGGGCATGGGCAGCGGCCCTTATGTGGTGTTGCCATTGTTTGGCCCCTCGACCGTGCGTGATACGGGCGGTTTCGTCGTCGACGCCACCACCGATGCGGTGCATGGCATCAGCGATGTCTCTACCCGTAACCAAACCACCGCCTTGCGCTTGGTGGACAAGCGAGCGGGCCTCTTGGACGCGGGCAACTTGCTGGAAGAGGCTTCTTTGGACAAATACAGTTTCACGCGCGACGCGTTTTTGCAATACCGACGCTCGCAAATTTACGACGGCAACCCGCCAGAGGAAGACGAGCCTGACTACAGCATCGAGCCTGAGTCGGCCAAGTGACACGCCAGCGCGTTGAAACCACATGTTATCGATGGACTTGAACCCAATGCCCCGTTTTTCTTTGAACCGACTTGACTTCACCCGTGCCATGGCTGCCTTGGCCATTGCGCTGCTTGGCAGCATGACCCTGAGCCCCGCGGCCTGGGCGGCTGACGACAGCGCTGACGCTTTCATCAAACGCCTATCTACCGATTTGCTAGACACCGTCAAAGCCGACAAAACGATCTTGTCAGGTGACATCAACAAAATCTCGGTGCTGGTCGACCAGCGTGTCATGCCCCATCTGAACTTTCAGCGTATGACCGCTTCCGCGGTGGGCCCAGGCTGGCGCCAAGCCACCCCCGAGCAGCAAAAGCGTCTGCAAGAGGAGTTCAAAGCCTTGTTGGTTCGCACCTACGCTGGAGCGGTCAACCAAGTCAGCGACCAGTCGATCGTGGTCAAGCCTTCGCGCGCGGCTTCAGACGACAAGGAGCTGATTGTGCGCACCGAAGTGCGTGGCAAGGGAGACCCGATTCAGCTCGATTACCGGGTGGAGAAATCCCCCGATGCCCCGTCGGGTTGGCGCATTTACAACCTCAACGTCATGGGTGTGTGGCTGGTTGATAACTACCGCACCCAGTTTGCCCAAGAAATCAATGCCAAAGGGGTGGATGGGCTGATTGCGAGTCTGGCGGAACGCAACAAATCCAACAGCGTGCGCAAAGCGGACGCCAAATAAGCCATGACCACCCCTGTTGTGCGCCCCGTGGCATTGCCTGCCATCTTGACCCAAGCGCAAGCCCAATCGCTCGCGCATGCCTTGGTCAAGGAGCTGCTTGGCCATGTGGCGCAAGGTGCCCAGGCGGTGCTCGACGCGTCTGCCCTGACGCAGTTTGATTCCTCTGCGTTGGCGGTGGTGCTGGCTTGTCGCCGTGCCGTGTTGGCACAAGGCGGGCAGCTCCAAGTGCTCGGTTTGCCTGCACGTGCCCAGGCCTTGGCGCGCGTTTATGGCGTGACTGAGTTGATCGGCTGAACGTTGTTGCCCCAAGGGTACTGGCAAAGCCTTAAAATATAAGGCTTCCCATGCCAGCCATCTCTTTTCAATCCGTTTCCAAAACCTACGTCACTGCCCGAGGCCCCTTCAAGGCCTTGGACGGTGTGCGCTTTGACATCCAGCCCGGCGAGTTCTTTGGCTTGCTCGGACCCAATGGAGCAGGAAAAACCACCCTGATCAGCATTCTGGCGGGCTTGTCCAAAGCCAGCGCCGGGGCGGTGGTCGTGCACGGCTTTGATGTCAACACCCAGGCTGCCCAGGCGCGCCGTCAACTGGGCGTGGTGCCGCAAGAGTTGGTGTTTGATCCTTTTTTCAATGTGCGCGAAGCGCTGCGCTTTCAATCTGGCTACTTTGGCGTCAAGCACAACGACGACTGGATTGACGAGTTGTTGCACAGCCTCGGGCTGGCTGACAAAGCCCACCACAACATGCGGCAACTCTCGGGTGGTATGAAGCGTCGCGTGTTGGTGGCCCAGGCCTTGGTGCACAAGCCACCCGTCATCGTGCTTGACGAACCCACGGCGGGTGTGGATGTGGAGTTGCGCCAAACCCTTTGGCAATTCATTGCCAAGCTCAACAAACAAGGCCATACCGTGTTGTTGACCACACATTATTTAGAAGAGGCCGAGGCTTTGTGTAGCCGCATTGCCATGCTCAAGCAGGGCAAGGTGGTGGCGCTAGAGAACACCAGCGAGTTACTCAAAGCGGCCTCCAGCAACGTGTTGCGCTTCAAATTGGATGCGCAATTGCCCGCCGCGTTGGCCGTCAAGGCACGCGTCACGGGGCGCATTGTGCAATTGCCCGCCAGTGATGCGCTAGAGATTGAACGCTATTTGGCGGCGGTTCGTGAAGCAGGCTTGGTCGCCGAAGACATCGAAATCCGCAAAGCCGATCTGGAAGACGTGTTCTTGGACGTGATGGCGGCACATTCTGACGAGGTGCGCGTATGACTGGCTGGACCGCTTTGTTTTACAAAGAAGTGCTGCGCTTTTGGAAGGTGGGTTTCCAAACCGTTGCGGCACCTGTGCTGACCGCTGTGCTGTACCTGCTGATTTTTGGCCATGTGTTGGAAGACCGCGTTCAGGTCTACAGCGGCGTGAGCTACACGGCTTTCTTGATTCCGGGCTTGGTCATGATGAGCGTGTTGCAAAACGCTTTTGCCAACAGCTCCTCGTCGCTGGTGCAAAGCAAAATCATGGGCAACTTGGTGTTTTTGTTGCTCACCCCGTTGTCTCATTGGAGTTGGTTTTTTGCTTACACCTTGTCGGCCATGGCGCGGGGCTTGGTGGTAGGCGTGGGCGTATTGCTGGTGACCAGCCTGTTTGTGTGGCAATCCTCGGTGCTGAGCGTGTCGCTGTGGCCAGCCCATCCGCTGTGGGCTTTGGTATTTGCTGCGTGTGGCGCTGCCATGCTCGGCGGGCTTGGCCTGATTGCAGGTTTGTGGGCAGATAAGTTTGACCAAATGGCAGCATTTCAGAACTTTGTCATCATGCCCATGACGTTTTTGAGCGGTGTGTTTTATTCCATCCATTCATTGCCCAGCTTTTGGCAAAGCGTGAGTCACCTCAACCCTTTCTTTTACATGATTGACGGGTTCCGTTATGGCTTTTTTGGCCAAAGCGATGTGTCACCGTGGCTCAGTCTGGCTTTGGTGGTGAGTTGCTTGTTAACGGTCTCCGGTGTGGCGCTGCATTTGCTGCGCACAGGGTACAAAATTCGAGGCTAAACCGCATGATCACCGCACAAGAAATACAAGCATTGATTGCAGCCCAATTGCCTTGCGAGCACTTGCACGTCAATGGCGATGGCCGCCACTGGTACGCCACCTTGGTGTCGAGCGAGTTTGAGGGCAAGCGCCTGATTCAGCGTCACCAGCGGGTGTATGCCACGCTGGGCCAAAAAATGCACAACGACGAGGTCCATGCCTTGTCGATGAAAACCTACACCCCCGCCGAGTGGCGCGCCTTGCCTGCTGCTGAGCGCGCCTGAACCTAAAACTGTATGGACAAATTATTGATTCGCGGCGGTCGCACCTTGAGCGGCGAGGTGGTGATTTCAGGGGCTAAGAACGCCGCTTTGCCCGAGCTGTGCGCGGCCTTGCTGACCGACCAAGAGGTGGTGTTGGGCAATGTGCCGCAACTCCAAGACGTGGCCACCATGCTCAAGTTGATCCGCAACATGGGGGTCACGGCTGAACGAGACGATGCCGGTGCTGTGCATTTGAATGCTGTGAGCTTGAACAACCCCGAAGCCCCGTATGAGCTGGTCAAAACCATGCGTGCCTCGGTGCTGGCCTTGGGGCCTTTGCTGGCCCGCTTTGGCCACGCCAAGGTGTCCTTGCCCGGGGGGTGCGCCATTGGCTCGCGTCCTGTGGATCAGCACATCAAGGGCTTGCAGGCCATGGGGGCCGAGATTGAGGTGGCGCATGGGTACATGCTCGCCAAGCTCAAACCGGGGTTGACGCGTTTGAAGGGTGCCCGCATTGCCACCGACATGGTGACGGTCACGGGCACAGAGAATTTTCTGATGGCTGCGGCGCTGGCCGATGGCGAGACAGTGTTGGAGAACGCCGCTCAAGAGCCCGAAATTCCAGACTTGGCTGAAATGTTGATCGCCATGGGGGCCAAAATTGAAGGCCATGGCACCAGCCGTATCCACATCCAAGGTGTCGAGCGCTTGAACGGCTGTCACCATCAGGTGGTTGCCGATCGCATCGAAGCCGGCACCTTTTTGTGCGCCGTGGCGGCCACGGGGGGTGATGTCTTGTTACACCATGCCCGAGCCGACCATTTGGATGCGGTGATCGACAAGCTGCGCGATGCAGGTGCCACTGTCACGGCCCATCTCGGGGGCATTCGCATTCAATGTGCAGCCCCCGCGTTTTCGTACCTCAAGGCGCAAAACTTTCGCACCACCGAATACCCCGGTTTCCCCACCGACATGCAAGCGCAGTTCATGGTCCTCAATGCCATTGCTCAGGGAGCCTCCAAGGTCACGGAGACCATTTTTGAGAACCGCTTCATGCACGTCAACGAGTTGGTGCGCCTAGGCGCTCACATCCAGATCGATGGCAAGGTGGCGGTGCTTGAAGGTGTGCCCCGGTTGTCGGGCGCGACCGTCATGGCCACCGACTTGCGGGCTTCAGCCTCGTTGGTGATTGCGGGCTTAGTCGCTGAAGGTGAGACCTTGGTCGACCGCATCTACCACCTCGACCGAGGCTACGACAAGATGGAAGCCAAGCTGCGCGCCATTGGCGCTGACATTGAAAGAGTCAAATAATGGCCCCCACGCCATGAAAGCAAATGACATGATCACACTCGCGCTCTCCAAAGGTCGCATCTTTGATGAAACCCTGCCGCTGCTCAAAGCCGCTGGCATTGAGGTGTTAGAAGACCCCGAAACATCGCGCAAGCTGATCTTGCCCACCAACCACGCCAACGTGCGTGTGGTGTTGGTGCGCGCCTCGGATGTGCCCACCTATGTGCAGTACGGCGGTGCTGATCTGGGCGTGACAGGTCTGGACACCTTGATCGAACACGGCGGTGGTTATGCCAACGGTGTGGTAGCTGCCGGTTTGTACCAGCCGCTAGATTTGCAAATTGCCAAGTGCCGCATGAGCGTGGCAGTACGGGCTGACTTTGACTACGCAGCCCAGGTCAAGCAAGGTGCACGGCTGAAGGTGGCCACCAAATACACCGCGATTGCGCGTGACTTTTTTGCCTCCAAGGGGGTTCACGTGGACATGGTCAAGCTGTATGGCTCGATGGAGTTGGCACCTCTCACCGGCTTGGCCGATGCCATTGTCGACTTGGTGTCCACAGGCAATACGCTCAAGGCCAACCACTTGGTGGAGGTTGAGCGCATCATGGACATCAGCTCGCGCTTGGTGGTCAACCAAGCTGCCCTCAAATTGAAGCAAGCTGCCATTCGCCGCATCATCGATGCGTTTGAAGCCGCCTTGCCTGCTGCCCGTTAAATCCCAACTTCTGACACCGACTCGCCATGGCACAACCGCTACGTCTCTCGACTGCAAGCCCAACCTTTGAAGCCGATTTCAAAGCGCGCCTGCATTGGTCGGCCGACACCGATGCTGCCATTGAGCAACGTGTGGCCGAGATCTTGGCCGATGTGCGCGCGCGCGGGGACGCCGCCGTGCTGGAATACACCCACCGCTTTGACGGCTTGAAGGCCGAGCGCATGGGAGCCTTGGAGCTGACGCAGACCGAACTCAAAGCGGCTTTTGACAGCTTGCCTACTGAGCAGCGCGACGCCTTGCAGGCGGCGGCGGCCCGGGTGCGCAGCTACCACGAAGCACAGCGCAAAGCCAGTGGCGAGAGCTGGAGTTACCGCGACGCCGATGGCACCTTGTTGGGCCAAAAGGTCACACCGCTTGACCGTGTGGGCATTTACGTGCCGGGTGGCAAAGCCGCCTACCCATCGAGCGTGTTGATGAACGCCATCCCCGCTCACGTCGCTGGGGTGGGCGAAATCATCATGGTGGTGCCCACGCCCGCGCGCGACAAACACGCAGCCAATGCTGCTCAGGGTGAACGCAACCCTTTGGTGCTGGCCGCTGCCTATGTGGCCGGGGTCAGCCGTGCCTTCACCATTGGCGGCGCGCAAGCGGTGGCGGCATTGGCCTACGGCACGGCCACCGTGCCCGCGGTGGACAAAATCACTGGACCTGGCAACGCTTATGTGGCGGCTGCCAAGCGCCGAGTGTTTGGCACCGTAGGCATAGACATGATTGCGGGACCGAGCGAAATTTTGGTGCTCGCCGATGGCTCCACTCCGCCTGATTGGGTCGCGATGGATTTGTTCAGCCAAGCCGAGCATGATGAGTTGGCTCAAAGCGTGTTGTTGTGCCCCGACGAGGCCTACATAGACCGCGTTCAAGCCGAAATCCAACGACTGCTGCCACAGATGCCCCGGCGCGACATCATCGAGAAGTCTCTCAATGGCCGCGGGGTGTTGATCCACACCCGCAGCATGGAAGAGGCCTGTGCCATCAGCAACCGCATTGCGCCTGAGCACTTGGAGGTGTCGAGCCACGAGCCCCACCGCTGGGAGCCGCTGCTCAAGCACGCGGGGGCCATCTTCTTGGGGGCCTACACCAGCGAGAGTCTGGGCGACTACTGTGCCGGCCCCAACCATGTGTTGCCCACCAGTGGCACCGCGCGTTTCAGCTCTCCTTTGGGTGTCTACGACTTTCAAAAGCGCAGCAGCCTGATCGAGGTGAGCGAGCAGGGGGCGCAGACGCTGGGCAAGATAGCCGCCGTGTTGGCCTATGGCGAAGGCCTGCAAGCCCACGCCATGGCTGCCGAGTTCCGTTTGAAGAAAGATACCGAATGAGCACGCCCTTGCGTTTCATCCGCCCCGACGTCCAGGCCATGCATGCTTATGCCGTGCAGCATTCGGCGGGCATGGTCAAGCTCGACGCGATGGAGAACCCCTTCACCCTCTCGTCTGAATTGCAAGCGCAATTGGGTACGCGTTTGGGTGCGGTTGAGGTCAACCGCTACCCCGGTGCGCGGATCGACGATCTCAAGCATGCGCTGGCGCGTTATGTTGAATTGCCAGCAGGCTTGACGCTGATGTTGGGCAACGGCTCTGACGAGTTGATTTCCTTGTTGTCGATGGCCTGCGCTATCCCAGGCGCCAAAGTGCTTGCGCCAGAACCCGGCTTTGTGATGTATGCCATGAGCGCACAGCTGCAAGGCTTGCCCTACATCGGCGTGCCTTTGACGGCCGACTTTGAGTTGGACGAGCCGGCCATGTCCGCTGCAATTGCACAGCACGAACCAGCCATTGTGTACCTGGCTTACCCCAACAACCCCACGGCCAATTTGTGGGACGAGTCGGTGATTCGCCGCCTCATCGCCCAAGTCAGCGCTTACGGCGGCTTGGTGGTCATGGACGAGGCCTACCAACCCTTTTCGAGCCGCAGTTGGTTGGATGAAATCCGCCAGCACCCAGCAGCCAATGCGCAGGTGCTGTTGATGCGCACCTTGTCCAAGTTTGGTTTGGCTGGTATTCGCTTGGGCTACATGGTGGGCCCCACGGCGCTGGTGCATGAAGTCGACAAACTGCGCCCTCCCTACAACGTGAGCGTGCTCAACGCCGAGTGCGCGCTGTTCGCCTTAGAACACGCCGATGTGTTTGCGGTGCAGGCGGCCACCATCCGCGCTGAGCGCGAGGTGTTGTTCAAAGCGCTGCAGCAGTTGCCGGGGGTGACGCCCTATGCCAGCGACGCCAACATGATGCTGGTGCGTTTTGCGGCGCCACAGGGCGACATAGACAGCGCCGCCAGTCGCGTGTTTGCCGCGCTCAAAGCGCGCCACGTGTTGGTGAAGAACGTTTCTAAAATGCATCCATTGCTGGCCAATTGCTTGCGCTTGACGGTGGGAACACCGAATGAGAATGCGCAATTGTTGGCGGCCTTGACCTCTGCTCTTTCTTGAAAGCCCCGCATGACCGCTCGTACCGCTGAAGTCAGCCGCAACACCGCTGAGACCCGCATCACCGTCAAGGTCAACCTCGATGGCACAGGTCAGTCCAAGCTGTCCACTGGCATTGGTTTTTTTGACCACATGCTGGACCAAATTGCGCGCCATGGCTTGATCGATTTGGACATCCATGCCCAAGGCGATTTGCACATCGATGGCCACCACACGGTCGAGGACGTGGGCATCACCTTGGGTCAAGCATTTGCCAAAGCCGTGGGTGACAAAAAGGGCATTCGTCGCTATGGCCATGCCTACGTGCCCCTCGATGAAGCCCTGAGCCGCGTGGTGGTGGACTTTTCAGGACGCCCTGGCTTGGTGATGCATGTGCCGTTCAAGAGCGGCATGATCGGCGAATTCGACAGCCAGTTGGCGTTTGAGTTTTTTCAGGGCTTTGTAAACCACGCGTTGGTAACCTTGCACATTGACAACCTGCGCGGCGAGAACGCCCACCACCAGGCCGAAACGGTGTTCAAGGCGTTTGCCCGCGCCCTGCGTGCAGCCTTGGAACTGGACCCACGCTCGGTGGGCATGATCCCCTCTACCAAGGGCAGTTTGTGATGCGCCGGCTCTCATGAACAACAAAGTCGCAGTTGTGGATTACGGCATGGGTAACCTGCGCTCCGTGGCGCAGGCGGTGATGCACGCCGCCTCGCTGGTAGACCATGCCGACGTGGTGGTCACCTCCGACCCGCAGGTGGTGCGTGATGCACACCGCGTGGTCTTGCCGGGCCAAGGTGCCATGCCCGATTGCATGCGCGAGTTGCGCGAGTCAGGTTTGATGGACGCCGTGCTGGATGCTGCGCACAAAAAACCCCTGTTTGGTGTGTGCGTGGGCATGCAAATGCTGCTCGACCACAGCGCAGAGGGTGACACCCCAGGCTTGGGCTTGATTGCGGGTGAGGTGGTGAAGTTTGATTTGGCTGGGCGCACCCAGGCCGATGGCAGCCGCTTCAAAGTGCCCCAGATGGGCTGGAACCAAGTGCTTCAAACCCGCGCCCACGCCATGTGGCAAGACGTGCCTGACAACAGCTACTTTTATTTCGTGCACAGCTTTTATGCACGACCCAAAGACTTGGCCCATTCTGCGGCGCAAACAGACTACGGCGGTTTGTTCACTTGCGCCGTGTCACGCGATAATATTTTTGCGACACAATTTCACCCAGAAAAAAGCGCCGCGCATGGCCTAGCCCTGTACCGCAATTTTCTGCACTGGACACCCTGATCTTTCACCTCACCGGGCCTGCTTGAAGCCCTTTGCCAACATGCTACTTATTCCTGCGATTGACCTCAAAGACGGACATTGCGTGCGCCTCAAACAGGGCGACATGGACCAGGCCACCACGTTTGGCGAAGACCCCGCGCAAATGGCGTTGAACTGGGTCGCCAAAGGGGCGCGACGTTTGCACCTGGTGGACTTGAACGGTGCTTTCGCGGGCAAGCCGCAAAACAACCTGGCGATCAAAGCCATTTTGAAAGCCGTGGGGCAGGACATCCCGGTGCAGCTCGGTGGCGGCATCCGTGACTTGGATACGATTGAAAAATACATCGACGCGGGTTTGCGCTACGTCATCATCGGCACGGCTGCGGTGAAAAACCCAGGTTTCTTGCGCGATGCCTGCAGTGCGTTTGGCGGCCACATCATCGTGGGCTTGGATGCCAAAGACGGCAAAGTGGCTACCGACGGTTGGAGCAAACTCACTGGTCACGAAGTGGCAGATCTGGGCAAGAAGTTTGAAGACTACGGTGTGGAGTCCATCATCTACACCGACATTGGGCGTGACGGCATGCTCAGCGGCATCAACATCGAAGCCACCGTGAAACTGGCACAGGCCCTGACCATTCCGGTCATCGCCTCAGGTGGTTTGTCCAACATGGCCGACATCGACCAGTTGTGTGCCGTGGAAGACGAAGGCGTGGAAGGCGTGATTTGTGGCCGCGCCATTTACAGCGGTGATTTGGATTTTGAACAAGCCCAAGCCCGCGCCGATGAGCTCAATGGTTAACGCCTCACTCGCCGATGCGTCGGCACGCGCCTGAGGGTTGGGGCCATGCCCATGTTCAACACGGAAGTTTTTCAAGGTCTGGCCTGTCATCGCCTGAGCTTGCCTTGCGGCGACACCGTGTTGGTGGCCTTGCAAGGTGCCCATGTGCTGTCTTGGGTCAGCCAGGGCACAGAGCGTTTATTTTTGAGTCCAGACAATCTGTGGGATGGTCAGTCGGCCATCCGTGGTGGCGTGCCGGTTTGTTTTCCGCAATTCAACCAACGCGGCCCCTTGCCCAAGCATGGCTTTGCCCGCAACGTGATGTGGTCTTTGGCTGATTCGTCATCCAAGGACACTCAGGCACACTTTGACTTCGTATTGGCGTCGAATGCCCACACGCAAGCCATTTGGCCGCAGCAATTTGTCGCGCAACTGCGCGTGCAACTCGCGCCCGGTCAAATGACATTGAGCTTGTCGGTGCACAACACCGACGTTGAGCCTTTGGCTTTCACGGGGGCTTTGCACACTTACTTGGCGGTGGATGACATTGATTTGACGGATCTGACCGGGTTGCACGGTCAAGCCGAATGGGACGCCGTGTCCGATGTGCACGGTGTGGCCGACGAGACCCTGTACTTTGATGGCGAGTTTGACCGTGTCTACGCTGGCGCAGCGGGCCCGTTGCAGGTGCAAGATGGCAGCGGCGTGGTGTGTGTTGAGCAAAGTCCGTCTTGGGGCCAATCGGTGGTTTGGAACCCTGGCTCCGAGAAATGCGCGACCTTGAAAGACATGCCCTGTGACGGCTTTGCGCGCATGCTGTGCGTGGAGGCCGCGCAGGTGTTTGAGCCCATCCATGTGCCCGCAGCCGGCCAGTGGTTGGGCTGGCAACGTTTGACTGTTTCTTGAGAATTTATTTGCTGGAACTCTATGCTTGCTAAACGCATCATTCCTTGCCTGGACGTGACCGGTGGTCGCGTGGTCAAAGGCGTCAACTTTGTGGAGCTGCGGGATGCTGGCGATCCGGTGGAAATTGCCGCTCGCTACAACGAGCAAGGGGCCGATGAGTTGACGTTTTTGGACATCACCGCCACCAGCGACGCGCGTGATGTGATTTTGCACATCATCGAGGCGGTGGCCAGCCAAGTGTTCATTCCGCTCACAGTCGGTGGCGGTGTACGCGTGGTCGACGATGTCCGCCGCTTGCTCAACGCCGGGGCCGACAAGGTGAGCTTCAACTCGGCCGCCATTGCCAACCCCCAGGTGATTCGCGATGCCTCGGCCAAATATGGCGCCCAGTGCATCGTGGTGGCCATCGATGCTAAGCGCCGCACTGCCGACGAAGAACATCGTTTGGATGCGCGTGGCCAGCCATTGGGGCCTGGCTGGGATGTATTTAGCCATGGTGGGCGTAAAAACGTGGGCCTGGATGCGGTGGCTTGGGCCACCCAAATGGCCGAGCACGGGGCCGGTGAAATTTTGCTCACCAGCATGGACCGTGACGGCACCAAGTCAGGCTTTGATTTGGCATTGACCCGCGCCGTGGCCGATGCTGTGTCAGTGCCTGTCATTGCCTCGGGTGGTGTGGGCAACCTGGATCATTTAGCCGATGGCGTGCAGCAAGGCGGTGCCGATGCAGTGCTGGCAGCCAGCATTTTTCACTATGGTGAATACACGGTGCAACAAGCCAAACAACGCATGCGTGAGCGAGGAATACCGGTGCGCTTGTGACGTTGGACTTGCTCATGCGCTGAGCAAGTCACCCCAAATGGCTGGCGGTGGATGGATCGATGAGAAATTGCCCGGTTGAGATCGCGCTACTGAGTAAGATCACCCCTTATGAATTGGCTAGACACAATCAAATGGGACGACAAGGGCTTGGTGCCCGTCATCGCCCAAGAAAACGACAGCGGCGATGTGCTCATGTTTGCCTGGATGAACCGTGAAGCGCTGCAAAAAACAGCCGAGCTCAAGCGGGCGGTGTACTTCAGCCGCTCGCGCAACAAGTTGTGGTTCAAAGGTGAGGAGTCGGGCCACGTGCAAAACGTGCACGACATCCGCCTGGACTGTGACAACGACGTGGTGTTGCTGCGTGTGACACAGCTGGGGCACACGCCAGGCATAGCCTGCCATACTGGGCGACACAGTTGTTTTTTCCAACGCTTGGAAGGCGACGACTGGCAAGCCTGTGAGCCCGTGCTCAAAGACCCCGAATCGATTTATAAATGACCGCCATGAGTTCGACCGACGTCAACAATTTAGACACCTTGCAGCGCCTCGCGGCGGTGATTGAAAGTCGCAAGCCCGCCCATGGCGGTGACCCTGAGAAGAGCTACGTGTCACGCTTGCTCCACAAAGGGCCAGATGCTTTTTTGAAAAAAATTGGCGAAGAAGCCACCGAAACCGTGATGGCTGCAAAAGACGTGGACCATGGTGGTGACCCCGCCAAACTGGTGTACGAGGTGGCTGACTTGTGGTTTCACAGCATGATTGCACTGGCTCACTATGGCTTGACGCCTGCCGATGTGGTGAGTGAGTTGGCCCGCCGAGAAGGGCTCAGCGGCTTGGAAG
The DNA here is from genome assembly GCA_903906635.1 of uncultured Burkholderiales bacterium. Taxonomy (GTDB): domain Bacteria; phylum Pseudomonadota; class Gammaproteobacteria; order Burkholderiales; family Burkholderiaceae_C; genus Limnohabitans. The sequence goes on along the minus strand of CAIVLE010000151.1, from coordinate 6,532 downwards.
AAAAAGCACTCCGCAAAGCCCAGGCCCGCGAACAGTCGGGCGAATGACGCAATCTATGGCGCTGCCATCTCCCTCGTCTGGACAAAGTGATGCCTTGCAAGCCGTCAGTTGGGTCAGCTATGTGCTGCACCTGATCGTGGCGGTGAGCGCCGTCATTCCGGGGGCGCAAGTGGGCCCGGTTTTGTTGGTGGTGGCGCTGATTTTGGATTTGGTGAAACGAGAAGACGCCCGTGGTACCTGGCAGGCTTCGCACTTTCGCTACCGCATTCGTACCGTATTGTTGGCAGCCGTCTTGTACGTGGTGACTGCACCTCTGTGGTTTTTGTTTTTGATTCCAGGCTGGATTGCCTGGATTTTGATTTCGATTTGGTTTCTCTACCGTATCGTGTTGGGCTTGGTTCGTATGAACAAGCAGCAACCCATGGACGAATTCGTTCTTCAAAGTGATCAGCATGACGAGTGATAACTGTATTTTTTGCAAAATCATTGCCGGGCAAATTCCCTCTCGCAAAGTCTACGAAGACGATGAGGTCTTTGCTTTTCATGACATCAACCCTTGGGCCCCCATCCATTTTTTGATGATCCCCAAGTTGCATATTCCCTCGATGGCGCACGTAGGCCTTGAGCATGAAGGCCTATTGGGGCGCATGATGTTGCTGGCCCCTAAGCTGGCAGTGCAAGAAGGCGCAAGACCTTATCCAGAGGGCGGTTTTCGCCTGGTGACCAACACCGGTGCGGAGGGAGGACAAGAAGTCCACCATTTGCACTGGCATGTCATGGGCGGACCGCGCCCATGGTTGCGTGGCTGATTAGAATTCCCCGTATTCAAGGAGAAGCACATGGGTTCGTTTTCAATTTGGCATTGGCTGATCGTTTTGTTGATCGTCATCATGGTGTTTGGCACCAAGAAGCTGAAAAACTTAGGCGGTGATTTGGGTGGGGCTGTAAAAGGCTTCAAGGATGGCATGAAAGAGGGTTCAACGCCTGAGGACAAGCCTGCTGCTCAAGTCAATGCCGCTCATGAAGCTGCCAAGACCACCATCGACGTTGAAGCCAAGCACAAGTCCTGATGCACATTGATCGTTTGCTGTGATTGATCTGGGTATATCCAAAATTGCGCTGATTGGCGCCGTGGCGCTGATCGTCATTGGCCCTGAGAAGCTGCCACGTGTGGCCAGAACAGTGGGGGCACTGATTGGCAAAGCGCAACGCTATGTGGCGGACGTCAAAGCTGAGGTCAACCGATCGATGGAGCTCGATGAGCTCAAAAAAATGAAAGATACGGTGGAAAGTGCGGCTCGCGATGTGGAGCATTCGGTGCAAACCGCCAGCAGTGACTTTGAAAAAGACTGGGCGCAGGCCACCTCTGGCCTGGCCGGTCACGAGTACACCCCACTTGAACCCCCCCCACTGAGCTACCAGCACCCCGGTAAGAAGTGGCGTCTCAAACGAGGCAGCGTGCCCCAGTGGTACAAAGCCCGCCAAGGTGTTCGCACCAAGGCCTTGTCTAGCGCAGCCCGTGTGGCGCGTTTTCGTCCCGCTGTGAGGCCTGATGTCTGATACCCCATCCCAAGACGAACTCGCCGGCACCGAGCAACCCTTTGTTCAGCACTTGATCGAGTTGCGAGACCGCTTGGTCAAGGCCACCATTGCGGTGGCAGTGGCTGGCGCCGTGCTAGCGATCTTCCCTGGCCCCGCAGACCTGTATGACTTGTTGGCTGCGCCTTTGGTGGCGCAGCTGCCTGCAGGTGCCACGTTGATTGCGACGTCGGTGATTTCGCCGTTTTTGGTGCCGCTCAAAATTTTGTTGATGGCCGCTTTTTTGTTGGCCTTGCCGGTGGTGCTCTATCAGGTGTGGGCGTTTGTGGCGCCGGGTTTGTATTCACACGAGAAAAAGTTGGTTTTGCCCCTGGTGGTCTCGAGCACTGTGCTTTTCATGATTGGCGTGGCTTTTTGCTATTTCTTTGTGTTTGGCCAGGTGTTCAAGTTCATCCAAAGTTTTGCCCCCAAAAGCATCACGGCTGCCCCTGACATCGAGGCCTATTTGAGTTTCGTCTTGACGATGTTCATCGCATTTGGCTTGGCTTTTGAGGTACCCATTGTGGTGATCGTCTTGGCACGCATGAATGTGGTGAGCATTGAAAAACTCAAAGGATTTCGTTCTTATTTCGTGGTGTTGGCCTTCATCGTGGCGGCCATCGTGACGCCCCCAGATGTGGTGTCGCAACTGGCTTTGGCCATTCCCATGTGCGTGTTGTACGAAATTGGCATCTGGGCTGCCCAGTTGTTCATCAAGCATACCCAAGCGCCAGACGCTGAGTGAACCGGTTGAAAGCCCCATGAAACGTCATTGGTTGCTTTTTTCCCAACTCGTCACTGTGGCTGTGGCGCTGTGGTTTGTCGTGGCAACGCTCAAGCCTCAGTGGTTGAGTCTGGCGCCTCGCCTCAATGGTGTGAGTCTGCAAGAGGCGCCGCCGCTCGCGCCCGGTGCGGTGATGCCTGGCAGTTTGAGTCCGGCCGCCAAGCGAGCTGCCCCTGCTGTAGTCAGTATTGCCACCACGCAGGCGGCCAAGAAAACACCTCAGTCGAACGATCCTTGGTTTCAGTTCTTTCATGGCGAGCGCGACAGCGAGGCGCCTCAAGCTGGGTTGGGCAGTGGCGTGATCGTCAGCCCCGAGGGCTATATCTTGACCAACAACCACGTGATCGAGGGGGCCGACGAAATTGAGGTCACCTTGAGCGACAGCCGAAGGGCGCTTGCCACGGTGGTGGGGACCGACCCTGAGACTGACCTGGCCATTTTGCGAATCCAACTGGACCGTTTGCCCGTGATCACGCTAGGAAACTCCGACACGGCTCAAGTGGGCGACAAAGTGCTGGCCATTGGCAACCCTTTTGGGGTGGGGCAAACCGTGACCAGTGGCATTGTGTCGGCTTTGGGGCGCAACCAATTGGGCATCAATACGTTTGAGAACTTCATTCAAACAGATGCCGCCATCAACCCCGGCAATTCGGGTGGCGCATTGGTCGATGTGAATGGCAGCTTGTTGGGCATTAATACGGCCATTTATTCACGTTCAGGGGGCAATATGGGCATTGGCTTTGCCATTCCCGTCTCCACGGCGCGTCAAGTGCTTGAAGGGATCGTGCGAGATGGCCAAGTGACCCGGGGTTGGGTGGGCATCGAGCCCGATGAGCTCACCCCTGAGATGGCGCAAACCTTTGGCTTGAAGGATGTCGAGGGCGTGCTCATCACCGGTGTGTTGCAAAACGCACCTGCTGCCAAAGCGGGTGTTCGCCCTGGCGATGTGTTGGTGCGAGTGGCTGGTGAGCCAGTGCGCCATGTGGGGGAGTTGTTGACGCGCATTGCGGCCTTGCCGCCAGGCGTGCCGGTTAAGTTGGATGTTGTGCGCCGCAATCAAGCTTTGAGCTTGGAGGTCACGCCTACGCAACGTGCCAAAAGCAAGGCGGTACAGCGATGAGCTTACCTTTGGGTGTGCCCCGCCACATGCTGCTCCAGACCTGCAACGCATTGTTGCAACCCGCGCTTTTCAAAGACTATGGCCCCAATGGCTTGCAGGTGGAAGGCAAAGCGCATCTCCATCACATCGTGTCCGGTGTGACAGCCAGTCGCGCGCTGATTGAGGCCGCGATTGAAGCCAAAGCAGATGCAATTTTTGTGCACCACGGCTTATTTTGGCGTGGGCAGGATGGTGCGATAACGGGCTGGATGAAGCAGCGGCTCGCTTTGTTGTTGGCGCATGACATCAACTTGCTGGCGTACCACCTGCCACTGGACGCACACCCAGAGTTGGGTAACAACGCGCAACTTGGGTTGCGTTTGGGTTTGATGGTGCAAGGCACGTTTGGCGATCAAAACCTGGGTTTGTGGGGGCAGCCCAGAGACGGTCAAACCTTTGAAACAGTCGATGCTTTGGCGAACGTCTTGGCGCAAGTCTTGCACAGGGTCCCAGTGGTGGTGCATGGGCAAGGTCGACCCATTCGCCGCATCGCTTGGTGCACGGGCGCAGCGCAAGGGTTTTTTGAGGCGGCCATTGCTGTTGGTGTTGACGCATTCATCACAGGCGAAATTTCTGAACCTCAAGCCCATTTGGCGCGGGAGACCGGTGTGGCATTTTTAGCGTGTGGGCACCACGCCACTGAACGTTTTGGAGCCCCTGCAGTTGCGGCCCATGTGGCAACTCAGTTGGGGTTGACGCATCAGTTCATCGACATCGACAACCCGGCTTGACGATGGTTGCCGACTTCAAGCCCATCGCGCTGACTTTGGGAGACGCTGCGGGCATTGGTCCTGAAATCGTGGCAATGGCTTTTCGTGACGCTCCACAATCTGTGCAGGGTTGTGTGGTGGTCGGGGATGTGGCCGTGATGCAGCGTGCTGCAGATGTGTTGGCCGCAGTCCATCCCCGAGCTGAACGACTGACGCTTTTGCCGCTATCTCAGTTGTCTGAGCTTCCCCGTGATTTGCCACGCATGGCCTTGCCTGTTTTGCAGGTGGGTAAGCCTTTAGCAAGTACGCAATTGCCTGTCTGGGGCCAAATCAATGCAGCCGCTGGCGCACTGGCAGCTGATGCGGTGTTGTGGGCGGCTCAAGCCGCCCTGCGAGGGGAGTTGTCATCGGTGGTGACGGCGCCTTTGCACAAAGAGGCTTTGTCTGCCGCCGGAGTGCCATTTCCGGGACACACCGAAATGCTTCAAGCCTGTGCGGCAGCGCATGTGGGGGTGCCTGTTGAGCACATGCCCGTGCGCATGATGCTGGCCAACCGAGAGCTGCGCACGGTGCTCGTGAGCATTCACGTGCCCTTGCGCCAAGCCATAGAGGCGGTGACGGTTGAAAATATTTTGCAAACCTTGCGCATCACCCACGCTGCCGAATTGGCGGCCACGGGTCGCGCGCCGCACATGGGCGTGGCGGGCTTGAATCCGCATGCCGGAGAGGGTGGGCTGCTAGGCCGCGAGGAGCTTGACATCATCGTGCCTGCGTTGCTGCAAGCGCGGGCAGAGGGGCTGCAGGTGAGCGGACCGTTTGCGCCTGACACGGTGTTCATGCGGGCACGTGCCAAAAACGGCAGTCCAGGTGAGTTTGACGTGGTGATCGCGATGTACCACGACCAAGGACTGATTCCAGTCAAGTATCTGGGCGTGGAGCAAGGGGTCAATGTGACCTTGGGACTGCCTTTGGTTCGAACAAGTCCAGACCATGGGACGGCCTTTGATTTGGCGGGAACGGGTCGAGCCGATCCATCCAGCTTGCTCGAAGCGCTGGCCATGGCCCGGCGCTTATCTGGCGGGTGAACATTAGCCTGCGGTGCACTCGAAGACCGCATGGCTGTCAGCTACAATATGGGGTTAACCCAACCAGTGACAATTGTTTGAGGAATTCCATGAGTGACACCCCAGTAGACACCAGCAAACGCACGTGGCTGATCGCATCCACCTGCGCCGGTGCAGTTGGCGGAGCGGCAGTTGCTGTCCCCTTTGTGAGTACTTTCCAGCCTTCTGAAAAGGCCAAAGCCGCCGGAGCGGCAGTGGAAGTTGATATTTCAGCCCTCAAACCCGGTGAAAAAATGACCGTGGAATGGCGCGGTAAGCCTGTTTGGATCATCAAGCGCACCCCCGAGCAATTGGCGGCGCTCAACAAGACCGAGCCCCAACTGGCCGACCCCAAGTCTGAGCGCAAGCCTGCAGAACTCACGCCTGCCTACGCTCGCAACCAAGCGCGTTCCATCAAGCCTGAAATCTTCGTTGGTGTGGGTATTTGCACCCACTTGGGGTGCTCGCCTTCCGACAAATTCACATTGGGTGCTCAACCCTCCTTGCCAGACGATTGGCAAGGTGGTTTTCTGTGTCCTTGCCATGGATCCACCTTTGACATGGCGGGACGCGTGTTCAAGAACAAACCTGCACCAGACAACCTCGAAGTCCCACCCCACATGTACCTCTCCGACACCAAGTTGTTGATCGGTGAAGACAAAAAAGCCTGATAGGACACACCATGGCTGAATTCAAAGAAATCTCTCCCAACGCCAGTGCTGGCGAAAAGCTGCTCAACTGGGTGGACAACCGTTTTCCGGCGTCCAAGTTGTACAAAGAGCACCTGTCTGAGTACTACGCGCCCAAGAACTTCAACTTCTTTTACTTCTTTGGCTCGCTCGCGCTGTTGGTGCTGGTGATCCAAATTGTGACCGGTATCTTTTTGGTCATGCATTACAAGCCCGATGCTGCTTTGGCATTTGGCTCGGTGGAGTACATCATGCGTGATGTGCCCTGGGGATGGTTGATTCGCTACATGCACTCCACCGGCGCTTCGGCGTTTTTCATCGTGGTGTACATGCACATGTACCGCGGCCTGATTTACGGTTCTTACCGCAAGCCCCGCGAACTGGTGTGGGTGTTTGGATGCGCCATCTTTTTGTGCTTGATGGCCGAAGCCTTCATGGGTTACTTGTTGCCGTGGGGCCAAATGTCCTACTGGGGCGCACAAGTGATTGTGAACTTGTTTGCGGCAGTT
>CAIVLE010000150.1 GCA_903906635.1 uncultured Burkholderiales bacterium | reverse complement strand
GAGATGGGGCGGTAGAAGTTTTTGCCCACAATGTCTTGGCCTTCGTCGGTGTAGAGGTAGTTCAAATACGCCTCGGCCACTTTGCGTGTGCCCTTTCGGTCCACTGTTTTATCCACCACCGTCACTGGGGGTTCGGCCAAGATGCTGAGAGAGGGGTAGACGATGTCGACTTTGCTGCCAAATTCTTTTTCTAGCAACTGGGCTTCGTTTTCCCACGAAATGAACACATCGCCCTGGTTGCGTTGCGCAAAGGTGATGGACGAGCCGCGTGCGCCAGTGTCCAAGACGGGGACGTTTTTGTAGAGCTGGGCTACAAAGTCTTTGGCTTTGACGTCACCACCGTATTTGCGTTTGGCAAACTCCCAGGCCGCCAAGTAGTTCCAACGTGCGCCGCCCGAGGTTTTGGGGTTGGGCGTGATCACGCTGATACCAGGCTTGACCAAGTCGTCCCAGTCTTTGATGCCTTTGGGGTTTCCCTGGCGCACGACCAACACGATGGTGGAGGTGTACGGTGAGGAGTTGTGGGGCAGGCGCTTTTGCCAGTCGGCAGGTATGAGTCCACCGTTTTTGACCAAGGCATCAATATCACCGGCTAGCCCAAGCGTGACCACGTCGGCGTCGATGCCGTCGATGACCGAGCGGGCCTGTTTGCCCGAGCCGCCATGCGACTGTTTGATGCTCACATCCTGACCTGTCTGGGCCTTCCAATATTTGGCAAAGGCAGCGTTGAACTCGACATACAGCTCACGGGTCGGGTCGTAGGACACATTGAGCAAGCTCACGGGAGCAGGTGCTTGGGCCCATGCCAAGCCGGCCAGGGCCAACCCACCAAGCGCGACCAAGGTGGAGAAGAAGTGTTTGCGTTGAATCATGGGGGTCTCTTGCGAATGCATTGAAAATTGCGATGTGTGGATTCTGTGAGCCCGTGCTTAAAAAGGGAACGACAGAGTTCTCAGTTCTAAATTACTCAAACATCTAAAGCCCATGCCGACGCAGTGTGTCGGTGAAGGCTGAAAGGAGTTGTATGCAACGCTGCCCCTGGTGTGAAGGCTTTGAGCTCTACCGCCACTACCACGACACCGAGTGGGGCGTGCCCCTGCGTGACGAGCGGGCCCTGTTTGAGCTGTTGAATTTAGAGGGAGCACAAGCCGGCCTGTCGTGGTCAACGGTGCTGAAAAAGCGCGAACACTACCGTCTCGCGTTTGACCACTTCGACCCAGAAAAAATAGCGCGCTATGACGACCTAAAAGTCGCTGAGCTGATGGCCAACCCAGGCATCGTACGCAACCGCTTGAAAGTGGCGGCCACCATCACCAACGCCCAGGCGTATCTGGCCCTAAGAGACAGCGGACAGCGCTTGAGTGACTTTGTGTGGCAGTTTGTCCAGGGCCAACCCGTTCAGCACCAGCGCCAAAGTCTGGCCGAGGTGCCAGCGCAAACCCCGGCGTCAGACACGATGAGCAAAGCCTTGCGCAAGGCTGGGTTTAAATTTGTCGGCAGCACCATCTGTTATGCCTTCATGCAAGCTTCTGGCATGGTCAACGACCATCTGGTGAGCTGCCATCGGCATGCCGCAGTACAGTCCTAAAGCGCCACCCCAGCGTTTGGCAGCACCCCCTCAAGGGTTGGGGTGTTGGGCTTGCGTGCGCTCACCTGACCGCCGCAGGCTTTGAGCCACTGCTCGGCCACGTCCCAGACCATCTTGAGGTTTTGGTTCTTGGCTTCTTGGGCAACGGGAGCCCACCCTGCCACTTTGTATTTTTTGTTGGCCTCAATGGCTTTGCCTTTGAGACGCATGTTGTGAATGCGCTGCCCCATTCCAGAATTTGGGCGGCACACATACTCAAGTCCCCCCACGCGCACCATGTCTCCGCCTTGCTGGTAGTAAGGGTCAGGGTTGAAGAGGTTGTCACACACATCCTCCAAGACGACCTTGAGGGTCTCCCCAGTCATCTCGGTCACGGTGGCATAGGAGTATGTGGTGGCGGTCATGTCCATCAGCCACTCACGCGTGATGGCTTGGCCTGGCAACAGCGAGGTGCCCCAACGAAAACCGGGTGAGAACGCGATGTCGGCACCTTGCACGTCCATCAATGCGTCGAGCAACAGCTGGTCACCCGTGCCATTGAAGTTGCCACGGCGGTAGAGCGTGCCTTGGGTGATGGCCAATTTTTCGCTGAGTTGGGCCTCATAGGGCGCGCGCACGCGTGAGATGAGTGCATCCATCTCGGAGTCGGCAGGCAACATGTTGGCAAACACGGGCAACAGCTTGTAGCGAAAGTCGGTGACATGTTTGTGTTTGACCTCGAAGTCGAGCACGCCTAAAAACTTGCCGTTGGAGCCTGCGTTGGTGACGATGGTTTTGCCGCCTTTATTTGCGACCAGGGTGGCCACGGGCATGCCATCGTGGGTATGCCCCCCCAAAATGGCGTCAATGCCACTGAGGCGGCTGGCCATTTTCAGATCCACGTCCATGCCGTTGTGCGACAGCACGACCACCACCTGCGCGCCTTTGGCGCGGGCTTGGTCGACCGTCTTTTGCATGTTTTCTTCCTGAATGCCGAAAGACCAATCGGCCACCATGTAGCGCGGGTTAGCAATGGGGGTGTAGGGAAAGGCTTGGCCAATGATCGCGCAGGGCACGCCGTTCATTTCACGCATCACATAGGACTTGAAGACCGGATCTCCAAAGTCTTGGGTTTGGATGTTTTGGGCCAAAAAGTCAACCTTGCCGGCAAAGTCATTCTCGACAATCTCTTGTACCCGCTCCATGCCATAGGTGAATTCCCAGTGGCCGGTCATCACATCCACCCCCAGCAACTTGCAAGCGTCGACCATGTCTTGGCCTTTTGTCCACAAGGAGGTGGCACTGCCCTGCCAGGTGTCTCCCCCATCCAGCAGCAACGCACCAGGACGACTGGCTTTGAGGCGTTTGACCAAAGTGGCCAAATGCGCAAAGCCCCCCACCTTACCGAAGCGCTGGGCTGCAGTTTCAAAGTGAAGGTGGCTCAAACCGTAGGCCTGGGCACTGCCCGGGCGCACGCCAACTGTCTTGAGCAAATGCTCTCCCACCAAATGCGGCAACTGCCCCTTCATGCTGCCCACGCCTAAGTTCACACTGGGCTCACGAAAGTAAATGGGCTTGAGCTGCGCGTGGCAGTCGGTCATGTGCAGAAACGAGACCTGGCCAAATTGAGGAATGTTGTACAAACCTTCAGCGGCGCGTCTTGCATCGGCTTGGGCAAACGCTTGCAGGTTCAGGCCCGCCATGCTCCCCGCGCCCAAGACCTGCATGAATTCGCGTTTGGTGAGGTTCATCGCTTGGAGTTTGACCAACAGCTCAGCGATTGACCGCAGAGGCGGGATCGAGCAACAAGGCCATGAGGTGTTTGATTTGCGCCTCGCTCAAGATGCCTTTGTGGCCAAAACGCGGCATGCTGGAGCAAGCGTTGTACGCGCGAGCGTTGTGCAGCTTGCCCCAGGTGTAGTCCACGATGGGTTTTGCTTGCGCACTGCTGGGGTCGATCACGCCACGGATCTTGCCGTAGTTATAAAGACTCGGGCCCAGGGTGCCGTAGGACAACTCTTCTTGGCTGATCTGGTGGCAGTTGTAACAGTTGCCACCGTTGACCGATCCTTCTTTGTCGGTCCAAGTTTTGCCAGCGCCACTTTGTGCGATGACTTCGCCTTGTCTCCAGTCTCCCAGAAATTTGCCGTCTGAAGGCGCCTGGATGGTGGCCAAGTTGCGCGCTTCGATCGCTTGGGCCACCTTGGGATCAAGGGCCACACCCGTGAGGTCAGACTCAGCACACAAGCGGTTGTCTTCGTCCGGTTGGATTCGATCCAACTTGGCTTGGCCCTCCTCACGAAACGAGCGGGCGATGATTTCTTGGGTGAGCTGGTCTAATTCTGCGCGGGTGGGCATGGGTGTGCTGCATGCGCCCAGCAGGGTTGCGGCCACAGCCACTCCCATCAATGCGTAGATACGGTTCATTTTCTGCGGTTCATGTTGTGCGCGCTTTCACCGTTTGATGGCAGGCGCCGTGGCCTCACCGCCTTGCGCTGTGACGCCCATGAAGACGCCCAAAGCAATGAGGGCTTCACTGCCAAACAGGGGATACGCAAAGCGTTGCTGTCGGTAGCAATCGTTGAGTCGAAGCTCCATGCTCCACATCTGTCCATTGGAGACTCGGTAGGCAGGCCAAGCACCAAAGCCGTTGGTCGCGCCTGACTTTTGGGTGAGGTTAGGTAAATCTTGCAAACGAATGCGCTTGTCATCTTGCGAATGGCAGGTCGCACATGAAAAGTCATGTGAACCCCCGCGCAAGAAAAACAGGCGCTTGCCTACTTCGTACATCTTGCGTTCTTGGACATGGTTTTGCGACAAATTGAACGTCATGCCTTTGGACTCGGCTGAGATCCAAGTGGCAATGGCGGTGACGTTGTTTTGCTCGTCTTTGCCAAACGGTGTGTTGGCAATGACCTCGGCATTGAAGCCCTGCAAATCTTGCATGCAGGTCAGCAACCGCGACTCCAGGTCCTGCACCCGTCCGGTATCGGCAAAGTAACGTGGCAACTCCACCCATGCGCCTTTGACCACGCCCGGGCCTTTGCCCAAATTGCATTGTTCGAGCGACGCGTTTTTAGGGCCACGTTTTTGCTTCCACAAGTCTTCGCCTTTGGCTTCAAACAAGTCAGCGGGGTTGCCGTCTTGCAACATGGCACGGTATTGGGCAATGCTGTCAGCCGATGACTTTTGCGCCATGGCAAAGCCCGACAGCGCCAGCAGCCCCAACGCGGCTGCCCAGTGCGTGCCAACGCACAGCCCCCTTGCGAGCAATTTAGACATGGCGTGTAGTGTGCTGAAGTACATCAAGACACGGTGGCTTCGTCGGTGCGACTCTCGCCCTTGTTGTCTCGCCAGGTGATGGTCACCTTGTCCCCCGCCTTTGCACCTTTGATGGTGAATTGCAAGTACGGGTTTTTGGACACTGCAGGGCCCCACTCGGCCGTCAACACAGGCTTGCCGTTGAGGCTGGCAGTCACGTCTTGGATGTGCCACGCGGGGATGGTCTTGCCGTTAGGATCTTTGCGTTGACCGGATTCCATTTCGTGACTCATCAGCACGCGAATGGTGGCGTTGCCGCCGGCAGCTTGTGCGCGAATGCGCATGGGATCTGACATGTGTATTCCTCAATTCTGTGTGGATCAGCCGCCGCAGCCGCCGAGGGTGACTTTGACGTCCTTCTTGGCAAAGAAGGCTTTGCCGTCTTGGGTGATCGCCACGGCATACACATCCGAAGACTGGCCCATCTTGGTGCGGGTGGAAAACGTGGCTTCAACATCCGGCGAGACGTTGAACATGGCCACCAAAGGGGCTGGATTCTTCTCCACCAGCAATAAAACCCGTTTGACTTGAGACAGCGAGGTGCCCACCACCAAAGGCACGACCGCACCGTTCTCAGCAATATCAGGCCCGGTGATGGTCACTTCTTTGCTTTCTACGGGGGCGGACCCGCCCATGGCTTTGACAGCCTCTGCCATGGTTTTGGCATCAAAGGCTACTTTGTCAAACGCTTGGGCGTATTGAGGAAACAGGCCGCTAGAGGCCAAGAGAGACGCCACAACAGCGCTGCGCTGAAGGGTCTCGCGTCGGGTTTGCATGAATCACTCCTGGTGCAGTTTGGGTGCCATTTTGCCGTAAGGCCAATGTCCCAACGAACCACAGAGCCTTTGCTCTCCTGTCCTGTCCTGAGGGATAGATCAAACAAGAACCGATTCAGAGGGCTTGAGCCAGCACTTGGAGTGTTACAGCCAACAGGGGCTATGTATGCGTTGTATCGCTGCATCACGCGCCGTGCGTCACACCCGATGAAGCCGTTAAAGTAAGCACCCTGATTCACACTCCTGACTTGTAAGAGGTCTCCATGAACACACGCTCTGTCCTCCAGTGGGCTTGCTGGACTGTCCTGATATGGGCTTGCACGGGCGCAGCCCATGCCCAAAGCAAAGAAGAAATTTTGCACACCCGTGCCACCGCCGCCATGTGCGCCAATTGCCATGGCACAGAGGGCCGAACCGTGGAAGGCTCCAGCATTCCGGCTTTGGCTGGCATGCCCAAAGACTACATGGTCTTGCAGATGAAGGCGTTCAAGGAAGGCACCCGCCCTGCCACGGTGATGCACCAGCTCAGCAAGGGTTTGAGCGATGCACAGATCCTCACCATTGCCAGCTACTACGCGGCCATCCCACGCTGATTCAGGAGTTCACATGAAACGTCGCAACTTTGTACAAGCCTCTTTGGCGTTGGGTTCGTTGGCAATGGCGGGGTGCGCCAGCACCGGGCGCATCCCTGACAAAGCCCGTGTGGTGGTGATCGGTGGCGGCTATGGTGGCGCGACCGCCGCCAAGTACATTCGCATGCTCTCGAACTACCAAATTGACGTGGTGATGATTGAGCCTGACGCCGCGTTTGTGTCTTGCCCTATTTCCAACTTGGTGATTGGTGGCAGCAAAACCATGGCAGACATCACCACGCCCTACGATAAGCTCTCAGGCAAGCACGGGGTCAACGTGGTGCGCGACCGAGTGACGGGCGTGGATGCTGTCAAAAAAACCGTGACCCTGGCCAGTGGACCCAGCATTCGGTACGACAAATTGGTGATGTCCCCAGGCGTGGAGCTCATGTTTGGCAGCGTCGAAGGTTTGCAAGCTGCCAACGCCTCCGGACAAATCTTGCATGCTTGGAAAGCAGGTCCCGAGACGCTCGCCTTGCGCCAACAGCTCCAAGCGATGCCCGATGGTGGCGTGTTTGCCATCACCATTCCGGAAGCACCCTACCGCTGCCCCCCTGGACCGTATGAGCGCGCCAGCCAGGTGGCACATTACTTCAAGCAACACAAGCCCAAGTCAAAAGTGCTGATCTTGGATGCCAACCCGGATGTGACCTCCAAAGGACCGCTGTTCAAAAAGTTTTGGGCCGACCACTACAAAGGCATCTTAGAGTACGTGCCCCAGCACAAGGTGATGGGCGTGGATGCCGCCACGAAGACGCTGAAATTTGAAATTCAAAACGACATCCAAGCCGATGTGCTCAACGTCTTGCCCAGCATGCGCGCAGGCAGCATTGCCGTGCAAACCCAGCTGGCCAATGCCAACGGGCGTTGGTGCGGCGTGAACTTTTTGACCTTTGAATCCACACAAGCCAAAGACATCCACATCTTGGGTGACTCGATCATGATTGCGCCCTTGATGCCCAAGTCGGGACACATGGCCAACTCGCATGGCAAGGTCGCCGCAGCGGCCATCGTGGCGCAACTCAGCGACCTCGCGGTCAACCCAGCTCCGTTTTTGAGCAACACCTGCTACAGTTTTGTGAACGACAAGTTGGTGGTGCATGTGGCCTCGCTGCATCAATATGACGTCAAAGAAAACACCTACAAAACCGTGCCTGGCTCTGGCGGCGTCTCCCCAGCCCCGAGCGAATTGGAAGGCGTGTACGCCATGAACTGGGCCCACAACATTTGGGCCGACACCTTGCTGTGAGACACCGATGAACTTTTATCAAGCCTTCAAAACCATGGCCGCTGCGCTGCTGCTGGCTTGTGCCAGCAGTTGGGTGCAAGCGCAAGACGTCAAAGTGGTCTACCACGTCAACACCGGCCTAGAGAGCACAGCGGCCATCTTGAACAATGTGCGCAACCACCTCAACGCCGACCCCAGCGCCAAAATCACCGTCGTCACCCATGGCCCAGGAATTGATTTTTTGCTCGAGGGTGCCAAAGACAGCAAAGGCCGCGAGTTCAGCGGTGTGGTGGGTGACTTGAGCAGCAAAGGTGTGCAATTTCGGGTCTGCAACAACACCCTGGAAGTTCGCCAGATTGACGCATCCAAAGTGCTGATGGAAGCCAAGATCGTGCCCTCCGGCGTGGCCGAGGTGGCCAGGCTGCAAGCCAAAGAAGGCTTCGCCTACCTCAAACCCTGAAGGGTCTTCAGGGGCCTGACGAGCCAGACGCTGGCGTGGGGTGAGCTCTGGCCAAGGACTCTGCAATCGCTTGTTGCACACGCTGGGCGCATTCACGCCGGTGCAGTCCTAAGGTGCTTTGAGGCTGGCCATAGCGCACCACGGCCAACAATGGCGGCGCACACAAGGTGCGCCAAAGTGAGCCGAACAAAGTGTCTTGCGCGTGATAACAAGGCGCCAAGCTGCGCTCGCATGTGGCCGCTTCGATGAACTGCAAAGCCACTGGCTGCGCCGGTGCACCCGAGGAAATGGCCGCTTGTAACAAGTTGGCATGAAAGGGCAAGAGGTTCACACCGTCCCCCGTGCCGCCTTCCGGAAAAACCGCCAATACGTCGCCTCGGCGCAAGGCGTCGGCCATGTGGTGCACCAAACGCATGGCATCACGGGAGGATGCGCGTTCGATGAACAGCGAGCCCCCTCCTGTGGTGAGCACGCCCAACAAAGGCCAACTGCGAATTTCAGACTTGGCCACAAAACGGCAATGGCTTGCGGCGTGCATGACCAAGATGTCCAACCATGAGATGTGATTGGCCGCCATCAAGACCGGGCCAGGGCTTGGATGGCCTTTGACACGCACCTCGATGCCCATGATGGCAAGCATGCCACGGGCCCACACCTCCACCGCGCGGGCTTGCTGTGTGTCACTGAGTTTGGGAAACACCGTGCGCACGCGCCAGTAGCCGTACACCACCCAACCCAACACGCGTGCCAACTTGTAGAGCGCTTGCAAAGCACGCATGCTGGGCGTGATCAGGCCTGGTAGGCGATGCGCCCATCCACCAAGGTGGCTTTGACGCGGGCAGGCAAGGCCATGCCGCTCATGTCGAACGCAAACGGCGTGTGCTTGCCCTGGCTGCGCAGTGCATCAGGGGTGACTTGCCAATGGACTTCTGGGTCAAAGACCACCACATCGGCCAGCGCACCGACATGCAGTTGCCCAAGGCTTGGGTGGTCCGACACGCGGTGCCCCAGCACACGTGCGGGTTGCGCCGTGATCACATCCAAGGCACGCAGCAGACTCACGCCCGAGCCGTGTGCCCACTTGAGGGCCAGGCTCAACAACAGCTCCAAACCGGTGGCCCCAGGCTCGGCTTCGGCAAAAGGCAGCGCTTTGGCATCCACGTCGACCGGGGTGTGGTCTGAGACCAAGGCGTCCAAGGTGCCATCGGCCAAGGCCGCCCGCAAGGCATCGCGGTCGCGCTGTTGGCGCAGCACAGGGGTCACACGGGCACGGCTGTCAAAGTAGCCCACATCGAGGTCTGTCAGGTGCAACGAGTTGATGCTCACGTCTGCGGTGACCGCCAGCCCTTCGGCTTTGGCCGCCCGCACCAACGCAACCCCTTCGGCGCTGGAGATGCGACACAGGTGCACTCGCGCTTTGGTGGCACGCATGAGGGCAAAGATGGTGTGCAAGGCAATGGTTTCAGCGGCCACTGACACGCCACTCAAACCCAGTCGGGTGGCCAACGCGCCACTGGCGGCGACACCTTTGCCCAGATGCAATTCTTGAGGGCGCAGCCACACGGTGTAACCATAGGTGGCCGCGTATTGCAGCGCACGTTGCAAGACCTGGGTGTTGGCCAAGGCCACCTCAGCTTGGCTGAACCCCACACACCCAGCTTGGGTGAGCTCCACCATCTCGGTCAAGACCTCACCTTGCAGGCCTCGGGTCAACGCACCAAGAGGGAACACGCGGGCACGGTGTAACTTGTCGGCCCGAAAGCGCAGCATTTCCACCAAGCCTGGCTCATCGAGCACCGGGTCGGTGTCGGGCGGGCAGACCAGACTGGTCACGCCCCCGGCGACAGCAGCGTTGAGTTCGGAGTCAAGCATGCCTTCGTGCTCATAACCCGGCTCGCGCAAGCGCACTTGAAGGTCCACCAAACCAGGCGCCACGATGCACCCTGTGGCGTCGATGCGTTGATCGGGAGAAAAACCAACGGGCCAGGACTCACCCGCTGTGGCAATGGCTGCGATGCGGCCGTCGACCACGGCCACATCTGCCATTTGGTCAAGCCCAGAAGCCGGGTCGATCACGCGGCCGTTTTGAATCAGGATGTTCATGCTTCATTCCCCGCCACGATGGACATGACCGCCATGCGCACGGCGATGCCAAATGTCACCTGCGACAAGATCACGCTTTGCGGACCGTCGACCACCGCCGAGTCGATCTCAACGCCTCGGTTGATCGGGCCTGGGTGCATGACGATGGCGTCGGGTTTGGCCAGTTGCAGTTTCTCTGGCGTGAGGCCAAAGGCTTTGAAATATTCTTGACTCGATGGCAACAACGCGCCGCTCATGCGCTCGTTTTGCAAGCGCAGGGTGATCACTACATCGCAGCCACGGATGCCATCTTCGAGGTTGTTGAACACCTTGACCCCCATTTGCGCCAAGTCACCAGGCACCAAGGTCTTGGGGCCGACCACCCGCACCTCGGCACAACCCAGGGTGGTGAGTGCATGGATGTCCGAGCGTGCCACCCGAGAGTGCAAGACGTCGCCCACAATGGCTACGGTGAGGTGGGTGAAGTCTTTTTTGAAATGCCGAATGGTGTACATGTCCAGCAGGCCTTGGGTCGGGTGGGCATGCCGCCCGTCACCTGCGTTGACCACATGCACATGGGGTGCCACGTGTTCGGCGATGAGGTAGGGCGCGCCAGACTCGCTGTGGCGCACCACAAAGATATCAGCAGCCATGGCGCTGAGGTTGGCGATGGTGTCGAGCAGCGACTCACCTTTGCTGGCCGAGGAGCGCGCGATGTCCAGGTTGAAGACGTCTGCCGATAAGCGCTTGGCGGCAATTTCAAAGGTGGTGCGGGTGCGGGTGCTGTTTTCAAAGAACAGGTTGAACACGCTTTTGCCACGCAGGAGCGGCACTTTTTTGACCTCACGGTCATTGACCGAGACGAAGTTGGCTGCCGTGTCTAGGATGTGCGTGAGGATGTCACGCGACAAGCCTTCGGTGGAGAGCAAATGAATGAGCTCGCCGTTTTTGTTGAGTTGGGGGTTGCGTTTGAACAGCATGGTGCGGCTCAGGCTTTCACAGAAAAATTAAATTCACCGGATTGGGTTTTGGCCAACGCCAGCGACTGACTGGCAGGCAGGGTCACACGCGCCGCGGCAAAGTCGGCCTGCACAGGTAACTCGCGCCCACCCCGGTCCACCAAGACGGCGAGCTTGACGCTGGCGGGTCGACCATAGTCAAACAACTCGTTGAGCACGGCTCGGATGGTGCGCCCGGTGTAGAGCACATCGTCGAGCACGATCAGGTGCGCGCCGTTGATTTCAAACGGCAATTTGGTTTGACCGCCATCGGCCAGACCGCGTTGGGCAAAATCATCTCGGTGCATGGCCGACGAAATGCTGCCGGCCTCGCCCTCTAAGCCGAGGTCTTTGTGCAAACGCACCGCCAGCCAAGCACCTCCTGAGGTGATGCCCACCAAGCGGGTGTTTGGCGTGAGCATGCTGCGCACGCCTTTGAGCAGCTCGACATACAAGCTCTCGGCGTCTAAAAAAAGATTTCCATTCATGGGCCAAGCTCTCGAAAAAATTGGTTCAAGATAATGCAAGCCGATGCCGCATCAGCGTCTTGGGCACCTTGGCTCAAAGCCTCAGTGGTGCTGTAGCGCTCATCCACCTCAAACACGGGCAGCCGAAAACGGCCCTGCAACTGGCGGGCAAATTGACGCGCCTTGGCGGTGTTGTCGTGGGCGGCGCCATCGGGATGAAACGGCACCCCGACCACCAAGGCGTCAGGTTGCCACTGGGCAATGCGCTGGGCAATCGGCTCCCAACGTGCGTTGCCTTGGGCGTTGACCGTGGCTTGGGGCTGGGCTTGGCGCAAGAAACGACTGCCATAGGCCACACCGGTGCGTTTGATGCCAAAGTCAAACGCCAAAAAAGACTGCAACCCAGCGGGGACATGGAGCGCGGGTAGGCTGCTCATGCGTGGCCGATCTCAGGCGACAACATCCAAGACGCCAAGCCCAATAGGCCCATGGCGCGTTCGTAGCGTTGCTCAATCGGGGTGTCAAAAATCACCGCCATGTCAGCGCCCACAGTCAGCCAGCTGTTCTCGGCCAACTCCGACTCGAGCTGGCCTTGGCCCCAGGCGGAGTAGCCCAGAGAAATCAACACTCGGCGTGGGCCCGCACCAGTGGACAAGGCTTCGAGCACGTCCTTGGATGTGGTCATCTCCAAGCCCCCCGGAATCGTCATGGTCGAGGCATAGATGGATTCTGGGGTCTTGCTGGGCTGTGAGGCGGTCAAGGCGGCTTGCTGCGTGGCTTCGGGCGTGGCCAACATGGCCTCGTGCAACACAAAGCCTCGTTCGGTGTGAACTGGCCCGCCTTGCAACACAGGCGCATCGAACAAGTCTGCGCGTATCAAAGGCAGATCGACTTTTTCGAACAAAGCTTTCATGCTCAAGTCACTGGCTTTGTTGATCACCAGTCCCAATGCGCCGCGCTCGCTGTGCTCGCACAGATAGACCACGGTTTTGGCAAATGTGGCGTCCTCCAGCCCCGGCATGGCAATCAAAAAGTGATGCGTCAAGTTGGTGGGGGCAGAATCGGCGGTCATGGACCAATTTTAAGGGTGAACATGCCAAGCTCCTCCCACCACACCACCCATGTCCCTGCGGGACTGATGTGGTTTCGTCGCGACCTGCGCGCATTTGACAACGCAGCGCTCTACCACGCGCTCAAAACCTGCCAACACGTGCACTGCGTGTTTGTCTTTGACCGCGCCATCTTGGACAGCTTGCCCCGCCAAGACCGACGGGTGGAGTTCATCCGCGAATCGCTGATGTCATTGGACGCAGAACTGCGAGCTGTCGGGGGGGGCGCCAAAGCGGGCTTGATCGTGCGCCATGCCGTGGCTGTGGACGAGGTGCCGCAATTGGCCAAAGCCTTGGGCGTGCAAGAGGTGTTTGCCAACCACGACGACGAGCCCGAGGCCTTGGCACGTGATGCCAAAGTGCGCGGCGCCTTGGCCAATGCGGGGATTGGTTTTCAGACCTACAAAGACCATGTGATCTTCGAGCGCAGTGAGGTGCTGACGCAAATGGGCAAGCCCTATGGGGTGTTCACGCCGTACAAAAATGCATGGCTGCAAAAGGTCAACGACTACTACCTGCGCTCCTACCCGGTGGGTAAATATGTCAAAGCCTTAGCGCCCAGACCCGCGGCCTATCAGTCACCGATTCCCACGCTCCAAGAGTTGGGCTTTGAGCCCACCAACTTGAGCAGCCTGCATGTGCCCACCGGCAGCCCGGGGGGCTTGGCTTTGTTTGAAGACTTCTTTGACCGGATGGACCGCTATGACGAGACGCGCAACTTTCCCTCCGTCAAAGGGCCCAGTTACCTGGGTGTGCACTTGCGCTTTGGCACCGTGTCCATTCGCCAACTTGCATCCACTGGCTATCAGCGCATGTTGGCGGGCTCCAAAGGGGCCGAGGTGTGGTTATCCGAGTTGATTTGGCGGGATTTTTACCACCAGATCTTGCACCACCACCCACGGGTGGTGAACGCCTCATTCAAACCCGAATACGACGCCATCAAGTGGGAGCACAACAAGCACGCCAAGGAACAGTTTGCCGCTTGGTGCGAAGGGCGCACGGGCTACCCCTTGGTCGATGCAGCCATGGCACAGATCAACCAAACAGGCTACATGCACAACCGCTTGCGCATGGTGGTGGCATGCTTTTTGGTGAAAGATTTGGGAATTGACTGGCGCTGGGGCGAGCGCTACTTTGCCCAGCACTTGAATGACTTTGACTTGGCTGCCAACAATGGCGGCTGGCAATGGGCCAGCTCGAGCGGTTGTGACGCGCAACCTTACTTTCGCATCTTCAACCCCATCAGCCAAAGCGAGAAGTTTGACCCCGAGGGCAAATTCATCCGTCGCTACGTGCCGGCGCTGGCCAAGCTCTCCAATGCGGCGATCCACGCTCCTTGGTTGGCCAAACCGATGGAGCTGCAAGCGGCGGGCTTTGAGCTGGGCAAAGACTACCCTGCCCCAATAGTCGACCACGCCCAGGCACGCGTCTTGACCCTGCAGCGTTATGCCGTGGTGAAAAAAGAAAAATGAAGATCCAATCTGTCGACGACTTGCGTCGTGTCTATGCGTTCCCCGGCGAACGCGCCGTGAAAAAACAACTTGCGCACCTGGACGCGCACATCCAACGCTTCATTGCACTGTCACCGTTTGTGGTGGTCTCCAGCAGCAGCGCCTCGCAGCAGATGGATGCCTCGCCACGCGGTGGCGCGCCGGGTTTTGTGAAGGTGGGCAACGACACCACGCTGTGGTTGCCCGACGCTTCAGGCAACAACCGGCTTGACACCCTAGACAACATCATCGCCACGGGCGAAATAGGTTTGCTGTTTTTGATTCCGGGTGTGGACGAAACCTTGCGCGTCAATGGTCAAGCCACGATCAGCACATCCCCGGCATTGCTGGAGAAGTTTTCACATGAAGCACGTCCACCGAAAACGGTGATTGAAGTCACGGTGCGTGAAGCCTATTTGCATTGCGCCAAAGCCATGATGCGTGCCAAGCTGTGGCATGCCAGCAGCCAGGTCAAGCGCTCGGCGCTGGCGAGCATGGGGCAGATGATCAAAGACCAAGTGGGATTGGACGAGCCGGCGGAGACCCAAGAGGCCATGGTCGAACGCTACCAAAGAGACCTTTGAAGTGAGCCCACCCAGTCACACCTTGCTTGACGCGCACCCCGGGCCCGCGTGCTTGCCAGGGACTTAAAACTGAACCATTTCAAAGTCTTCTTTGCGGGCAGCGCACTCAGGGCAAGTCCAATTCATAGGCACTTGCTCCCAGGGCGTGCCAGGGGCAATGCCGTGGTCAGGCGCACCGGCCTCTTCGTCGTAAATCCAGCCACAAATTAGACACATCCAAGTTTTCGACACAGCATTTCTTTCGTCAACGCATAGAATGAAATGCATTGTATAGACGCCCTATGACGCCAGAAAACACACCCGCCGCACACGACGTCACGCTCTCGGACGAAATTGCAACCGCTCCACCGTGTGTGCTGGTCTTCAACGCCAGTGACCCATCTGGCGCAGGGGGCTTGAGCGCCGATGTGCTGGCCAGTGCCTCCGTGGGCGCACATGCCCTGCCTGTGGTGACCGGCGCCTACATGCGCGACACGGCAGAAATTTTTGACCATGTGGCCTTTGACGAAGAAGCCGTGGCCGAGCAAGCACGCAGCGTGCTAGAAGACGTCAGCGTGCAAGTGATCAAGGTTGGTTTTTGCGGTAACCCCGAAAACCTCAGCGCCATTGCCGAAATCACCACCGACTACGCCGAAGTCCCCGTGGTGGCCTACATGCCCAATTTGTCATGGTGGGAAGACGAGCACATCGACGCCTATTTGGATGCTTTTCGCGAACTGATCTTGCCTCAGACCACGGTGCTGGTAGGCAACCACAACACCTTGTGGCGCTGGCTTTTGCCTGAGTGGAACCAAACACGCAGCCCAGGCCCGCGCGACTTGGCGCGTGCCGCAGCCGACGTGGGCGTGCCCTATGTGCTGGTCACGGGCATCAACCACCCCGATCAGCAGGTAGAAAACGCCTTGGCCACCGCACACACCGTGATGGTGAGTGAACGCTTTGAGCGTTTTGACGCGGTATTCTCGGGGGCAGGAGACACTTTGAGCATCACCTTGGCGGCTTTGCTGGCCTCGGGCACCGACCTTGAAGCTGCCACCCATGAGGCGCTGAATTTTCTCGACCAAAGCCTCAACAGCGGCTTTCGACCTGGCATGGGCCATCTGCTGCCAGACCGCTTGTTTTGGGCCGAGGCCGAGGAAGAAGGCAACGATGATGGTGATGAGAGTCCGCCCACGGCAGAAGACTTTTCATTGCCCCGTTTTGAAACCAAACACTGAAACTGACCATGACCGACCGCAACCAAGAACTGTTTGAACGTGCTGCCCGAGTGATTCCTGGCGGCGTGAACTCCCCTGTACGCGCCTTTCGCGCGGTGGGCGGCACTCCCCGATTTGTGCAACGGGCACAAGGCGCTTATTTTTGGGATGCGAACGGGAAGAAATACATCGACTACATTGGCTCTTGGGGTCCGATGATCTTGGGTCACGGCAATGCCGCGGTGCTCGAAGCCGTGCAAAAAGCCGCCTTGGATGGTTTTTCTTTTGGCGCCCCAACCGAGCGTGAAATTGAACTGGCCGAAGCCATCCTCAAACACGTCCCTTCCATGGAGATGGTGCGATTGGTCAGCTCTGGCACCGAAGCAGGCATGAGTGCTTTGCGGTTGG
>CAIVLE010000149.1 GCA_903906635.1 uncultured Burkholderiales bacterium | reverse complement strand
GTGCGCCCCCCGATGGTGGAGTTTTACGCCGCCTTGAGTTTGCTGGGTACTTCTGGGTCCATGCAACTGGGGGGTGATTTGCGCCCCGTGCTCAAACTCCCCAGCGCCCAACTCGACGAAGCGCTGGAGCATGTGGGGCGGATGCCTGACATGCCCACGCTGGCACGCAACAGCTATGTGGTGTTTGCACCCGGTGCCGAGTACGGCCCTGCCAAGCGTTGGCCCGCCCACCACTTTGCCGAGCTGGCCGCGCAGCTCGACATGCCCGTGTTGTTGTTGGGCTCCAGCAAAGAGCACGCGCTGTGTGATGACATCGCGCGCGCAGCCAATGCGGCGCGTCCTGGCCAGTGCATCAATTTGGCGGGTCAGACCTCCTTGGTCCAAGCCTTTGCCTTGATCGCTTTAGCCTACCGCGTGGTCAGCAACGACTCAGGCCTCATGCATGTGGCGGCCGCGTTTGGGGTGCGTCAAGTGGCGGTGTATGGCTCCTCAAGCCCCGAGCACACGCCGCCTTTGAACGACAAAGCCCGCGTGTTGTGGCTGCGTGTCGACGCCCATTACCACCCACCCTTGGCTTGCGCTCCCTGCTATGAGCGGGTGTGCCCCTTGGGCCACACCCGTTGCTTGGAAGACATCACGCCCCAGCGCGTGTTGCAAGCGCTTGAACTTTGACCCAAAGCACCCCCATGAACTACAGCACCGACTTTCCTTGCCTTGAGCACAGCGTCTCGCCCGAAGAATGGCAAACCCGTGTCGAGTTGGCCGCCTGTTACCGCTTGATGGATGAGTTCGGCATGACCGACCTGATCTACAACCACATCACGGCGCGCATTCCGGGCACGGACCATTTGCTGATCAACCTCTATGGCTTGCTCTACAAAGAAATCACTGCCTCGAGCTTGGTCAAGATCGATGCCTCGGGTCAGATCATCAGCCAGCCCGACACCGACTACGGCATCAACAAGTCCGGCTATGTGATTCACGGATGCATTCACGAAGCGCGTGCCGATGTGCGCTGCGTGATTCACACCCACACCCGTGCGGGCATGGCCGTGGCCAGCATGCAGTGCGGCTTGTTGCCGTTGACGCAAACCTCGATCCGTTTTGTGGGCCACATCGGCTATCACGACTTTGAGGGCCCGGCCATTGACTTGGCTGAGCGCGTGCGCTTGGTGCAAGACCTGGGGGCCCACGACGCCATGATCTTGCGCAACCATGGCTTGCTCACCTGTGGCGCCACCATCCAGCAAGCGTTCAACACCATGTACCAGTTGGAGATGTCTTGCCGTGCGCAAGTTGACGCCATGGCTGCACGCACCGAGCTGACCATGCCTTCGCCCGAGGTGTTGGCTCACACGGCCCATCTTTACCAACCCGGCACGCGCCGCCCTTACGGGGTGTTGGAGTGGCCGGCCATGATTCGCTTGTTGCAGGCCAAAAGCAAAAATTCGGGTTACCCGCCCTACGATATTTGAGCATGCTGCGGGTCTGATGCATGGACCCCAAGGGATGCGTACTCAGGCCGTTTTTTCGCGCCGCATCGACCCGGGTTGGCCCGTCATCCGCCGTGGTCTTGAAGTCGCGCTTGGCCTCAGGCGACAGCGCCTGAGGGGGGTCACTCGATGAGCTGGCGCTTTTGGGGGACCCTGCATGCTTCATCCCCCGCCCGCCCGCTCACTCACTCACGTGCTGCTGCCGTAGGCTTGCAAAGGCGCGCCTTGCAGCATGATGCGCAAGAGGTAGCGGTATTCCTCGGGGTCGTAGTCGGCATTGGCTTGGTGCAGCACCGAGCGGTTGTCCCAGATCACCATGTCGCCCACTTGCCAGCGGTGGCGGTACTCGTAGCGCGCCTGGGTGGCGTGTGCATAGAGCTGCTCAATCAAGGCGTAACCTGCCTCGTCGTCTAGGCCTTGCACGCCTTCCATGCGCCCGGTGTTGAGGTACAGCGCAGCGCGTGCGCTGTCGGGGTGACGAATGACCAAGGGCTGCAAGGTGCGCGGAATGCGGGCCATCTCTTCATCGCTGAGTTTGGCAAAGCTGCGCGGGCTGCGACTGCTTTGGTGCACGTGCAGTGAGCGCAGGCCCACGATGCGCTGCTTGAGGTCCTCAGGCAAGTCATCAAAGGCTTGACGGGCGTCGACAAACTGGGTGTCGCCTCCGTGGGACGGAATCTCCACCGCCACCAAGGTGGTGGCTTTGGGAGGCGCCAAGTCGTTGGAGTGGTCGGTGTGGTAGTTCTCGCCGCGCACTTGCAGTTTGCCGTTTTTGCGTGGCAAGTCGTGGGTGGAGTTGTAGCCCACCAACGGGTAGTCGGGCAGCACAAACTTTTTGATTTGCTGCGGTGTCAAGGGGCCGAATATTTCGGCGGCTTGCATGAACTGCGGCGGCGTCAGGGGCTGGTCACGAAACACCAGCACGGCGTAGGTGGCAAACAGCGCGTTGAGCTCTGCGCGGGTGTCGGCATCTTGCGGCTGAGTCAAATCTAGTCCAGAGATGTTGGCACCAAAGCCAGCGCGAATCGGTTGCACATGAAGCGTCATCGGAGGTCTCCTGAAGGTCTGCGTTCACTCGGCTTTGATGCCGGTTTGTTTGGCCAGTTGCGCCCATTTGATGGTGTCTTCGGCAATCAACTTTTCTAACTCACTGCGCTTGAGCGGCATCGCCTCGGCCCCTTCCGCCGCAAAGCGCTGGTGCATCTCGGGCGTGGTCAACACCGCGTTGACTTCGCGGTGCAAGGCGTCCACCAAGGGCATGGGCGTGCCCGCAGGTGCCAGCAGGGCCCACCAATTGCTGGCCTCCATGTCAATGCCCGACTCGCGCAGCGTGGGCACGTTGGGAATCAGCTCCACGCGCTTGGGGCCTGCCACGGCCAGCAACTTGATCTTGCCCGCCCGCAAAAAGGTTTGCATTTGAATCAAACTGCCCAACGAGACCTGCACGTGTCCCGCCGCCAAGTCAACCAGGGCCGGGCCACCGCCTTTGTAGTGCACCACGCTGAGTACCGCGCCACTGCGTTGCATGAACAATTCGATGGCAAAGTGCTGAAAACTCGCCACGCCGGCTGAGCCAAAAAACACCTTGCCCGCATTCTTTTTGGAGTACTCCACCAATTCTTTGATCGAGTTGACGGGCAGCTCCGAGGCCACCGCGATCACGCTCGGACCCAGCCCCAGCATGGCCACCGCAGTGAATGACTTCACCGGGTCGTAGTTGAGCTTCATGATCGAGGCGTTCATGGTGTAGGTCGATGAGATCAACACCAAGGTGTTGCCATCGGGCTCGGCCCGTGCCACCAACTCAGTGCCCATGGCGCCCCCGGCGCCTGGGCGGTTTTCCACGATCACGCTGCGCTTGAGGCGGGCGCTGAGTTGTTGGGCCATGCTGCGGCCCACGATGTCGTTGCTGCCACCGGGCGCAAACGGCACCACGATGCGCAGCGGCTTGTTGTCTTGTCCCTGCACAGGTGTCAAAGCGCCAGCGCCCAGGGATGAGGCGAGGAGCCAGTGGGTAAAGCGTCGCCGAGACGCCGCCGCGTCGCTGCGGGGGCGTTGCAACGCTGGAGATGTGTGGGGCAAAGACATAGGCGTCAGGGTGCAAGCGGGTGGTGGATGACTCAGAAGTCGTACAAGTTCGCAGGGTTGGTGGCGAGGATTTGGCGCAGCGTGGCAGCATCGTTCACCCAGGCGGCCAAACGGTTGAGCGCATGGCCGTCGTTGATGGCATTGAACGCTTCGACTTGGTCGCGGTGACGCGGCTGGCCCGGACGACCCCCGGGATGCGGCCAGTCGCTGCCCCACAGCAATCGATCGGGTCGGTGGGCAATCAGCGCGCGCGCCATCTCGGTCATGGCCGCGCCGTTGGGGTCTTGCGACACCCGGTGCGGAGCCGAGAGTTTGAGCCACACACGCCCACTCGCCAGCAGCGCCAGCAAGGTGTCAAAGTGCGGTTGCGAGGTGCCGAGCTCGGCCTTGGCCAAACAAAAATGGTCGAACACCACGGGCGTGTCCAGGGTGTCAATCACCTCGCGCAAGGACGCCATGACGCTGAGGTTGGTGAACATCTGCAAATGCCAGCCCAGCGCTGCCACGCGTGCTGCGGCCCATCGCAGTTGCTGGGCCGCGTAGTCGGGGTCGTGGATGCCGCTGGTCTCTAAATTCAGGCGTATACCGCGCACACCCACGGCATGCATGGCGTGCAGCTGTGCATCGCTGGTCTTGGCATCGATCACCGCCACGCCGCGTCCACGTGGGCCCAAGACGCGCAAGGCATCCAAGGTGCAGGCGTTGTCGCTGCCGTAGGGGCTGGGGTGAACAATCACCACGCGAGCGATTTGTAGGCCATCGTGTAAGGCCAGCAAGTCGCTCACCAGCGCGTCGCCTGGCATGTAGTTTCGATCGGGGGCGAGGGGGTACTTGGCGCTGGGCCCAAACACATGGGTGTGGCAGTCGCAGGCCTGGGCGGGCATGGCAAAGTTCAGCGCGTCGTGGGCCACGCCAAGCACGCTCAGGGGTGAAGTGTTCATGTGGGGGGTATTCAAAAGCTTCAGACCACGCGGTGCGCCACCGCGCCACCGTTCAACACATCAATGACTTGCTGCGCCACTTGGGTGGCACTGCGGCGTTGGGTGTCGTGGGTGCCGCCTGCCGCGTGCGGCGTGGCAATCAAGTTATCAAAGGCCAGCAACGGGTGGTCGGCGGGCGGGGGCTCCACCTCAAACACATCTAGACCGGCGCCAAACAAGTGGCCCCGTTGCAAGGCCGCGGCCAAGGCCACCTCGTCCACAATGCCCCCGCGTGAGACGTTCACCAATACCGCATCGGGTTTCATCAAGGCCAACTCGGCGTGGCTGATCAGGTGGCGGCTCTCGGTGGTCAAGGGCAGGTGCAGCGTCAGCAAATCAACGTGGGGCAGCATCTCGTGCAGGTGCTGCACGCGGGTGTGCGCCAGATCGGCCCAGCGCTCGCTGGGCACATAGGGGTCATAGGCCCAGATCTGCGCATCAAACGCACCGCGCCACTTCTTGGCCACGATAGAGCCAATGTTGCCCATGCCCACAATGCCCACTGACTTACCTTGCATTTCGATGCCTAAATGCTGGGGCCGCACGATGGGCACGCCTGCGCGCAACAAACGGTCAAAGCGAGACACGCGGCGCGTGACCGACAGCGACAAGGCAAACGCCAACTCCGCCACCGCCTCGCTGTTGACACCAGGCGTGCGAGACACGGCGATGCCTCGCTGTTTGGCGGCCACCAAGTCGATGGTGTCGGTGCCCACCCCTTGTTTGCAAATCACCTGCACGTGCTTGGCACGGGCGATCTCCTGGGCTGTGATGGGGCGCATGCGCACCATCACGCCATCGGCGTGTTCGGGCCAGTCGGCAATCGCTGGGTCGGGCCAGCACACCACCTGGGCATGGGCTTTGGCCAGTGCGACGCCCGCTTCGTGAAAAGCGTCGAGGATGTAGATTTTTTTCATTGTTTGTCGATTTTGGCTTTGCCAATGACGTCACGCCACCATTGGATGTCGCGAACGAGCAGGGCTTGCATTTGCTCAGGGGTATTGCCCTTGGCGGTCACGCCCAGATCAAGAAATTTTTGTTTGATGTCGGGTTGTGCCACCGCCGCGTTGACTTCGGCGTTGAGTTTTTGAACCACTTCACGCGGCGTTTTGGCGGGCACGGCCAAGCCGTTCCAGCCCGCCACAGCGTAGTTGGGCACGCCGCTCTCGGCGATCGTAGGCACTTGGGGCAGGCCCGCAAAGCGCTGCTCTTCGGTCACGCCCAAGACCTTGACGCTGCCCGCTTTGGCCTGAGGTATCAAAGGGGCCAGGGTTTCAAAAATGGCTTGCACATCGCCCCCGCGCAGCGCACGCATCACGTCGCCGGAGGTTTTGTAGGTGACGATGGTGACGTCGATTTTGGCCATTGACTTGAACACCTCGGCCGCCAAAAACTGCGCACTGCCCACCGAGATCGTGCCAATGAACAGCTTGCCTGGGTTGGCGCGGGCCTGCTCAATGAAGTCGCGCGTGTCTTTGAACTTGGCATTGCCCTCGACCGCGAGAGCAAAACCAAAGGTGCCGATGAGTGACACCATCTCAAAGTCTTTCACCGGGTCAAAGGGCAGCGACTTGAACAGCGAGGGCGTCATGGCAAAGTTGCCGGCTGCAATGAAGTTCAGCGTGTAGCCATCGGGCGCGGCCTGCTGCACGGTTTGTGAGGCCACGATGCCGCCGGCGCTGGGGCGGTTTTCAATCACCAGCGGTTGGCCCAGTTTGTCCCCCATTTTTTGCGCCACCAAACGCAGCGTCAAATCCCCCGTGCCACCCGGGCCATAG
>CAIVLE010000148.1 GCA_903906635.1 uncultured Burkholderiales bacterium | reverse complement strand
GGCGCATACAGCGCCAGCGCCATGAAACGATCAAAGCCCAGCCAACCGCCTGCCTTGGCAATGGCACGCTGAATCAGGGCATAGAGGGCGCGCTGCGCGGGGTCTTCAGAAAATTTGTGAGAATCCATGGTTCTACCCAATCTTGGCGCGCATCCTACCGCCTCACCACACACATGACCTCTTGGGCACTTATTACGGGCGGCAGCGTTCGCCTAGGCCGTGAAACCGGCTTGGCCTTCGCACGCGCGGGTTGGAGCGTGGCATGCCACTACAACCGCTCCGCCGACGCCGCGCAGGCTTTGTGTGAGGAACTGCGCGCCATGGGCGTGCAAGCCCTGGCGGTGGCCGGGGAGCTCGAAGACGAGGCCAGTTGCCAGCATATTTTTGACACCACGGTGGCCACCACGGGCACCCACCTGCGTTGCATCGTCAACAACGCCTCGTTGTTTGTGCCAGACCAGGGGGACGACTTCAACGAAGCCCAAGCTGTGGCGCAACTCAAAGTCAACCTCATGGCGCCGATGCGTTTTGGCAAGTGGCTCGCTGCGCTGCATGCAAAAAACCCAAACGCCCTCGCGCATGCGGGCTCAGATGCTGGCTCAGGTTTGGCTGCACCGAGCGTGGTGCATGTGCTTGACCAAAAGGTCTTTAACCTCAACCCCGACTATTTTTCTTACACGCTCTCCAAGCTCGCGCTCGAGCGCGCGGTGAGCTTGCAAGCGCAGTCGCTCGCGCCCACCCTGCGGGTCAACGCGGTGGCTCCTGGGTTGATGTACCTGAGTGGGCCCCAAACCCAAGACAACTTTGATCGCGCAGCCCAAGCCAACTTACTGCGCCAACCCATCGACCCAGCCGACGTCGCCCACACGGTGGTGTTTCTGGCCAACAACCCCAGCATCACCGGCACCACCGTGCGGGTGGACAACGGCCAGCACTTGGTGCCGCTTGCGCGCGACATCATGTTTGTGGTCGAGGAACTTTTCAAACCATGAACGACACCTTACTGCTCAACTGCCGCCGCTTGTTTTTGCGAGGCCTGAGCGTGCAAGCGCAAATTGGCGTGCACGACTTTGAACAACACGCGCCCCAGCGCATCATCATCGACGTGGACCTGTACGTCTCGTTTGAAGGCACCCGCCCCAAAGACGACCGCATCGACGAAGTGGTGGACTACGACTTTGTGCGCGCCGTGGTGCATGGCCGCATAGCCAAGGGCCATATTGGGTTGCAAGAGACGTTGTGCGACGACATCTTGAACCACTTGCTCGAACACACGGGTGTGTTGGCCGCTCGCGTGTCCACCCGCAAACCCGATGTCTACCCCGACTGCGAAGCGGTGGGCGTGGAAGCATTTCGCGCCAAACCCGGAGTGCTCTGACCATGGCCCTGTCCAAAGGCACCCAAATCCTCACCCTCAACGGATTGCGCTTTGATGCCAACTTAGGCATTTTGGAGCACGAAAAAACCGACCCGCAGCCCATCCAAGTGGACGCCGAACTCAACTTGGGCACCCAGCCCCTGATGCCCCACGACGACGACATTGGCCACGTGCTCGACTACCGCAAGGTGCGCCAAATCATCATCACCGAGTGCACGGCTGAGCACGTCAACCTGCTCGAGAGCCTGATTGGCAAACTGGCCCACCGCTTGATGCAGTTGCCAGGCGTGCTGGGCGTGCGGGTGAAGATCGCTAAGCTGGAGATTTTTGATGACTGCGAAGTGGCGATCCGCATGGAAACAGGACAATGGAATTGATGCGATGACAACAGCCGAAAAAAATCCTCAGCAAATCAAGATCGAACACGAGACGCATAAGCTTGAGAAGCGCCTGTGCCGCCAGGTAGGGCAAGCCATCGTGGACTACAACATGATCGAAGAAGACGACAAGATCATGGTGTGCATGTCGGGTGGCAAAGACAGCTACGGCATGCTCGACATCTTGCTCAAAATGCAAGCGCGCGCGCCCATTCGCTTTGAGTTGATCGCTGTTAACTTGGACCAAAAGCAGCCCGGTTTTCCGGCAGATGTCTTGCCCAAATACTTGAGCGAGGTCGGCGTGCCGTTTCGCATTGAAACGCAAGACACTTACTCGATCGTCAAAGATAAAATTCCTGAAGGCAAAACCATGTGCAGCCTCTGTAGCCGCTTGCGCCGGGGCATTTTGTACCGTGTGGCCGGCGAGTTGGGTTGCAACAAAATTGCGTTGGGCCACCACCGCGACGACATTTTGCAGACCTTCTTCTTGAACATGTTTTTTGGCGG
>CAIVLE010000147.1 GCA_903906635.1 uncultured Burkholderiales bacterium | reverse complement strand
CGACAGACCCTATGTGATGAACTTCGATGGACAACGCATCGTGGCCATTCCGTTGACGATGGACGTGAACGACTTGCCCACCTGCATCCGTTATGGCCAAGGACCCCGCCACATGCTAGACACGTTTGTGGACACCTTCACGGCCATGCGCGAACGCGAGCAAGTGCCATTGATGCTGGACGTCACCGCGCACACCCACGTGATGGGACGCGCCTCAGGTGCATGGGTCTATGACGAAATCATGGCCATCGTGGCCCAGCATTCGGATGTGTGGGTGACCACACGCCATGAGATGGCTAAATACGTGTTGAGCCAGACACCGGCCTGAGTCTGCCCCCAAGTTCTCCCCCTCTCGATGACAGGACACCCCATGTTGCAACGCCGCACCCTTGTTGGATTGAGCACCGCGCTTTTACTGGGTGTAGGCGTGCGCGCGCAGGCCCAAATCAGCTACCCCACCAAACCCGTGAAGCTTGTGGTGGCGTTTGCCCCCGGAGGCCCAGCTGACATCATTGCGCGCTTGCTAGGCCAGCGCTTGAGTGAGTCTCTGGGCCAGCCAGTGGTGGTGGAAAACCGCGCAGGCGCAGGAGGCAACGTGGCCAGTGGCATCGTGGCCAAGGCCGCACCCGATGGCTACACCCTGATGATCAACACCAGCTCGCTGGCGGTGAACGTGAGTTTGTCCAAGAACCCGGGCTTTGATGCCGACAAAGATTTCACCCTGGCCAGTGTGGTGGCATCCAGCCCCAACCTGTTGGTGGCCTACCCCGGTCTCAAAGCCAAGAACTTGCAAGAGGTCGTGGCCCAGGCCAAATCAGGCAAGCTCAACTACGGCACAGCTGGCGCGGGCACCACCCCCCACTTAACGGCCGAATACTTGTTCAAGGTCTTGGCCAAGGTGGATGTGACACACATCCCCTTTCAAGGCGCGGGACCTGCACTCAACGCCTCCATGGGCGGGCAAGTGGAGATGGCCTGCGTGGCGCTGCCCGCGGCAGTCGAGATGGTCAAAGGCGGCAAGGTGCGCGGTTTGGCCGTGACCAGCAACAAACGCGTCGCAGCTCTACCCGATGTGCCCACAGTGGCCGAATCCGGCTTTGCTGGGTTTGAGGACTACACCTGGGTCGGTGTGTTTGCGCCCAGCAAAACTCCGCCAGAAGTGGTGCAACACCTCAACAGCGAGATCAACAAGATTTTGCGCAGCGCTGACTTTCAAACCAAGCTCGCAGGCGTCGGATTTGAGCCGGTGGGAGGCAGCACCAAAGAAGCTGCAGAGTACCTCAAGACAGAACTCACCAAATGGGCCAAGGTCGTCAAAGAAACAGGAGCCAAGGTCGAATGAAGCTGGCAGGAGTGAGGAGCACGCGGACAAGACATGCTCCCCACCCCGAAAAGCTCATGAAAAAACCCGCCGCGGGTTTTTTCAAGCAAAGCAATCCAAGGCTTTAGCCCATGTGCAAACCACCGTTGCAGGAGAAATCGGCGCCCGTGGTAAAGCCAGAGTCTTCGCCGGCCAACCATGCGACCACCGAGCCAATTTCCTCAGGTGTCCCCAAGCGTTTGACAGGGATGGTTGCCACGATTTTGTCCAACACGTCTTGGCGAATGGCTTTGACCATGTCAGTGCCGATGTAGCCAGGCGAGACGGTGTTGACCGTCACGCCTTTGCTGGCCAGCTCTTGTGCCAAGGCCATGGTGAAACCGTGCATACCGGCTTTGGCAGCCGAGTAGTTGGTTTGACCGGACTGGCCTTTCTCACCATTGACTGACGAGATTTGGATGATGCGACCAAAACCCCGCTCGACCATGTCGGCCACCACTTGCTTGGTGACGTTGAACATGGAGTTGAGGTTGGTATCGATCACAGCGTCCCAGTCGTCACGCGTCATCTTCAAAAACATGCGGTCGCGGGTGATACCCGCGTTGTTGACCAGCACGTCAATGGGGCCATGCTCGGCTTTGGCTTTGGAGAAAGCCTCCACGGTCGAATCCCATGAACTCACGTTGCCCACTGACGCATAAAAGGTAAAACCCAGCGCCTTTTGTTCGGCCAGCCATTTGTCAAAGTCACGCGTGGGGCCGCAGCCCGCGATCACGGTGAACCCGTCTTTGTGCAGACGCTGGCAAATCGCGGTGCCGATGCCACCCATACCACCTGTTACGTACGCTACTTTCTTGCTCATCATGTGTCTCCTGTTGTATGAGTTGTTAACTGACTAAAAAAAACTTCACCACCACGCTCAACGCTCAAGCGCCAATGAAACCCCCATGCCGCCGCCAATACACAGCGCGGCCAAACCTTTTTTGGCGCCACGACGCTGCATTTCGTGCAACAAAGTCACCAAAATACGGCAGCCCGATGCACCAATGGGGTGCCCAATCGCAATGGCGCCTCCGTTGACATTGACCTTAGCAGGATCAATGCCTAACTCTTGGTTGACCGCACACGCTTGGGCGGCGAAGGCTTCGTTGAGCTCAAACAAGTCCACGTCGGCGGCATTCCAGCCAGCACGCTGCAAAGCTTTGCGGGAGGCAGAGACCGGCCCCATGCCCATCAACGCGGGGTCTAAGCCGCTGGTTCCAAAAGCAGCAATGCGTGCCAAGGGGGTCAAGCCCAAAGCAGCCGCTTTTTTGGCGGTCATGACCACCACCGCGGCCGCACCGTCGTTGATGCCTGAGGCATTGCCTGCGGTCACCGAACCGGCTTTGTCAAACGCGGGACGCAAGCCCGACAAAGCCTCGGCGCTGGTTTTTTTGTTGATGTATTCGTCGGTGTTGAAAATCAAGGGGTCGCCCTTGCGCTGAGGAATCGACACGGAGACGATTTCATCTTGAAACTTACCAGCCTCTTGGGCTGCCGATGCTTTTTGTTGACTGGCCAAGGCCAATGCATCTTGCATGTCGCGGGTGATGCCGTGGGCTTTGGCCACGTTCTCAGCGGTGATGCCCATGTGGTACTGGTTGTACACATCCCACAAGCCGTCAACGATCATGGAGTCCACCATGTTCCAGTTGCCCATGCGTTGACCATCGCGTGAGCCCAACAAGACGTGGGGAGAAGCGCTCATGTTTTCTTGGCCACCAGCCACCACGATCTCGCTGTCGCCATAGGCCACGGCTTGGGCCGCCAACATCACCGCTTTGAGGCCCGAGCCGCACACCGCGTTGATGGTCAAAGCCGGCACCTCTTTGGGCACACCCGACTTCATGAGGGCTTGGCGCGCGGGGTTTTGTCCGGCGCCCGCAGCCAAGACTTGGCCCATGATCACCTCCCCCACCAAGGCGGGGTCGAGCTTGGCGCGCGCCAGTGCTTCGCGAATCACGATAGAACCCAACTCGGTGGCGGCAATTTTGGCCAATGAGCCCCCGAATTTGCCCACACCTGTGCGAGCAGCTGAAACAATGACGATGTCTTCCATGAGATCTCCTGAAGATGTTTGAGTGATCGAAAAATTATTTGCCAGCGCGAGCTTTGACATACCGCCCTGGGGCGTTCTCGATGGCTTTGTAGCGACCTTTGCCATAGGTTTTGGGCGCTGCAATTTGCTTGCCTGCGTGGGCCTTGAGCCAATTGGCCCAATCAGGCCACCAACTCCCAGCGTGCTCCTTGGCCCGATCTATCCATTGGTTCACGTCTTTGGGAAATGAGGCCTCACTGCCCGTCCAGTAGCAACGCTTCTTGGCCGCGGGCGGATTGATCACGCCAGCAATGTGCCCTGATGCACCCATGACAAAGCGTTTTTTGCCGGGGAAGACTTGGGTCGAGGCGTAGGAGCCTGCGATCGGCACGATATGGTCTTCACGCGAGCCGTAGATGTACAGCGGCAGATCCACTTTTCGAAAGTCAACCGACTCGCCACATACGGTCACTTTGCCAGGCTTGACCAAGTTGTTTTCCAAGTAGGTGTTGCGCAAGTACCAGGCGTACATGGGACCTGGCAGGTTGGTGGAGTCACTGTTCCAGTACAGAAGGTCAAAAGGTGGCGGGGTTTCACCCTTGAGGTAGTTGCCCACCACATAGTTCCACACCAAATCATTGGGGCGCAAAAAGCTAAAAGTCGACGCCATGTCTTTGCCCTTCATCAGCCCGCCGTTGGCAAACTGCCCTTCGCGGTATTTGACAAAGTTCTCGTCGATGAACACATCTAACACGCCGGTGTCATGGAAATCAATCAAGGTGGTCAAAAAGGTGGCGCTGGCCACGGGTTTTTCACCCCGGGCGGCCAACACGGCCAAAGCATTGGAGAGGATGGTGCCCCCAACGCAAAATCCCAGTGCATTGATTTGCGAGGTGGATCCAATCTCTTTCACCACCGAGATGGCCTTGATGGCCACGTCTTGGACGTAGTCGTCCCAGGTGGTGTTTTGCAAAGACTCATCGGGGTTGCGCCAGCTCACCACAAAAGTGCGGTGCCCTTGGCTGACGGCATAACGGATGAAGGAATTTTCTGGCTGCAAATCCAAGATGTAGAACTTGTTGATGCAAGGCGGGATCAATAAAAAGGGCCGCTCATAGACCTTGGCGGTCAAGGGCTTGTATTCGAGCAGTTGAAAAAACTCGTTCTCAAACACCACGCGACCTTCGCTGGTGGCCACGTTCTTGCCAACTTCAAACAAACTCTCGTCGGTCATCGAGACATGCCCTTGCTCTATGTCGTGCAGCATGTTGTGGATGCCCTTGGAGATACTCTCGCCCTGGGTGTCAATGGCTTTTTGTTGGGCTTCGGCATTGAAGGCCAAAAAGTTACTCGGCGCGGTGGCCGCTGACCATTGCTCGATCGCAAATTGAATCCGGGATTTGGTTTTTGGATCGGTCTCAGCCGCATCTGTCAAACCCATCAATGTGCGGGTGTTGAGCAAGTAGACCGCTGCGGCAAATGCCGAGACTGGGTTTTGGCGCCAAGCTTGGCCTGAGAATCGACGGTCTTTCACCTCGGGCGGGGCCTGCAAGCTCTGGTTCCACAAGGCTGTGGCCTCGCTCAAATACTGCTGTTGAAGCGCTTGAAGCTTCTCAGGCGAAAACGTGAGATGCGGCATGTCAGGTGCGGTGCCCATGCCTTGGAACGATGCCAATGCTTTGGCCCAGTTGTCTGCAAAACTCTTTTGAAACTCTTGTGCTGCGCCCGTCAAGAACTGGGCAGAATCTTGGGTCATGGGGTCTCCGGAACTGGGATCTTTTCAACTCTGTCGCAAGTATGACAGCGATTGTCCTTCGGATTTCTGACAGACATCAAAAAAGTAGGGTTCTGGTTTCATGTACTTGGTTTTGATCGCGTGGTTTTATGTGGCCTTGATGATGGCAGTGGCTGAAGCCACCAGCAACGTGGGCAGCCTACTAGGCGCTGTCATGACGTTCTTGCTGTACGGTTTGCTGCCCATGTCGGTGGTCGGCTACATCATGGGCACGCCTGCTCGCAAGCGCCGTCGCCTGGCCCAACAAGCACAAGAGCT
>CAIVLE010000146.1 GCA_903906635.1 uncultured Burkholderiales bacterium | reverse complement strand
CGGTGGTTATGGCATGCTGGTGGGGCCTGCGGCCAGCAAAGCTGAGATTGAAGACTTTCGTCGTGTGCTCATTGCCAAGCCTGATGGGTACATTTCACAACCAACTTTGAGCTTGTCAAGTTGTCCTACGTATGTTGACAGCGGCGTTGCACCTCGACATATCGACTTACGTCCCTTTGTGCTAAGCGGTAAAAGTGTGCAAATGGTGCCTGGTGGGTTGACTCGCGTGGCACTGAAGGAAGGTTCTCTGGTGGTGAATTCGTCGCAGGGCGGGGGAACTAAAGACACCTGGATTCTTGAGGTTTAATTATGCTGAGCCGCACCGCCGACCACTTGTTTTGGATGTCTCGCTACACCGAGCGAGCCGAGAACACCGCCCGTCTTTTGGACGTGAACTACCAGACCTCACTGTTGCCGCAATCTGCCGCTGTGGCGCAAATGGGCTGGCAAGGTTTGCTGTCTATCAGCGAGTTGTTACCAGCCTATCAAACCTTGTATGCCGAGATCACGCCTGAAAACGTGATGGCCTTCATGGTGAAAAATGAGGACAACCCTTCCTCTATTATTTCGTGCTTGAAAGCAGCCCGAGAAAATGCCCGTGCTGTGCGAGGAAGTTTGACCACCGAGGTGTGGGAGACTCAAAACCAGACCTGGTTGGAGATGCTGCGAAAAATCAAACTGGGTGAGTTTGAAAAAGATCCGGGACAGTTTTTTGAATGGGTGAAGTTTCGCTCCCACCTCTCACGTGGTGTGACGGTTGGCACCATGTTGATGGACGAAGCTTTGCACTTCATGAGATTGGGTACGTTCCTCGAGCGAGCGGACAACACGGCGCGGTTGGTGGATGTGAAGTTCCACGCGGTGGAGAGTGATTTTTTTGGTGCAGCCAATGCACAGGACCAAGAGTATGACTTCTACCACTGGAGCGCTATTTTGCGCAGCGTGTCTGGCTTTGAGATCTACCGCAAGGTCTACCGCGATGTGATTCAACCTGAGCGCGTGGCCGAGTTGCTGGTCTTGCGCTCCGACATGCCACGCTCTTTGCACGCGTGCTTGAATGAGGTGGTCAGCAACTTGTCCATGGTCTCTGGCAATCCGTCTCTCGAGAGTAGACGTCGTTCAGGCAAACTTTTGGCTGAATTGCAGTACGGCAAGATCGAAGAGATCTTGGCCAATGGGTTGCATGCGTATCTGACCCAATTCTTGGATCGCGTGAACGACATTGGCGCGAGCATCAGTCGAGAGTTTTTGGTGCCGAACTGAATATTTGCAGTCTTGGTCTACCCATTGAAAAGGGCGTCTGCTGTCACCAGCAGACGCCCTTTGTGATTTGCTAACGGGCTTTAACCTCCGCGGCGCATCAAATCGAAAAAGTCTACATTTGACTTGGTGGCCTTCATGTTTTTCAACATCAATTCCATCGATTCAATCTCATCCATGTTGTACATGAACTGACGCAGGATGCGGGTCTTTTGCAAGATTTCGGGCGCCAACAACAACTCTTCACGACGGGTGCCGCTTCGGTTGAGTTGGATCGCTGGGAACACGCGCTTTTCGTACAAGCGACGATCCAAATGAATTTCGCAGTTACCAGTGCCTTTGAACTCCTCAAAAATCACTTCGTCCATTCGGCTGCCCGTGTCAACCAAGGCCGTGGCGATGATGGTGAGTGAGCCACCTTCTTCGACTTTGCGAGCGGCACCAAAGAATCGTTTGGGCCGTTGCAATGCATTGGAGTCCACGCCACCTGTCAAAACTTTGCCAGAAGAAGGCACCACGTTGTTGTAAGCGCGAGCCAGACGGGTGATGGAGTCCAACAAAATGACCACGTCTTTTTTGAGTTCGACCAAGCGCTTGGCACGCTCAATCACCATCTCTGCCACGTGCACGTGACGTGCGGCGGGTTCATCAAACGTCGATGCAATCACCTCGGCTTTGACCGAGCGCTGCATCTCTGTTACCTCTTCGGGGCGTTCATCCACCAGCAACACCATCATGTGGCTGTCTGGGTAGTTGGCGGCAATGGCATGGGCAATGTGTTGCATCATGACTGTTTTACCGCTTTTGGGCGGTGCGACCAGCAAAGCACGCTGGCCTTTGCCAATTGGAGCAATGATGTCGATGATGCGTCCGGTGATGTTTTCTTCACCTTTGATGTCTTGTTCGAGCTTCATTTGCTCACGCGGGAACAGCGGGGTCAAGTTTTCAAACATGACCTTGTGCTTGTTGTTCTCAGGCAAGTCTCCGTTGACCTGATCAAGCTTGGTCAGGGCAAAGTAGCGCTCGCCGTCTTTAGGGATGCGCACTTCACCTTCAATCATGTCACCCGTATGCAAATTGAAGCGACGCACCTGGCTTGGGCTGATGTAGATGTCGTCCGTGCTGGCTGTGTAGCTGGTGTCGGGACTGCGTAAAAAGCCAAAACCGTCAGGCAAAATTTCAAGCACACCATCGGCAAATACTTGCTCACCAGCGCGTGCACGTTTTTTGATGATGGCAAACATCAGCTCTTGTTTGCGCATGCGGCCGGTGTTTTCGATTTCGAGTTCTTCGGCTTGTTTCAGCACTTCAGACACGTGCAGTGCCTTGAGTTCATTCAGATGCATGGGTTGACTCCATAGGGAGTTCGTTAAGTAAATTGGGGG
>CAIVLE010000145.1 GCA_903906635.1 uncultured Burkholderiales bacterium | reverse complement strand
CCGTCACCAGCATCCACTCGGTGCCTGGCAAATTGAGAGCAGCATCAAGCCCATCAATATCAGCAAGGGCGAACAATTCGCCCCTGCTTTTTTGAAGATTGCGCCCAACAATCGCATACCGGCCATCGTTGATCTTGCTCCCGAAGGAGGAGGTGAACCGATTGCCCTATTTGAATCGGGCGCTATTCTTTTGTACTTGGCAGACAAGACGAAAAAATTTATCCCACAAGATTTACGCGGTCGAAATGAATGTCTGCAATGGTTATTTTGGCAAATGGGAGGCCTAGGTCCCATGGCGGGTCAAAACCATCACTTTGTCCAGTATGCACCAGAACAACTGCCGTACGCCATTGATCGCTATGTCAAAGAGACGTCACGCTTGTACGGTGTGCTCAACAAGCACCTATCAGATGGCCGTGAGTACATTTGCCGTGATTACTCTATTGCCGACATGGCTGCCTACCCTTGGGTCGTGCCGCATGAACGTCAACGTCAGAATATGAGCCAGTTTCCCCACCTGTTGTCATGGTTTGAGCGGATTAAAAACCGCTCAGGAACACAACAAGCTTATGAGATTGCCAAGTCAATCAACACAGCCCCTACCGTCGATCAAAAGGCCAAGTCTATTTTGTTTGGCCAAGACGAAAAGACAGTTGTTTGATCCTTACCTAGAAAAATATGTATGACGATAAAAGCGGTTGTTTTTGATGCGTACGGAACATTGTTTGATGTTTACTCAATCCAAGTATTGGCTGAAGAGCTCTACCCAAGTCATGGGGCTGACATTTCTGTGAAGTGGCGCGACAAACAAATTGAGTACACACGGTTGATTACGCAGTCAGATCCGCACAGCCCATCTGGCAGTCAATACTTTCGTCCTTTTTGGGAGCTGACGCGTCTTTCATTGGAGTACACCTTAGACCGACTGAAATTAAATCGCCAATCGGGTCAGGTTGAAAAACTGATGCAGCAATATGCTCACCTTAGGCCGTTCTCTGAAAATTTGGCGGTTCTTCAAAAAATAAAAGCCATGGGTCTCACAACCGCCATTCTTTCAAATGGCAGCATGGATATGCTTAATTCAGCAGTCAAGAGCGCAGGGATGGCGGATGTTCTAGATCATCTCATTTCAGTCGATTCGATTCGTCTTTTCAAGACTTCTCCAGAAAGTTACGGGTTGGTCCAACAATTCATTGCGGTTAACAAAGAGGAAGTCTTGTTTGTTTCTAGCAATGCATGGGATGCCTTAGGGGCCACTTGGTTTGGCTTTACAACGCACTGGGTCAATCGCCAAGGGTTGCCGTTTGAAGCGTTATCTCCGCAACCTGATTTTTCAGGACCTGACCTCAATTCAGTCTTGGACTCATTGGTCTCAAGAGCAATTTTGGTGTCTAGCTAATCCCACTTGGGTTTAATTTTTGAATGGATAAAGATGAGTAAGAAAGTCGCTTTGATCATTGGTGCGGGACCAGGCATTAGCTTGGCGTTTGCTAAACAGCTGATTGCGTCAGGCTACAGGGTGGCATTAGCTTCGAGAGATATGGATAAGCTCAAGCCACTCGCTCAAAGCATCGGCGCAGAGGCATTTAAGACGGATGTCAGTTCGATAGATAGCATTCAAAGCCTCTTTGAATCAGTTGATGCCGCTTTATCGGCGCCTGAAGTTGTTCTATACAACCCTAGCGCCAGGGTGAAAGGAGAGATCCTTTCGCTTGATCCAAATAAAGTCTCAGATGCTGTCGCCACAACCGCCGTGGGTGCTTTTGTGGCAGCACAAGAAGCTGCCAAGCGAATGGTCCCTCAAAATAGCGGTGCTATTTTCTTTACCGGTGCAACAGCCAGTGTCAAAGGTTTTGCAGGGTCATCAGGCTTTGCGATGGGCAAGTTTGCCGTCAGGGGGTTAGCTCAATCTCTCGCCCGAGAGCTTTCTCCCGCAGGAATTCATGTGGCGCATTTTGTCATTGATGGTGCTGTCAAGACGGATGCTGCAAATGATGCGATGACAGCGGATGCAATCGCGCAAACTTACATGGCAATCCTCCATCAACCCAAAGCCGCTTGGACGTGGGAGGTTGAAATTAGAAGTAAAGATGAAAAGTTTTAAACATTGGCTGTGACTTTTTAAATGAAAACGCAAGTCATGGCATCAAGAGGCGATGCAAGTTCTGTTCGTACGGCCTGCAAGTCAACTCATTTTTTGTACAGGTTCCTAGCCTACACAAGAGTTCGAGCTGGACTATCTCAAATCATTACTTTACCCTCTGTCCGCACTTGCCGAGCAGGACGCAGGACTGCCGCTTGAGTCAAGTGCGAGTCTGAATAAAATCAATCCAATGTCAAAATTTTTTGATTTAAGTTCCCTACGTGTCTGTCTAAGAAGTGCTTACCCAATCATTTGTGTTGGCTTGATTGGTTGTTTGTTGACCTCTGTCACAGGGGTAACTGCTGTGATGATTTCGCGTGGCTGGAGTGAGCAGGGGGGATGGATTGAGTGGGCCAAGCGTATGGCGATTGGGTATCCGGCTTCAACATTCATTGTGTTTTTGATTTTTCCATGGATGGTCCCAAGGCTGACCAAATACTTCTCTAGTCCCGGTCCTGCTGAAGATCGCATTCCTACAAAGCTGTAAATACTAGCCACAGCAGACGTTGGCAACTGAGAGGCTTTCTCAATGAGATCTAAAAAATATCCTTTTCTCGAGGTTTAACAGCCCACACTTGGGTCAATGTGAATCAATATTGCTTCCCAATCTCTGGAGTGCGCACCTAGCCTATTGATTACATTCGGCTTTTATTTCTTAAAGTTACTCACAAGGCATTCGAAAATTTCTCTTTCTTAGCGCATCAAAGTTTTCTCACTAAAGGTCGATGGATTAGGATGAACCACTACCTATGACGATTTCCCAATTCCCTGCGCAATATTTCTCCTTGCCCGCAAGCATTCGCCGTTTGGCTTTCAGCGACGTGGGTGACGCCCACAGCGAGCACGTGCTGGTGTGCTTGCCAGGGTTGTTGGAAACCCGAGCCACGTTTGAACCCTTGCTGCACGCGGCCAAGGCGGTGCCGGGTTTGCGTGTGATCAGCTTGGACCATTGCGGGCGAGGCGACTCTGACCCTTTGCCCCACGACAGCGGCTATGCGATGTCGGTGTATTTGCAAGACACCGCCGAGTTCGTTCGTCAGGTGGTGATGCGAGACGGCGCGCCAGTGCCGCGCATAGAGGTGCTGGGGACCAGCATGGGTGGTCTCTTGGCCATGTATTTGGCACAAGACCCGCAGTTGCAGATCAAGGGCTTATTTCTCAATGACATTGGCTTGAGCTTGAACTGGATGGCTATCTATGGCCTGTACGGCAGCATGAAACAAAGCGGGCGCATGCCCAGCGCCCAGGAGCTGGCACAACAGCTGGGGGTGAGTGTGGGCGCTGTCGAGGCCGTGCAGTCGTCCACCCACTTTGATTTGCCTTTTAGGAAGGACTGGAAAGGCATGCACTTTGACCAACTGCTGGAGAATTTCCGTGGGCCGGTGCGTTGGGTTTACGGGGGCGACTCTGCGGTGTGTACCCAAGAGCAGGTCAGCGAAATCAAACGCGTGCTGCCGGGCAGTGCGCTGTTTTTGGTGCCCGGCGCAGTGCATCCCGCGCCTTACAGCGATGCGGTGTGCCAATTTGTCTTGAATGCGCTCCAACCTGCGCCCACCGTGCATTCCAAGCATGCGGCTTTTACCCAGCAAGATCTTTGGGCACAGACCACCTCGCCAGGTCAGGATCAGGGCTTTTGGCCTTGGCTCAAACGGCGCTACCTAAGCGCCAAAGCGAAGTAACTTCTTGTGACCGCGCGGCATGTAAGGGGTCGCTGGTGTCCATGACCTTGCTGTGGCGCGGACGAATGTCGTGGCGTCCCAGCACTTGAAGGCCTGCCTGTGAGATCCATTCCATCAGCACTTCGCGTGGTCGCAAGCCCAGGTGTTCTGCCAGGTCTGACAAGATGAGCCAGCCTTCGCCGTGCGGCGTCAGGTGTTCTCGCAAGCCACTTAAAAAACCGCGCAGCATGCCGCTGTCAGGGTCATACACGGCATGTTCGATGGGAGAGCTTGGGCGTGCTGGCACCCACGGCGGGTTGCACACTACCAGCGGTGCTTGACCCGGGGGGAACAAGTTGGTTTGCACAAGTTCCACCTGCGGCAACAGTTGTAAGCGGCCCAAGTTGTCGTGGGCGCACGCCAGTGCCCGTGGGTCTTGGTCGGTGGCCACCACGTGTTGGACGCCGCGTTTGGCCAACACCGCTGACAGCACGCCGGTGCCTACGCCAATCTCAAACGCCAAGCGGGTCTCGGGCAGGGGGGTACGTGAAACCAAGTCGACATATTCACCTCGAATGGGGGAGAACACCCCGTAGTGTGGGTGAATGCGGTTGTGAGGGGGCTTGCCCAATGCGGCAATCTCAACGCCTTTTTTGCGCCATTCGTGTGCACCCACCACGCCTAAAAGTTCGCGCAGCGAGACCATGCAGGCTTGAGT
The DNA here is from genome assembly GCA_903906635.1 of uncultured Burkholderiales bacterium. GTDB lineage: Bacteria > Pseudomonadota > Gammaproteobacteria > Burkholderiales > Burkholderiaceae_C > Limnohabitans. The sequence continues at coordinate 17,299 of CAIVLE010000145.1, read as the reverse complement.
GTTGGCGGGCCCCCAGGCCTCTTGGCAGGCCACACGCAGATCGGGTGCGCGTCGTAGGGGAATGCTGTAGTCGGCCTGCAGCGGCACCAGCACCATGCCCAAGGTGCGGGCGCGTTGGCCCAGGGCTTGTCGGTGCAAGTGAAAACTTTGCGCAGGTGTGGGCGGCGTAGTGGCTAATTTGTTGGCCTTGCGTGGCTTGCGCTCGACGCGGCGCACCAAGGCTTGCAGCAATTGGCGGGCATTGTGAAAATCACCCTGCCACAGCAAGCCCGTGCCTTCGCTGGCTAAGCGGTAGGCGAGGTCGGCATTGAGGGTGTCATCAGCGAGTTGGATGCGCCGTGGGGCGGGTGCACCGCTTTCAGAGCGCCAACTCAGAGACAGGGGATCGACCAAGTGAGGTGTCAACGGTTGTCCCAGTGCCACGTCAGGCCCAGTTGCCAGCGTCGGCTGTAGGGTTCAATCCAGTTCGCGCCGCCAACCGTGACGACATTCGAATTTCCTAGATAGGTGTAGCGGGCGTAAGGTGTGATCATCTGGCGTGAGTCTAAGCTGTAGTCCCAACTGGCTTGGACGTACACGCCATGTCTTTGCGTGTTGGTGATGTCTGGGTCGCTTTGGTTGGCTTGGGAGAGTTTGGAGGTATGGCGTCCACGCAGCAACATGCCGGTTTCCAACTGCCAAGCGTCATCACTGACCCAGCGCAATGGCAGCCACAACTGCACCGCTTGGCGCTCATAGCCCGAGCCACCGGTGGTGGAGTGGCCTCGCAGGTCATTCCACAGCGTATGCAGACCCAAGCCCGCATACAAGCCCTGGGTGGGGCCAAGGTCCGGCACAACGCGTGAGAGACCTCGCCAGCGCGATTCAATGTTGGTCACACCGTCCATGCTTCCGGTGGCGGTGCTGGTGTAGTGTTGTTGCCCAATGAAGACATCGGCTTCGCCCAGCGCGCCTGGCACATTGCCAAGGCGACGGGTTTTGGCGTGAAGCCCCAACTCTGGCCCGTGCAATTGCATGAATGGCTCTTTGTAGTGGTTCACGCCTGCACTGCTCGCCCACTCAAGGTCCAGGGGGGCCGCTGTTGAGAGGTGATGAAAAATAGCAATACCAATAAAAATATGGAAACGTGTAGATTTATTCATATTTGGTTTATATCATAAATTAGTTAAATAGTTAACAAATACATCATTTTGGACCGGTGAGGCACACTCTACACAGCCCATGAAAAAATTCAAAGTTGCAACTTACAACATCCACAAAGGCGTGCAAGGCTTGGGGCCCGCGCGTCGTCTGGAGATTCACAACTTGGGCCACGCGGTGGAGCAGTTCGATGCCGACATCGTCTGCCTGCAAGAGGTACGCGCCTTCAACCGCCTGCATGCCCGTCGGTTCTTGCATTGGCCCGATGTGGGGCAAGCCGAGTTTTTGGCGCCAGAGGGCTACACCTCGATTTACCAGACCAATGCCATCACCAAACACGGCGAGCATGGCAACGCGTTGCTGAGCCGCTGGCCCGTGGTCAGCCACGGCCATGAAAGCATGTCTGACCACCGCTTTGAGCAGCGGGGGTTGCTCCATGTCACGTTGCAAATCCAGGGGTTGGATGTACATGTCATTGTGGTGCATCTGGGCTTGCTGCCAGCCAGCCGCGTGCGCCAGGTCAAACAACTGCAACGCTTCATCGCACGTGAGGTGCCCGCCGATGTGCCCGTGCTGGTAGCCGGGGATTTCAACGATTGGGGCCACACGGTGACACGCATGATGGCGGAGTTCGGTTTTCAGGGACAGGTGGGTGCAGCTTCGCCCACCTATCCCTCACGCTTGCCCTTGGTTCAGCTCGACCATGTGTATGCGCGCGGTGTGCAGGCCATCAAAAGCTTCACGCCGCAAGGCGCCATCTGGTCCCGCATGTCCGATCACTTGCCTTTGTTGGTGGAATTTGCCTGGGACAAGGCTTGATGCAGCAGCGCGAGGCACACACCATTTGCTTGCTGCGTGGCGCGGTGGATTTATTTCCGGCGCTCATCCAAGCCATGGATGCAGCCCAACGCGAAGTGCGCTTGGAGACTTACATCTTTGACACCTGCGGTGCAGCAGCTGATGTCGCCTACGCCTTGGTGCGTGCGGCTCAGCGGGGAGTGCGTGTTTGTTTGGTGGTCGACGGTGTGGGCACGCGTGATTTGCCAGAAGTTTGGCGTGCACGCTTTGATGAGGCGGGTGTGCAGTGGCGCGTGTATGCGCCCTTGAGCGGCGGTGGTTTGTGGTGGCCCAGCCATTGGCGCCGATTGCACCGAAAGCTGTGCGTGGTGGATGCTGAGCTCGCGTTTTGTGGTGGTATCAACATCTTGGACGACTTTTTAGACCCGCACGTCAAGGGCTTGTTGCCTTCGGCTCGGTTGGATTACGCCGTCAGCCTGCGCGGCCCACTGGTGGAAGCGGTGCATGACACCATGACGCAACTGTGGTCGCGCCTAGAGGCTGTGCGTGAGTTGCGCAGCAACGATGTAGTGGCCGCCTTGGATGCTTTGATGAGTGCCGACCAGACGGTCCAATTACCCAATAAAGGAACGGCGCAACTGTTGTTGCGTGACAACGTGCGCCATCGAGCGCACATCGAACGGGCTTACCGAAAAGCGATTGGCATGGCTCACCAAGACATTGTGTTGGCCTGCGCCTATTTCTTTCCGGGTTTGCGCTTGCGGCGTGCCTTGGTCATGGCCGCGCTACGAGGGGTTCGCGTGCGCTTGTTGCTCCAAGGGCATTATGAGTACTTTTTGCCCTATCGCGCATCACGCCAACTGTATGGCCAATTGTTAGCCGCTGGGGTGGAAATTTACGAGTACCACGCCAGTTTCTTGCACGCCAAGGTGGCGGTCATCGATGGGCACTGGGCCACAGTAGGTTCCTCCAACTTAGACCCGTTGAGTTTGTTGCTGGCACGAGAAGCCAATGTGGTGGTGCGTGATGGCGCGCTGGCCCAGGCCTTACAAGACAGCCTGGTAGGAGCCATGAACTCTGGCGCGGTCAGGGTAGAACCACAGGCCTTTTTGCAACGCGGCTGGTGGCAGCGCGCTGTCGACACGTTGGCCGCGTGGGTCTTGCGCTTTGGTGTCTTTTTGACAGGCAAACGCTTCTGACTGCGGGGGTTTCTGTTCGCTGCTACCATGCTCGCCATGAATGAGAAAGACACCTTTGAGGGCACGCCCGTTTCTGTCAAGATTCGCGAGCGTTTGACCGCCGCGCGCAAGCGCTACCACTCCAACGACAACATCGCTGATTTCATCCAACCCGGGGAGCTGGAAGCCTTGCTCAATGAGGTGGAAATCAAGATGCAAGGCGTTCTTGACAGCCTGGTCATTGACACCGACCACGACCACAACACAGGCGATACCGCCCGTCGCGTGGCCAAGATGTACCTGCAAGAAGTCTTCAAAGGTCGCTATCTTTCAGCACCTGCGATCACGGAGTTCCCCAACGCCGAACACCTCAACGAGTTGATGATCGTCGGCCCCATCACCGTTCGCAGCGCTTGCAGTCACCACTTTTGCCCCGTGATTGGCAAGATCTGGATTGGCGTGCTGCCCAACGAACGCACCAATGTGATTGGCTTGTCCAAATACGCGCGCTTGGCCGAATGGGTCATGGGCCGACCTCAAATTCAAGAAGAGGCCGTGGTGCAACTGGCCGACTTGATTCAAGAGAAAACACAGCCCGATGGCTTGGCCATTGTGATGGAGGCCAGCCATTTTTGTATGTCTTGGCGCGGTGTCAAGGACATGGACAGCAAGATGATCAACTCGGTCATGCGCGGTGCTTTCTTGAAAGACCCCAACTTGCGTCGTGAATTTTTGTCTCTGATTCCTAAAAAGGACTGATGCCATGCTGGTTCGTTTGTTGTATGTCAGCCGTGCGGTGCACCCTGAGTCGCCCGAAGCCACCGAGTCCATCTTGGCCAGTGCGCGCGACCACAACTTGGGCAATGGCATCACCGGCGTGCTGTGCTACGGTGGGGAGATCTACCTCCAGGCCATTGAAGGTGGGCGCAACCAAGTCAACGATTTGTACACCCACATCGTGCGCGACCCGCGTCACAAAGATGTGGTTTTGCTGAGTTACCAAGAAATCACCGAACGTCGTTTTGGTGGCTGGACCATGGGCCAAGTGCGTTTGGACAAACTCAACCCTTCTATTGTGTTGAAGTACTCCGAAACCCCCGAGCTTGACCCGTACGGTGTGTCAGGCCAGGTGTCGTTTGCACTGCTGGAAGAGCTCATGGCCACCGCGTCCATCGTGGGTCGCGCTTAAACCTTGCCAGCAGTTTGGCTGGCATGAGTGCCTCGCCCTTGATGTTGGGCTGTGACTTCAGCAGCAGCCCCTCCCCCCGCAAACCCATCGTGCTGGCTTTGGGCCATGTGGATCAGGCGCGGGTGCAGTTACGTGAACTGGTGCGTCTGCCTACCCTCCTAGACTTTGCCAATTGGCTGCAACAGCCCTTGGCGTGGGTGGGCGGATTTGATTTGCCTTTTGGTTTGCCACGCGAACTGGTGCAGACCCTGGGCTGGCCCACCGATTGGCAAGCTTGCATGCAGCACTACGCTGGCATGAGCCGTGCTGAGATCCGTGACACCTTCAAAGCTTTTTGCGATGCACGTCCCGTGGGGGGGAAATTTGCGCACCGCGCCACTGATACACCCGCAGGCTCTAGCCCTTCCATGAAGTGGGTCAACCCACCCGTGGCCTATATGCTGCACGCCGGTGTGCCTTTGCTGCTGCAAGCGGGTGTGCACTTGCCACGCTTGCACAGGCCTTGTCTTGCCACGTCCCCCGATGTCGGGCAACGCATTGCACTGGAGGCCTACCCTGGCTTGCTGGCGCGCGAGCTGATGGGCAACATCAGTTACAAAAGCGATGACAAAGCCAAGCAAACCCCTGAGCGTTTGATTGCGCGCAAGCAACTCTTGCAAGCCTTGGAGTTGGGCCAGACCCGCTTGGGGCTGCGTCTCAAACTCACCCACGCCCAACACGACACCTTGGTGGACGATGCCTCAGGCGACAGCCTGGACGCTGTGCTGTGCATGGTGCAAGCCGCTTGGGCGCACATGCAGCACGAAGGGGGTGACCCGCACTATGGCCTGCCGGCTTGCGACCCGCTAGAGGGTTGGATCGTCACCGCCTGAGCAGTCTCAGTTTGGAGCCTGTGCATGGGCCCCTTGATTTCTTCAAATGCACCACCCCATGTCCGCAGGCAGTGTCTCCAACTGCCGCAGTTGTTGCACAGCCTCGGCATCGCTACGGTACATGCGCAAGCCCGCGTGGGGCTGCAAGCAGCCCCCACGGCGCAGCACGGTTTCGACGGGCAACTTCATACCGCTGATGTGCAAGGTGATGTCTCGCTCACGAAGCATGGCCTCTAATTTGGCCAAGCTCTCCACGCCCGTGGCGTCAACGCGGTTGATGGGCAGTGCAAACAAGCAGACGTGGAGGACCTTGTGTTGGCTGAGGTGTTCCATCACAGCGCGCTCGAGTGAGCTGGCCGCGGCAAAGTCCAACTCAGCGTCCATGCGCAGAGCGTAGAGCTCGGGGGCCAAGGGGGGGAGCTTCCACAGATGCCGGTCGCGCAAACTGCCGTCTGCATGCAAGCCCACTTCGATGATGCGTGGGTGCAAGCGTGTGTGCAAAAAGTGGCTCAAGCCCATCAGCATGCCTGCCAGCACGCCCCAATACAAACGCGGGGCTGAAAGCAGAGTGATCACCAAGGTCACCAAGGCTGTGGCGGCTTCGATCCGGTTGATGGCATAGAGCTGCACAAAGGCCCGGGGTTTGATCAACCCCATCACGGCCACCACCACGATGGCCGCTAACACCGATTGCGGTACCGGTTGCAGCACCCAGGTCAAGCACAGCAAGACTAAAAAAATCACCCCCACAGAAATCACCGTGGCCCACGCAGACTGCGCACCGGCATACAAGTTCAGGGCCGACCGCGAGAACGAAGAACTTGTAGGAAATGCGCCACATAAACCCGAAGCCACTTTGCCCAAACCTTGGCCGATGAGGTCTTGGTCTTGATCCCAGCGTTTGCCACTGCGGTCGTTGTCGACCTTGGCGCTCGAGGCCGTTTCTAAAAAACTCACCAAGGTGATGACCAAGGTGGGCAGCACCAGTTGCTTGAAGGTGTCCCAGTCGACAATCATGGGCCAAAACAGGCTGGGCAAGCCCTGCGGCAAATTGCCCACCACGGCTGTGCCTCGGGCTGGCAAGTCCAGCCCAGCGCTCACGCCCGCTGCCCCGATCACCACCACCAGCACACTGGGAAACGTGGGACGCCAGCGGCGTGCCAACAGCAACGCCACCAAACTCATCAGACCCAACAACAGGCTGGCTGCATCGATGTGTTGCGGCTGCCAGATCGAGGACCACCCCTGCGTCAGCCCCAACAGCGCCGGCAGTTGCGAGGCAATGATCAGCACCCCCGCCCCCTGCGTGAAAGCCATCAACACGGGCGAGCTCACCAAATTGAGCAACCACCCAAAACGCGCAAATCCCAAGCCCACCTGCAGCAAGCCCGTCATGAGCGACAACCACACCGTGAGGTTGATCCATTCGGCGCTGCCAGGCACAGCCATCCCTGAGAGTGAGGCCGACACCAAAATAGCCGTCAGTGCCGTCGGTCCGACTGACAAACGGCTGGATGCACTGAACAGCACCGCCACCAGCGCTGGAATGAGTGAGGCGTAAATGCCTGTGATCAGTGGCATTCCGGCCAAGGCCGCATAGGCCACGCCTTGGGGAATAACCATCAGGCCCACGCTCAACCCTGCAAAGCTTTCGCTTTTGAGCAGTTCGGCGCTAGGGCGGGGCCAGTTCAAAAACGGGAACCAGTATTTCAAATCGCGCATAGAAGCATCCTAACGCGTGCGTATTGAGCGCGCATATGGAGCGTGCATCGTGATGCACAGACCCAACGCCCAAGTTCGTTGCGGATGAAAGTCGCTTGGTTGGAGGGTTGCGTGATGCAGTGCTTGTTCCAAGCGCCACCCGCAGCGAGTGGACATGCATGGGGGTTTGCCAATGCAGGCGCAGAGTCGACGCGAGGGATGTTTGCTGACACAAGAGCCATTGCGCTGAGCGGATTGACAAAGCGTTTTGGCGCTTGCCCTCAAGAGATCAGTTCAGTGGATCTGTTCAGTGGGCTTGACCGCACACCAAGCAACTGGGGTTGCGCTGCAAGCGCACCTCGTTCCATTCCAAACTACGTCCGTCGAGCATCTGCAAGCGCCCCGTCAGGCGCGACCCCAGGCCCGCCAACAACTTGACGGCTTGCATGGCCTGCAAACTGCCCACCACGCCTACCAAAGGTGCCAGCACACCCAGGCTGGCGCATTGCACTTCTTCGGGCGCTTGGTCGGGTGGGAAGATGCAGGCGTAGCAGGGCGACTTGAGATCGCGCGCGTCGTAGACCGCCAGTTGTGCGTCCATGCGAATGGCCGCGCCAGACACCAGCGGCACGCGGTGTTGCACGCAGGCAGCGTTCACCGCTTGGCGGGTGACAAAGTTGTCGCAACAGTCCACCACCACCTGCACGCGGGGGACCAAGGCATCGAGTTCGGCGGCGTCGAGTTTGTGTGCCAAGGCCGTGACTCGCACCTCAGGGTTGAGCTCCTGCATGGCTTGGGCGGCAGAGGCCACTTTGCTGTGCCCGACTCGCGCGGTGGTGTGGGCGATTTGGCGTTGCAAGTTGGTGAGGTCCACCACGTCATGGTCTGCAATTGTGATGTGCCCCACGCCCGATGCCGCCAGATACATCGCCACTGGAGAGCCCAGTCCACCCGCGCCGATGATCAACGCATGGCTGTCGAGCAAGCGCTGCTGGCCCTCCACGCCCAGGTCATCCAGCAGGATGTGGCGCGAGTAACGCAGCAGTTGGTCGTCGTTCACGGCAGGCTCAACCGTGTCTTATTTGTCTTGGCCTTCGGCGACAGGACGCTCGGTTTGTGTTTTGCTGGCCAAGACAGGCAGGCCTTTGAGGCGCAGGATGGCTTGTTGCAACTGAAAGTCTTTGTCGCTTCCAAACTCGGGTGGGCGGCGATCGCTGTTGGGCTTCTTGGACTCTTCTTCCAAGCGCTTGATAGCTTCTTCACGTGCCTTCTCGCGCTCTTTTTCTTGTGCTTTGGTGGCTTCGTTGCCTTGGCCACTTTGCAGGTGCTTGTCCAGATCGGCCTCACGCATGCGTAGCACAGCATACGGGCTACCCTCTGGCGTGTCGTCTATCAGCACGTCAGGCACGATGCCCTTGGCCTGAATAGAACGTCCGCTGGGCGTGTAGTAGCGTGCGGTGGTGATCTTCAAGGCCGTGTCTGCGCCCAACTGACGCACGGTCTGAACCGAACCTTTGCCAAAAGTTTGGCTTCCCATGATGGTGGCGCGTTTGTGATCTTGCAAAGCACCCGCGACGATCTCGCTGGCCGATGCGGAACCTTCGTTGACCAACACCACCAGGGGTACTTTTTTGTAAAAGCCTTTGGTGGTTTGATTCAAACGTGCAATCGGGTCGACGTTGCTGCTGCGGTAGAACTCGGGTGCCGCCTTGTAGGCAAACTTGCTTTCGGCCATTTGACCGTTGGTCGAGACCACCGTGACGTTGTCGGGCAAGAACACGGCCGACACGGCCACTGCAGCATCGAGCAAACCACCGGGATCGTTGCGCAGGTCAAGCACCAAGCCTTTGAGTTTGGGGTCTTCCTTGTAGAGCTCATCGAGTTTTTTGGCGAAATCTTCGACCGAGCGCTCTTGGAACTGGCTCAGACGGATCCAGCCTATGCCGGGCTCCACGACCTTGCCTTTGACACTTTGGGTTTTGATTTCCTCACGCACGATGCTCACGGGGAAGGTGCGGTTCTCATCCTTGCGGAAAATCGTCAACATCACCTTGGTGCCGGGTTCGCCACGCATGCGTTTGACCGCATCGTTGAGCGACAAACCCTTCACAGCGGTGTCGTCAATTTTGGTGATCATGTCGCCAGACTTCATGCCAGCGCGAAAAGCAGGCGACCCTTCAATGGGGGAGACCACTTTGACCAGGCCCTCTTCTTGGGTGATCTCGATGCCCACGCCCACAAAACGACCGGTGGTGCCTTCACGAAATTCTTTGAAGGTTTTTTTGTCGTAGTACTGCGAATGCGGGTCCAGGCTGGCCACCATGCCTGTGATGGCGTCGTTGATGAGTTTTTTCTCGTCCACCGGCTCCACGTAATCGCTCTTGACCATGCTGAAGACGGCCGCGAGTTGCTGCAACTCTTCCAATGGCAATGGCGCCATGTTGGCGCGTGCGGTGGTTTGCAGTGATATGGTGGTCAGTGCCCCTGTCAATGCCCCGACGGTGATCCAACCTGCGATCTTGAGTGTGTGGCCCATGGTGCCCTTGCGTGTAGACGTGATGTGAATGGCTCAATATACAACGCGCCAGCACAGCGCATTGTGTCTGGCAGGTAATTAGCCCTTGCCTTGTGAGGCCACTGCGGCAGCGGCTTTGGCAGCGGCCTGCGCGTCGCCCAAGTAGTAGTGTCGGATGGGTTTGAGGTTCTCGTCAAGCTCATACACCAGCGGAATCCCGTTGGGGATGTTCAAGCCCACAATGTCTTGGTCGGAAATGTTGTCCAAGTACTTCACCAACGCGCGGATCGAGTTGCCGTGTGCAGCCACCACAATTCGCTTGCCCGCCCTGATGGCCGGTGCCATGGATTCGTTCCAAAACGGCATCACGCGCTCGACGGTGTCCTTCAAACACTCGGTTAGCGGAACCTGTTCAGGGGCAATCTTGGCGTATCGGGGGTCGCCGCGCTCGCTGCGCGGGTCAGAGGCGTCCAAGACAGGCGGGGGCGTGTCATAGCTGCGCCGCCAAATCAGCACTTGGTCCTCACCGTATTGCTTGGCCATGTCGGCTTTGTTCAAACCTTGTAAGCCACCGTAGTGGCGCTCGTTGAGTCGCCAGCTCTTGAGCACGGGCAGCCAGGTGCAGTCCATCTCCTCCAAAGCCAGATACAGCGTGCGAATGGCGCGCTTGAGCACGCTGGTGTAAGCCACATCAAATTGAAAACCTTCGGCCTTGAGCAAGCGGCCAGCGTTTTGCGCTTGGGCCACGCCCGTGGCGGTCAAGTCCACATCGGTCCAGCCGGTGAAGCGGTTTTCGAGGTTCCAAGTGGATTCGCCGTGGCGGATTAAAACAAGTTTGTACATGGGTGTTTTGAAACAAAGTCATCTAAAAGTGTGGGCTGATTTTAGAATGCTGGGCTGACATTGATTTTTCTAACAACTTCTGCTGAACTGGACCCCCCGTGAAATTTATTCTCGACAACTGGATGTTGATTGCTGTTGCGCTGAGCAGCGGCTTCTTTTTGCTGCTGCCTGTGGTGCAAGACGCAGCAGGCTCTGGCATGTCCCCCACCCAAGCCGTGCAATGCATGAACCGCGAAAAAGGCGTGGTCATTGATGTCTGCGGTGACGACGAGTTTGCTGCGGGCCATATCTCGGGTGCCGTGCATGTGCCACTCGAGCAGTTGGAAAATCGCTTGGTAGCTGTGGCCAAGAACAAAAGCCAGCCCCTGATCATGGTGTGCGCGTCTGGTGCGCGCTCCAAACGTGCCCAGGCCGTGGCTCAAAAACTCGGCTACGAGAAGGTGCATTCTTTGCAAGGCGGGCTCAAAGCTTGGAAAGAAGCTAACCTTCCCATCACCAAAGCTTGATCACTTAAGAAAGACCCACCATGCAAGCCGTCAAGATGTACACGACCGCCGTTTGCCCATACTGCATTCGTGCCAAACAAATTCTGCAAGCCAAAGGAGTGGCGCACATCGAAGAAGTGCGCATTGACACCAACCCCGACGAGCGCATGCGCATGATGGACCTGACGGGGCGGCGCACCGTGCCACAAATCTTCATTGGCGACACCCATGTGGGCGGTTGTGATGATTTGATCGCGCTCGACAGCAAGGGCGGCTTGGTCCCCTTATTGCAATCTTGAACTGACATAATCTGCGCCATCCCGATTTGTTGCCCGCTTCGGTACTCACCGACGCGGGCTTTTTTGTACAAGGAAAAAAATGTCTGACGACCTCACCCCCGTGTTTCAAATTCAGCGCATCTACTTGAAAGACCTGTCGCTTGAGCAACCCAACTCACCCGCCATCTTGACCTCGCAAGAGCAGCCCTCGGTGGATATCCAGTTGGGCGTGGGTATGGAGCAAGTGGCCGATGGGATTGTGGAAGTCACCGTCACAGCCACGGTGACCACCAAGTTGCAAGACAAAACCGTGTTCTTGGTCGAAGCCAAGCAAGCCGGTATTTTTGAAATCCGTCACCTGCCCGAAGAGCAAATGGGCGCTGTGGTGGGCATTGCCTGCCCGCAAATCGTCTACCCCTACTTGCGCGGCAACGTGGCCGATGTGATCCAACGTGCAGGCTTTCCGCCCGTGCATTTGGCGGAAATCAATTTCCAAGCCATGTACGAGCAGCAACAAGCTGCGGCGCAGTAACTCTTTAACCCCTTTTTCTACCAATAAGCCGCGATGAGAATCGCCGTTTTGGGCGCAGGTGCATGGGGCACCGCCTTGGCCATCCATGCCGGGCGGGACCATGACGTCACCTTGTGGGCGCGTGATGTGGCCCAGGCCCAGTCGATGTCTGCCGAGCGCGTCAACACGCGTTACTTGCCCGGCTTGGAGTTCACACAGGGCTTGCAGGTGTCTTACCAAGCGCTGGGCCCTTGGTTGGCAGCCAATGACTTGGTGGTCATCGGTTCTCCCATGCGCAGCTTGCGTGGCATGCTCACGCAGTTGGCCCCCATTTTGGGCAGCCAAGTCCCAGTCGCTTGGTTGTGCAAAGGGTTTGAAGCCTCTGAGCACGGTGTTGGTTGTATGGCCCATGAAGTTCTCGCCCAAGTGGCCCCTACTTTGCGTGGGGGGGCGTTGAGTGGGCCTAGCTTTGCGCAAGAAGTGGCTCGTGGAATGCCCACCGCCTTGGTCGCGGCCAGTGCAGACGCACACGCACGTGAGGCCATGGTGCAAGGCTTTCATCACCACCACCTGCGTGTCTATGCCAACGACGATATCGTGGGCGTGGAAGTGGGGGGAGCCGTGAAAAACGTGTTGGCCATTGCCACCGGTTTGTGCGACGGCTTGCAGTTAGGGCTCAACGCCCGTGCGGCCTTGATCACCCGTGGCTTGGCTGAAATCACCCGCCTTGGCTTGGCGTTGGGCGCCAAAGCAGAAACCTTCATGGGCTTGTCGGGCTTGGGCGACTTGGTGCTGACCGCCACGGGCGACTTGAGTCGTAACCGTCAAGTGGGTTTGGCTCTGGCTCAGGGGTTGAGCTTGCAACAAGCGGTGGACTCGTTGGGGCATGTGGCCGAAGGCGTGTACAGCGCCCGCACCGTGGTGCACCGGGCCCAGGGGGTGGGTGTGGAAATGCCCATTGCACAAGCCGTGGTGGCGTTGCTGGATGGCCAGATCAACCCACAGCAAGCTGTGGCCCTATTGATGGGGCGTGACGCCAAGGGAGAGTAGCCACACGCGGCGAAGCCAACCGCGCAATCATCAAGGTTGGGTTGGCCAAGCCGTTGTAAGCCAATACGTCCAGCGCGCCTGTGCTGCCCAAGGGCGCGGCGGCTGCGCAGCACGGAGCTTGGCTGTACCGGCTTTGGGCGAGCGCCTCAAACCTCCAAGTTATCAATCAACCGCGTCTTGCCCAACTTGGCCGCACCCAACACCACCAAGGGTTCTGCACAGGGCCCGTGGATGGGTGAGAGGTCGTGCTGGCGGCGCACGGTCAGGTAGTCGGGCACCCAATCACGCGCGCGCAGCGCTTGCATGGCCGCCTCTTGGGCAGCCGCTGCATCGAGCTCTCCTTTGGCGTTGCCGTCCCGAACCGCAGCAGCTAGGCCTTTGAGGGCGAGTGAGAGCTGCACGGCTTCGCTCAGTTCGGCCTCGCTCAGGTAGCCGTTGCGTGAGCTCAGTGCCAAGCCATTGGCCGCGCGGCGGGTTTCCGCACCGATGATCTCGATGGGCAAAGCCATTTGCTGCACCATGCGGCGAATCACCATCAGTTGTTGGTAGTCCTTCTTGCCAAAGAGGGCGATGTCGGGTTGTACGCAGTTGAACAGCTTGTGCACCACGGTGCTCACGCCGACAAAAAAACCAGGTCGAAAAGCGCCTTCCAAAATGTCGGCCAACTCAGCAGGCGGGTGCACCTTGAACACCTGGGGTTCGGGGTACAGGTCTTTCTCGGACGGAGCAAACAACACATCGCAACCGTTGGCGCCCAGCAGTTCGCAGTCGCGCTCGAAGGTGCGGGGGTAGCTGTCAAAGTCCTCGTGAGGCGCAAACTGCAAGCGGTTGACAAAAATACTGGCCACTGTCATGCCACCCGAGCCACCCGCACGCGCATCCACCGCTTGGCGCGCCATGCGCATGAGCTCCAGGTGTCCGTCATGCAGGTTGCCCATGGTGGGCACAAAGGCGCGCAGCGTGGCGGTCTTTAAGGTGCGGCGCAGGTCTGAAATGGTGTGGACGATTTGCATGCGGCGCTCCTTACCAAGCGTGTTCGGTGTTGACTGGAAAGCTGCCGTCTTTGACGGCTTTGACATAGGATGCGATGGAGTCTTGAACGCTGCTGCTGCCGTGCATGAAGTTACGTACAAACTTGGGAGTTTTGCCCAGGTTCACGCCCAGCATGTCGTGCATCACCAGCACTTGGCCTGCGGTGCCCTTACCCGCCCCAATGCCAATGGTGTGGCAACGCTCAAGTGCTTGGGTGAGGGTCGTGGACAGTGCCTCGGGCACCATCTCCAGCACCAGCATGCTCGCGCCTGCATCCTGCAAATCCAGGGCGTGTTGACGAAGTTGGTTGGCGCTCTCGTCGCCACGGCCTTGCACACGGTAGCCGCCCAGTGCGTGCACGGTTTGCGGTGTCAACCCCAGGTGAGCGCACACCGGAATGCCGCGTTCCACCAAAAAGCGCACGGTCTCTGTGGTCCAGCCACCCCCTTCAAGCTTGACCATATGTGCGCCCGCTTGCATGAGCACGCTGGCGCTGCGCAGCGCTTCTTCTCGAGAGGCGTGGTAGCTGCCAAAAGGCAGGTCGCCGATGATCCAAGATGTCCCTTGCACCCGTTGCAAGCCGCGCGCCACGCTCTCCACGTGGTAGCGCATGGTCTCGAGCGACACGCCCACGGTGCTGGCCAGGCCTTGGCAGACCATGCCCAGCGAGTCGCCTACCAAGATGCACTCCACACCCGCTGCGTCGGCCACCGCAGCAAAGGTCGCGTCATAGGCGGTGAGCATGGCAATTTTTTCGCCGCGTGCACGCATCTCGTTGAGGCGCGGCAGGCTGATGGGCTTGCGCGCTGAGACTGGGGAGGCGGGGGGCAAGGTGCCGTAAGGCGTGGCAGTGGGGGTTTGACTCATGGGGGATGTCGGTAAGAAGCGCCCATGTGGGCAGCGTCAACTCGGGGTGTAGGCCAGCCGCACGTAAATGGGCGCAAAGGCCTCGGCTTGGGTGATGTCGATCAGGGTTTCTTTGGCCAGTTCCAGCAAGGCAATGAAGGTCACCACCAACACAGGCACGCCCTGGCTGGGGTCAAAGAGTTTTTCAAACTCCACAAAACGCTGACCTTGAAGGCGACGCAGCACGATGCTCATGTGTTCACGCACCGATAACTCTTCGCGCGAAATCTTGTGGTGCTGCACCAGCTTGGCGCGTTTCAAAATATCTGCCCAAGCTTGCTGCAACTCCACCACATGCACTTCCGGAAAACGCGGCTGCAGAGATTGTTCGATGTAGACCTGCGCGCGCAAAAAGTCGCGCCCAAATTGCGGCACTTCGTTGAGCTTGGCCGCAGCCAATTTCATTTGTTCGTATTCCAGCAAGCGACGCACCAGCTCGGCACGCGGGTCTTCGGGCTCTTGACCTTCAGCCACCTTTTTGGGCGGCAGCAACATGCGTGACTTGATTTCAATCAGCATGGCGGCCATCAGCAGGTATTCGGCAGCGAGCTCGAGGTTGCGACTGCGAATTTCCTCCACATAGCTCAGGTATTGGCGCGTGAGCGCCGCCATGGGGATGTCAAGGATGTTGAAGTTTTGCTTGCGGATGAGGTACAGCAGCAAATCCAACGGCCCTTGGAAGGCCTCTAAGAAAACTTCCAGCGCATCGGGGGGGATGTACAGGTCGTGCGGCATGGTGAACAAGGGTTCGCCATACAGCTTGGCCACCGCCACGTGGTCGACCACCTGGGGCATGGCCGCTGGGATATCGGCTGCCTCAGGCAGCGTGGGTTCAGTGGGGTTCACACCAGCACCGCTTGGCCAGGAGCTCAGGCTTGGGTTTGGTAGACGTAGGGTTTTTGCGCCACGCGAGCAGCGCCAAACTCGGCCTGCGCTTCGCGGTCAACCGCCTTGTCCCACAGCAAGGCACGCCCGTCACGTTGCTGCCCTTCAAGCAAAGGCTTTTGGGCCTTGAGTTGCTCAAGGAACTGGGTGGCTTCTGAGGTGTAGGGGGCGCGCTGAAAAATAGACATGGGGCAGTTTCCTTCAATTGCGGTCATTTTACCGACCGGTGGCCAGTGCCACGCCTTCGGCCAAGTCGGGGGCCAAATCGGCGGGTAAGACCCAGTCCAGTAAGCCGCTGCGCTGCGCAATGTCCAAGGGCTGGTGCGCCAAGCCGCACAAGACCAAACGGACTTGTTTTTTGTGACATGCCCGTGCCAAGGCCAGCAAGGAGTCAGCGCCCGATGAGTCGATGTAAATGAGGTTCTTCAAATCCAACACCAACACGCGGCTGGGCAGCTGGTCTTGCAGCGTCTCGATCAACTTGACCGCACCAAAGAACAAAGCTCCGTAGAGGCGGTGGGCTTGAACTTGGGTCTCTAGGCCCGCCAGCACCGCAAAGTGTTGGATCTGCACCTGCTCCGCGCGTGTCAGGCTAGAGATGCGGTAGATGAAGGTCAGGCACGCGGCCACAAGACCGACTTCGACTGCCACCGTCAAATCCACCAACACGGTGAGCAAAAACACCGCGATCAGCGAGATGCGATAGGGCATTCGGAACTGGCGCAGCTGCACAAACTCGTGCCATTCCCCCATGTTCCAGGCCACAAACATCAAAATGGCCGACAGTGCTGCCAGTGGCACGCTGCCCGCCAAGGGCGCGGCCAGCCACATGATGGCCAACAAGGTGGCAGCATGCACCATGCCCGCAATGGGGCTGGTGCCGCCGTTTTTCACATTCGTCACCGTGCGGGCAATCGTGCCAGTGGCGGGCATGCCTCCAAAAAATGGCGTCACCAAGTTGGCGATGCCTTGGGCCATCAGTTCTTGGTTGGCATCGTGGTGGTCAGCGAAGGGCGACTCGGCCATCATCTGGTCGGCAATGCGCGCGCACAGCAAGGACTCAATAGAACCCAGCAAGGCCAAGGTGATGGCGGGCATCAGCAACTGCTTGGCGGTGTTCCATTCAAAAGCGGGCCATGCCAATGCAGGCAAGGCGTTGGGGATGCTGCCAAAGCGCGAGGCAATGGTGTCCACCTGCAGCCCCAAGATTTGGCTGGCCACAGTGGCACCGACCAACACCACGATGGAGCCCGGTATCACCGAGACTTTCTGAGCCCAAGGGTGTTGTGCGTGCCATCGAGGCAGCATCAATTGCCAAACCACCAGCACAACCAAACAAGCGGTCGCTAGAAGCAAGGCTTGTGTGTTCAGGCTGTGCAGGTTGGCGCTGAGTGCGGACACAATGCCGACAAAATCAGCCGGCATGCTCAAAACTTGCAAGCCTAAGAAGTCTTTGACCTGAGACACCATGATCAAGACAGCAATGCCGTTGGTAAAACCAATCACCACCGCCACAGGGATGAAACGAATCAAGGTGCCCAAGCGCAGCAGGCCCATGGCGATCAGCATGACGCCCGACATGGCCGTGGCAATCATCAAGTTGGCCAAGCCATAGCGCTCCAAGATGCCGTAAACAATCACGATGAAGGCACCCGCTGGCCCGCCAATTTGTACCCGACTGCCACCCAAAGCAGAGATCAAAAAGCCCGCAATGATGGCGGTGAACAAACCGGCCTCAGGCTTGAGTCCTGACGCAATCGCAAACGCCATGGCCAGTGGCAAGGCCACCACCCCCACCGTCAACCCCGCACCCATATCTTGAATCCATCGTTCGCGGCTGTAACCCGCGAGGGCGTCAATGAGCTTGGGGCGAAA
Source organism: uncultured Burkholderiales bacterium (assembly GCA_903906635.1). Taxonomy (GTDB): domain Bacteria; phylum Pseudomonadota; class Gammaproteobacteria; order Burkholderiales; family Burkholderiaceae_C; genus Limnohabitans. Next base: position 41 of record CAIVLE010000145.1, on the reverse strand, counting down.
AGTAGTCATCAAAGTGAATGGGGATGACAAACTAATTAATG
>CAIVLE010000144.1 GCA_903906635.1 uncultured Burkholderiales bacterium | reverse complement strand
GGTGCTGGCTTTCGCACCGCTGTGGCTGCCCCTGGCGCTGGCTGTGGGACTGGCCGTGCGCTGGGACTCAGCGGGTCCGGCGCTGTATTCGCAAACCCGCATCGGGCGTTATGGCCAAGCGTTTAGGCTGTGGAAGTTTCGCAGCATGGTGCATTGCGAGGCGCAGTCTTCCTGCGTCTTTGCCCAAAGCGACGACCCACGCATCACACGCATCGGCCATTTCATTCGCCGCACGCGGTTAGACGAATTGCCCCAGCTGTGGAACGTGCTGTGGGGCCAGATGAGCTTGATCGGCCCGCGCCCTGAGCAGGCTCCTTTTGTGCGTGAGTTTGCGGCCCACATACCGAGCTACCCCTACCGCCACTTGGTGCGCCCAGGTCTGACCGGCTGGGCCCAGGTGCAACAAGGCTACGCTGATAGCGCCGACAGCACGCGCGTCAAACTGAGCTACGACCTGTACTACGTGGCCCACTACTCACTTGCACTGGACTTGCTGATCGCAGTCAAGACCGTGCGCACGGTACTCACCGGCTTTGGTGCCCGCTGAACCAGGACCTGGCTTTTGACTCAACCCGTGCGTCGCGTGCTGATCTTGCAAGAACCGGGCTGGGGGGGGGTGGCCACCATGACCCAGACCTTGCAACAAGCTTTGGGAGAAGCAAGTGATTCGCAGGGTCTCGAAGGAGCCGAGATCAGCAGCAACAGCGGCAAAAACATCAACCCCATCAACACCATCAACGCCAACTTCCAAGTCACCGCCCTGCCCTGGCGGCAAACGCCTTGGCGCGCTTTGCTGCATGCCGCCCAGCAGCACGACGTCATCGTAGCCAGCCACAACTTTGGCCCCACTTACTGTGGCGTCGCCCTCAAAGCTTTGAGCGGCAAACCCCTGGTGAGTTGGGTCCATGGCCCCTTGCAAGATGTGCTCCAAGAAGCGCATGCCTCGGCGCTCAAAAAATTCTGGCTGCGCCGAATTTATGCCCAGGTCGACCACTTTGTGTCGGTCTCGCGCACGAGCGAGAACTCGCTGCTGGGGTTTATCAAACATTTCAAACCCAACCAGAAAAGCCACGTCATTGCCAACGCCCTCTTGCCCCTGCCCGCAGGGCAAGCCATCCATGTGCACGCGGGCCATGGCGGAGACAGCGGTATGCCGCCGCTCTTGATCGGCTACGTGGGCCGCTTGTCTGCTGAAAAGCGTCCCGGCCTGCTTCTTGACACGCTGCGCTTTTTGCCCGATGAGGCGCAACTCGCCCTCGTGGGCGAGGGCCCGCTGCACCGCCACCTCTCGCACCAAGGCATGGACTTGTTGATGCAAGGGCGGCTGCACTTTTTAGGCAAACACCCCTGGGGGGCGAGCTTGTACACGCCCTGGGAGATCACGCTCTTGACCTCACGCTACGAGGGCTGCCCCATGACGGCCTTGGAGTCGCTGGCCTGCGGCGTGCCCTGCGTGGCCCTGCCCATCCCCGCCATGCGGGAGTTGTTTGACCGCGATGCGCCATATTTACTCGCACGCGGCGACGCGCCCGTGGCACTGGCCGAGGCGGTGATGACGGTGCTCAGCTTGCCCCCCGAACAAGTCAAAAGCGACATGGCTCTCATCGTGGCACGCCACAGCCTGCCCGCTTTCAGGCAAGCCTGGCAAGAGGTGCTCTTGGCATGCTGATTCACTTCGTCAGAAACGGCCCCGCCTATCTGCCCGAGCTCGACGCATATGCTGCGTTTTTGCAAGCTCGCGGCCACCACGCGCTGGTGCATGACACTAGTACAACCGTGCCCAACTCGGCCGACGTGGTGTGGTGGATCTGCGGGCGCGTGCCCCACCGCGAGGCCTG
>CAIVLE010000143.1 GCA_903906635.1 uncultured Burkholderiales bacterium | reverse complement strand
GAAGCCGCCGCATGCGCGGCCGACAGGGCAGAGTCAAAGTTGGCGCTCATCGCAAAGGGGGCTATGGATAACCTCAAAGGGCAAAAAACAGGTCGCCCCACCACCCAAACAAAAGGGGGATGGGGGAGAAAACCTGGCGTTGCGCCATCTGCCAGGCCCAAGGCCTGCAAGTGGTGCAGCGCAATTATCGGACCCTTGGGGCGAGACGGCGTTGAAATCGGCGCGATCACGCGCGCCGGCATGCACTTGGCGATCCATCGATGTGTCATGTTTGTCGCCCCACCCACGCTCCTGCGCTGGGTGGCCCATGACCCCCCAATCTGTCTTGGGTGTGGGGCGTGCTGCGAGATGGCAAGCCATGGGCTGGTGGGGCTTATGAGGCGATCTCAACACTGCGCAGGTATCATTGGCCCATGCTTGAACAACGCATTGAACAACACTTCATCGACAGCGCCGACTTGAAATACCAGGCCGCGCAAGTCCTCTCCAAGCCCATTGCGGCGGCGGTGGCTGCCATCTTGGCCAGCGTGACCAGCGGTGGCAAGGTGTTGGCGTGCGGCAATGGCGGCTCAGCTGCTGATGCGCAGCACTTTGCGGCTGAATTTGTAGGTCGATTTGAGCGTGAGCGGCCCGAGTTGGGCGCCATTGCACTGACCACCGACAGCTCGATCATCACCGCCATCGCCAACGACTACAGCTACGACCATATTTTCTCCAAGCAAGTGCGCGCGCTCGGTCAAGCAGGCGATGTTTTGTTGGCCATCACCACCAGCGGTAATTCCAGCAATGTGTTGGCCGCCATTCAAGCCGCCCATGAGCGTGAAATGACCGTGGTGGCTTTGACGGGCAAAGGCGGTGGCAAGATGGGCCAAGCCTTGCGCGAGACCGATGTCCACATTTGTGTGCCGCACGAGCGCACGGCCCGCATTCAAGAAGTGCATTTGTTGACCATTCATTGCATTTGCGATGGCGTCGACACCCAATTGCTTGGCGATCAAGAAACTAGTGAGTAAAACATGAAAAATTCAACCTTGGGCCTGTTGGCCGCCTTGGCTTTCAGTTTGGGTTTGAGCGCTTGTGCGCCGGTTGTCGTGGGGGGCATGGTGGGGGGCGCGTTGGTTGCAGCTGACCGCCGAACCTCGGGCGCTCAAGTCGAGGATGAAGGCATTGAGATACGCAGTGCCAGCGCCTTGCGTGAAAACTTTGGCAGCAATGTGCATGCAAATTTCACCAGCTACAACCGCCAAGTGCTGATCACAGGGGAGGTCCCCTCTGCACGCGAGCGCCAACAAATTGAGCAGTTGGTCGGGCGCATCGAAAACGTGCGCAGCGTGGTCAATGAGCTGGCCGTGGGGCCTGCTTCGAGCTTGAGTGAGCGTTCCAGCGACGTGATCATTTCCGCGCGTGTCAAAGCGGCCATGGTCGACAGCGAGGATGTGTTTGCCACGATTTACAAAGTGGTGACGGAGCGCGGCACGGTCTATTTGATGGGCCGCGTCACACAGCGTGAAGCCAACCGAGCCACCGACATTGCCCGTGGCGTGAGTGGCGTCAAACGTGTGGTGCGTGTTTTCGAATACCTCACGGATGCCGAATTGCAAGCGTTGCGACCCAAGCCTGCTGCTGTGGAGCCAAGCAAGTCCACGCCCGTCATGTCGGGTGCTGGTGTGCCACTGACCACCAACGCGCCGGTGGTGACGCCTATCAAGTGATGGGGCAGCCGTGAATCGCGGCAACACGCCCCCCCAAAAAATGGCCTGCATCAGCAGGCCATTTTTGTTGGGATGGAGGGGGCGTTGACTTGGATCCCTGACATCAAGCCCTTACTTCAAGTGCTTACTTCAAGCGCTTGATCAAGCTGGAGGTGTCCCAGCGCTGGCCACCCATTTGCTGGACATCGGCGTAAAACTGATCCACCAAGGCGGTCACAGGCAAACGAGCGCCATTGCGTTTGGCCTCATCCATCACCAAGCCCAAGTCTTTGCGCATCCAGTCCACGGCAAAACCAAAGTCAAATTTGTCCGCCACCATCGTTTTGCCACGGTTGTCGAGTTGCCAGCTTTGTGCGGCACCTTTGCCAATCACATCCAGCACCAAGTTCATGTCTAGGCCTGCGCGTTGACCAAAGGCCACGGCCTCGCTCAAACCTTGCACCAAGCCCGCAATGCACACTTGGTTGACCATCTTGGTCAACTGTCCCGCACCCGGTTCACCCATGAGCGTGAAAGCCCTCGAGAAAGCCATGGCCACTGGCTTGACGCGTTCAAACACCGCAGCGTCGCCGCCACACATCACTGTCAGCAAGCCATTTTGAGCGCCTCCTTGCCCGCCCGAAACCGGCGCGTCGATGAAGCCAATGCCGATGTTCTTGGCCGCGGTGTAAATCTCGCGTGCCACGTCAGCCGAGGCGGTGGTGTGGTCCACCAGCACCGCGCCCGGCTTCATCCCGGCCAGCGCACCATCGGCGCCAAAAATCACCGACCGCAAGTCGGCATCGTTGCCCACGCAACAAAACACGATGTCGGCGTCTTTGGCGGCTTCGCGTGGCGTGGCGGCACTCTTGGGCGCCACGCTGTGGGCAAATTCAGCCACCCACGCTTGCGCTTTGGCCGGCGAGCGGTTGTAGACCGTGACCGCATGACCTGCGCTGGCCAAATGCCCGGCCATGGGATAGCCCATCACGCCCATGCCAATGAAGGCCACATGGGTGGAGGGGGCGGAGTCGTAGGTTTTGGCGTTGATGCTTGACATGGTGTGTCTCAAGAGGTTGTGGAAGTTGCGCTGAATCATAGGGCGTGCGGGCGAGGGGTGGTTGTCACCCAAGCAACGGCGCTGTGTGAGGTGGGTTCACTCTTGTTAAAGTCTGACGCAAGATGACCACG
>CAIVLE010000142.1 GCA_903906635.1 uncultured Burkholderiales bacterium | reverse complement strand
GACCATGATCGTTTCATAACCGTCTTCGCGCATTGCGAGTGCGGCATGAACGCAGCAGTAGTCAAACTCGATGCCTTGACCAATGCGATTGGGGCCTCCTCCCAACACCATGATCTTTTTGTTCTGAGTTGGTTCAGCCTCGCACTCGCCGTCTCCGTTGCCTTCGTAGCTGGAGTACATGTAGGCGGTATCGGTGGAAAACTCTGCAGCACAGGTGTCCACGCGTTTGTATACCGGTCGAACATTCAATGCATGGCGCTTGGCGCGCACCACATGCTCAGTGGTTTTGAGCAGCTTAGCCAAGCGACGGTCAGAAAAACCTTTTTTCTTCAAAGCGCGCAACTCGTCAGCGGTGATGGCATCGAGTGTGGTGGTTTCGAGTTCCAACTCGATTTTCACAATCTCTTCGATTTGCACCAAGAACCAACGATCAATTTTGGTTAACTCAAACACCTCGTCAACGCTCAGGCCTTGTGCAAACGCATCGCCCACATACCAAATACGCTCGGGTCCGGGTTCACCCAGCTCTTTTTCAAGCACTTCGCGGTCTTGCGTCTTTTCGTTCATCCCGTCCACGCCAACCTCCAAGCCACGCAGGGCCTTTTGGAATGACTCTTGGAAGGTACGGCCCATGGCCATGACTTCGCCTACCGATTTCATCTGGGTAGTCAAACGGCTGTCGGCTGTGGGAAATTTTTCGAATGCAAAACGTGGAATTTTGGTGACCACGTAGTCAATGCTGGGCTCAAAGCTGGCGGGCGTAGCGCCGCCGGTGATGTCGTTACGCAACTCGTCGAGGGTGTAACCCACGGCCAACTTGGCCGCAACCTTGGCAATCGGAAAGCCCGTGGCTTTAGACGCCAAAGCGGATGAGCGCGATACGCGCGGATTCATTTCGATCACCACCATGCGACCGTCTTTGGGGTTGATCGAAAACTGTACATTCGACCCCCCCGTGTCCACACCAATTTCACGCAAAACAGCCAACGAGGCGTTGCGCATGATTTGGTATTCCTTGTCGGTCAAGGTTTGAGCTGGAGCCACCGTGATGGAGTCACCCGTGTGCACACCCATCGGATCCAAGTTCTCAATCGAGCAAATGATGATGCAGTTGTCCGCCTTGTCGCGCACCACTTCCATCTCGTATTCTTTCCAACCCAACCACGACTCTTCAATCAACAATTCGTTGGTGGGCGATGCTTCCAAGCCGCGCTTGCTAATGACTTCGAACTCTTCTGGGTTGTAGGCAATACCACCACCGGTACCGCCCAGCGTGAAACTGGGGCGAATCACGGTGGGAAAACCCACAGAGCGCTGAACACTCCATGCCTCTTCCATGCTGTGGGCAATGCCAGAGCGTGCTGAGCCCAAGCCAATTTTGGTCATCGCATCTTTGAACTTCAAGCGGTCTTCCGCTTTGTCAATCGCCTCGGGCGTGGCACCGATCAATTCGACCTTGTATTTCTCAAGCACGCCGTGGTGCCACAAATCCAAAGCGCAGTTCAAAGCGGTCTGCCCCCCCATGGTGGGCAAGATAGCGTCTGGGCGTTCTTTGGCAATGATCTTTTCAACGGTTTGCCAGGTGATGGGCTCAATGTAGGTGACATCAGCCGTGGCAGGGTCGGTCATGATCGTGGCGGGATTGCTGTTGATCAAAATAACCTTGTACCCTTCTTCGCGCAGGGCTTTGCAAGCCTGCACACCAGAGTAATCAAATTCACACGCCTGCCCAATGATGATGGGGCCTGCGCCAATGATGAGGATGCTTTTTAAGTCGGTGCGCTTAGGCATTTATTTTTTCTCCATCAAGTTGATGAAGCGGTCGAAAAGATAAGTGATGTCATGAGGACCCGGCGACGCCTCGGGGTGCCCCTGAAAACAAAATGCGGGTTTGTCGGTGCGTGCCAAACCTTGCAAAGTGCCGTCAAACAAAGACACGTGGGTGGCTCTCAAATTGGCAGGCAGTGATTTTTGATCCACCGCAAAACCGTGGTTTTGACTCGTGATCGAGACGCGACCGCTGTCAAGGTCTTTGACCGGGTGGTTGGCACCGTGGTGACCAAATTTCATCTTGAATGTTTTGGCACCACTGGCCAAGGCCATGATTTGATGACCTAAACAGATGCCAAAAGTCGGAATGCCTGTTTCAATCAGCTCAGCGGCTGCGGCAATGGCGTAGTCGCACGGCTGCGGATCTCCTGGACCATTGGACAAAAAGATGCCATCGGGCTGGTGCTTGAGCACCTCAGCGGCTGAGGTTTTAGCGGGCACGACAGTCACTTTGCAACCGCGCTGGGCCAACATCCGCAAGATATTTTTTTTAACGCCAAAGTCATATGCCACGACATGAAACTTGGGCGTGGTTTGTTCGCCATAGCCCGTGCCCAGCGCCCATTCGGTTTGCGTCCACTCATAAGGTGCACTCACGCTGACTTGCTGTGCCAAATCGAGTCCAGCCATGCTGGGCGCACCAAGAGCAGCCGCAATGGCTTGGTCTTTTAACGCTTGCGTGACTTGCTGACCTGGCTCCAAGGCCAAGATTGCGCCATTTTGAGCACCCTTGGTGCGCAAGATGCGTGTCAATTGACGGGTGTCAATATTGGCAATGGCCACGGTACCGCTGTCGCTCAGATAAGCCGATAAAGTTTGGTGAGAGCGAAAGTTGCTCGACACCAAAGGAAGATCTTTGATGATCAAGCCAGCAGCGTGGACTTTGTCAGCTTCGATGTCTTCTACGTTCACGCCATAGTTGCCAATGTGCGGATACGTCAAGGTGACAATCTGCTGGCAATAGCTGGGGTCGGTAAGAATTTCTTGGTAGCCCGTGAGTGATGTATTGAACACCACCTCACCGACAGTGGAGCCAGCGGCTCCGATCGAATTGCCGATAAAGACCGTGCCGTCTGCAAGCGCCAAGATGGCGGGCGGGAAGGTTCCCTGAAGAGACAAAAGCACTGGGTTCTCCGGAGTAGTTCGGGTACGCCTCAGCGCTCACAAGAGAACGGGTCTCTATTGGCTGCTTGTTCGAGGAATGGGCCTTGGTTGAGCTGGGGCGTACAGGTTGATGCAGGAAAGCCTCTTATTATATCCGAGGCACTCGTTTACCCTCGCGTCAGGTCCTGCCACAGGTGGCACTGGCGTGCAAACAAATGGCGGCGGCGACGGCTACATTCAATGACTCTTCGCCACCTGGTTGCGCAATACGCACCGACAAAGTTGCTTTTTGGGCTAACTGGGGGGAAACGCCCTGCCCTTCGTGCCCCATCAGCCAAGCGCATGGCATGGGCAGTGCCTGCTGAGCCAGCAACTGGTGCAGGAACGGACCTTGGTGCGAACTGGTGGCCACCCAAGGCATGTCGAGTTCAGCCAACGCTGAGGGCTCCAGCCCCTCCACCAAATGCAGTCCAAAATGCGCGCCCATGCCTGCGCGCAATACTTTGGGAGACCACAAGGCAGCAGCGCCTTTGATGGCCAAAACCTGGCCAAAACCAAAAGCGCAAGCGCTGCGCAAAATCGAGCCCACGTTGCCTGCGTCTTGCACCCGATCCAAGACCACGGTGGGGGTGTGGCTCGAGATCTCGGGCGCCACAGGCAGCGTCATCACAAACCCCATCCGCGCAGGGGATTCGAGTCCACTCACTTCAGCAAACAGGGAGTCGGGCAACACCGTGTTGCGGGGCGCAGCCTCAGTCCATTCGCGAGGAGCTGTGTCCCATTGAGATTGGGCAAACACGGCATGTTCAGGCCTGAGGCCACGCGCCAAAGCCGCACGACACAGGTGGTCGCCTTCTAACCAAACGCGACCGTGTTTACGATAGGCTGTGCTGTCTTGCGACAGACGACGCAATTCTTTGACCAAGGGGTTGTCGCGCGAAGTGACCAGGTTCATCGCAACACCTCGGCAACAGGGGAGAAACTTTGACGGTGCCACTCAGTGGCTCCGTGTTTACGCAAAGCCTGTAAGTGAGCTTGTGTGCCGTAGCCCTTGTGACGGTCAAATCCATACTCCGGATATTGGGCATGCAATTGCAAGCACCAGCGGTCTCTATGAACTTTAGCCAAGATAGACGCGGCCGAGATCGCCGGCACCTTGCTGTCGCCCTTGACAATGGCTTCTGCCAATACATCCAGCACAGGCAAGCGGTTGCCGTCCACCAAGACTTTGTTGGGTTTGAGACGCAAGCCCTCCACCGCCCGGCGCATGGCCAATAGCGTAGCCTGCAAAATGTTCAAGCGGTCAATTTCCTCCACCGACGCCTCCGCAATTGAACAGCAAAGCGCTTTGGCACGGATCTCGTCATACAAACGCTCGCGTCTCAAGGCAGTGAGTTTTTTGGAATCCGCCAAACCCACGATGGGTTTCAAATCGTCCAAGATAACGGCGGCGGCGACGACGGGTCCAGCCAAAGGTCCGCGCCCAGCCTCATCCACCCCTGCAATCAGCCCCGGGGCATCCCAGACAAGCGAAGCTTGTTCAGCGCGTAAGAATTTTTTGGATCGCATGAGCAGCTAATGCAGGTGTGTCGCAGCGCAAACTGTCGTGCAGCGCGGCAAAACGTTGTTCCACAGCGGTCATGGCGGCGGGGTGCGCTAACCATTGCAAAACTTCATGGGCCATGGCGTGGGGCGTGGCCGCGTCTTGTAACAACTCGGGGACCACAAACTCTTGGCACAAAATATTGGGCAATCCCACCCAAGGCTGGAGTTTTTTGCGGCGCATGATCTGCCAGCTGATCCAGTTCATGTTGTAGCAGATAACCATGGGACGCTTGAAAAGGGCCGCTTCTAGCGTGGCGGTGCCACTGGCAATCAGAGTCACATCGCAAGCGGCCAAGGCTGCATGAGATTGTCCGGTCAACACCGTGAGTCCAGGTACGCCGCCTACCTCGCCAACGAGCGCATCGATGCGGTCACGTAAAGCGGGCATGGCAGGCAAAACAAATAAGAGCCCAGGCTCTTGCCGAGCCATGGTCTGCGCCGCGTGAAGAAAGCGGCGTGCCAAATATTCAACTTCAGAATGCCGACTGCCAGGCAACAACGCCACCACCGTCGCGTCTTGTGGCAAGCCCAGGGCAGCACGCGCCGCAGCTCGGTCAACATGTTGGGGAATGGTTTGTGCCAGTGGATGCCCCACGTAGGTGGCATCAATGCCATGTGCTTGGAGCAAGGCTTTTTCAAATGGAAAGATGCACAGCACATGGTCTACGCTGCGCCGAATTTTGTTGACTCTGTCAGCGCGCCAAGCCCAAATAGAAGGACACACAAAATGCACCGTTGGGATCCCACTCGCCTTCAGGTCGTGCTCTAGGTCAAGGTTGAAGTCTGGCGCATCCACACCAATGAAAACGCTGGGTGGCTGGGCCAACAAACGCGCTTTGAGCTGCTGACGGATAGCCACAATTTCACGGTAGTGGCGCAGCACTTCCACGTAACCACGAACTGCTAATTTTTCGTAGGGCCACCAAGCTTCAAAACCTTGTTGCGCCATGCGTGGACCACCAATTCCGGTGCTTCGCATCTCCGGCCAAGTTTGGCGCATTCCCTGGAGCAACAGACCCGCGAGCAAATCACCCGAGGCCTCGCCAGCAACAAGCGAGAAGGTCACAGGTGCCGACATAAGCTCAGCGCACAATGCCACGCTGTGGCGAAGTTTGGTTCAAGAAGTCGAGCATCATCTGCACATCGGCCGCAGATTCAGGTTTAGATTGCACCAGCGCAGCGATACGCTCTTTGGCTTTCTCCAGCGTCAAGTCTTCCCGGTACAGGGCCTTGTGCATGGCCTTGACTGCACTGATACGCTCAGGTGAAAAACCGCGACGACGCAGCCCTTCGTAATTCATGGAGCGCGCCTGTGCTGGCTGCCCCTGAGACATCACAAAGGGCGGCAAATCGGCAAACAACAACGAATGCATGGCCGTGAAACTGTGTGCGCCAATACGGACGAATTGGTGCACCACCGTGAACCCACCCAGAATCACCCAATCGCCCACATGCACGTGACCAGCCAGTTGCGCACTGTTGGCAAAGATGGTGTGATTACCAACCACACAATCGTGCGCCAAATGCACATAGGCCATGATCCAGTTATCGTCGCCCACACGCGTCACACCCGCGTCGCCGGGAGAACCGATGTTGAAGGTACAGAACTCGCGGATGGTGTTGCGATCCCCGATCACCAATTCGCAGGGTTCCCCCGCGTATTTTTTATCTTGCGGGATGGCGCCCAAAGAGTTGAATTGAAAAATACGGTTGTCGCGCCCGATGGTGGTGTGACCTTCGATCACGCAATGAGCACCGACTGTGGTGCCCGCCCCTATGCAGACATGGGGACCAATGATGGTGTACGGCCCCACTTGAACCGAGCTATCGAGCTGGGCTTGGGGGTCAACAATCGCCGTAGGATGGATGAGGCTCATCGTCGCAGGGATGGGTCAGGCAATGGTGCGCATGGTGCACATCAACTCAGCTTCGGTGGCTATTTCATCCCCCACTTTGGCCCGTGCTTTGAATTTGAAAATGCCAGCTTTCATACGGTCGAGCTCAACTTCCAAAATCAACTGATCTCCGGGTTCGACGGGGCGCTTGAAACGCGCGCCATCGATACCTGCAAAGTAATACACCGTTTTGTCGTCTGGGGTCACGCCCACGGCATCAAACGCCAACAAAGCGGCAGCTTGAGCTAGGGCCTCCAGCATCAATACCCCCGGCATCACAGGACGATGGGGAAAGTGGCCAGAGAAATAGGGCTCGTTGATTGAGACATTTTTGAGCGCCTTGATGCGTTTGCCTTTTTCAATCTCCAGTACGCGGTCCACCAACAAGATAGGGTAACGATGCGGCAATTGCTTCAAGATTTGATGGATGTCCATGCTCATTTTTTTTGACTTTCTAAAGCTGATTCAAGAGATTTGATGCGATCTCGCAGTCGGTGCAATTGACGCAAGGTGGCTGCATTCTTCTCCCACGAAGCATTGTCGTCGATGGGGAACACGCCGCTGTACTGTCCGGGCTGGCGAATAGATCGCATCACGACCGATGCAGCAGAAATGTGCACACCATCGACCAACTCGAGATGACCTAAAACCACGGCCCCTCCCCCCACCGTGCAATGGGCACCAATCCGAGCACTTCCAGCGACGCCTGCACAACCCGCCATGGCGGTGTGCGCGCCGATGTGAACGTTGTGTCCAATCTGGATCAAGTTATCAAGTTTGACGCCATCTTCGATGACCGTGTCATCCAATGCACCACGGTCTATACATGTATTGGCTCCGATTTCGACATCGTTGCCGATGCGAACTGCCCCCAGTTGTTCAATCTTCTCCCAAGCACCATCAAACAAGGCGAAGCCAAAGCCATCGGCCCCGACCACCACGCCTGAATGCACGATACAGCGTTGCCCAATCACACAATTCTCACCAAGTGTGACCGACGACTTCAACCAAGTGTTCGCACCAACCTGAGCGCCGCGTTCAATCACGCACAATGGACCGATCCGCGCGCTGGCGTCAATGTGTGCCGTGGGATGGACAACAGCACTTGGATGAATTTTGGGCTCATCATCTGGCGCTTGTTGCGCACGCCAAAGTTGGGTCAATCGAGCGAAATAGTGGTATGGGTTGTCTGTCACGATGCAAGCCCCACGGGCTTGAGCCTGAGCGGCTAAAGCAGACGAGACAATCAAACAACCTGCTCGAGTGGTCGTGAGTTGGGACTGGTATTTCGGATGACTGACGAAGCTCAAATCATCCTTTTGAGCTGTTTCTATCGGTGCAAGTTTGAGCACCCACTGCTGAGGATCGCCAAATAAATGGCCTCCTAGACTTTCGGTGATTTGGCCGAGACGCAGTGCCACGGCAAATTACTTGGCTGAATTAATGACCTTGAGCACTTTGTCGGTGATGTCATGCTTGGGGCTGATGTAAACCGCCTCTTGCAATACCAAGTCGTATTTCTCGGCCTCGGCCACTTGCTTGATCACGCGATTGGCACGCTCAAGAACCAGTTGGAATTCTTCGTTCTTTCGCGCATTGAGCTCTTCTTGAAATTCACGGCGCTTGCGTTGAAAATCACGATCTTGTTCACCCAGTTGTTTTTGACGGCTGAGTCGCTGTGACTCAGACAAAGTAGGCGCTTCACGCTCAAACTTTTCAACCGCTGCCTTCAATGAAGCACCGGCATCATTGAGGTCTTTGTCACGCTTGGAAAATTCTTGCTCTAACTTCAGTTGTGCCTGCTTAGCCGTGTTGGCTTCTTTGAAGATTCGGTCGGTATTGATGAACCCAATGCGAATTTCATCGGCATGTGCCGACAAGCCTACCAAGCCAATGGCGATGGCAAACACAGCTTGATTAAAAAACTTTTTCATCAGAAAGACGTCCCGATTTGGAATTGCAATCTTTGAATTCTATCGCCTGTGAATGAACGCGCTGGAAGGGCCCATGCAAATCTTAGCGGCCCCATGGGAGAGACCCAACTCAGGCCCACGCCAAAAGAGCTGCGCAGTTGACTGAGCTCTACTTTGTCAAACTCGCCAAAGACGTTGCCCATGTCATAAAAACCATACAGCCTCAAGCTGCGGTCATTACCGGCACCCGGAAAGGGCATCAAAAACTCGCTGTTCAGAGTGACCTTTTTGGTACCACCTGACACGATGCCATCGTGTCCACGGGGGCCCAATGTCCCCTGCTCAAAACCACGAACTGAGCCTAAGCCGCCAGAAAAGTAGTTCTTAAAAACTGGAAAGCTCTGCCCTTGCATGCCCTTGCCCACACCCAGATCGGCGTTGAAGGCAAACGTGTATTGCTTGCTCAAAGCGAAATACTGTTGATACTGACCACCCAATTTTGCGTAACGGGTGTCCCCAGCAGCACCGATTTCAGAGTTGGCGCGAATCAATTTACCTGTCGAAGGGTTAAGGTAGCTGTCGCGGCCATCCCTGGCCCAGCCCAAGGTCACAGGAACTGTTTTGGTTGTGTAGCCATGGTTATAGGCATAAGTTTGCCAAGAGGAAGGCAGGTTAGTTCCTGGAACAATCTCAGTTTGCTCAAGTGCAGAGCCAATGAAAACGCGGTCTAACTCACTGAATGGAATACCAAAACGGACACCTAAACCTGCGGTGACCAAGCGGTAATCGCCGCCCTGCTCAACATAAGGCTTGCTAGAGCGGTGGTAGTAGTCAAAAGTCCGGGAGACGCCTTCTTCAGTGAAGTACGGGTCCGTGGTGCTGATGACGTAGTACTGATTGAATTTGCTGGTGCTGACTTGCAGCCCTAAATTCTGACCAGAACCGAAGACGTTTTCTTGCTGGATACCAAATGAAAAAGTGACTTTTTCTGCGCTCGAAAAGCCCGCCCCCAATGTCAGCATGCCCGTGGGTTTTTCTGTCACGTTCACATTCAAGTCCACTTGGTCTTGGGAAGCGGCAACCTCCTGAGTGTCAATCTCAACGTCTTTAAAATAGCCCAAGCGGTTGATGCGATCGCGTGATAGACGGATTCTCTCGCCGTCATACCAAGATGATTCCATTTGACGGAACTCCCGACGCACGATTTCGTCGCGAGTTCGGTTGTTGCCAACAATGTTGATGCGACGGACATAGGCTCGACGTGAAGGGTCGGCGATCAAAACCAGTTTGACTCGGTTGGTTAACCTGTCAATCTCAGGTCGGACCTCAGTTCGCGCAAACGCAAATCCAAAATTACCAAAATATTCGTTGAAGGCTTTGGTCGTCTTGGCCACATCATCGGCGTTGTAGGGTTGACCAGCTTTGATTTCAATCAAAGATTTGAAGTCTTCATCTTTGCCCAAGTAATAGCCCTCCAGGGCTACCTCGGACACCACAAAGCGATCACCTTCGGTGATGTTGACGGTGATGCTGATGTCTTGCTTATTAGGAGAAATTGCAACCTGGGTAGAGTCAATTCGGAACTCTAAATAGCCACGAGACAAATACCAGGCGCGCAAGGTTTCAAGATCTGCGTTGAGTTTTGTGCGCGAATAGCGGTCTGACTTGGTGTACCAACTCAACCAATTTCCAGTACCTTGGTCGAACTGATCCAAGAGTGTGGATTCACTGAAGTTTTTACTGCCAACAACTCGGATCTCTTTGATCTTGGCCAAATCACCTTCAACCACGGTGAAGGACAAATTGACGCGATTGCGATCACTTGGAGTGATGGTCGTGATCACCTCTGCGCCATACAGGCTGCGGCTCACGTACTGACGTTTGAGCTCTTGCTCGGCGCGATCTGCCAAGGCTTTATCAAAGGGGCGCCCTTCTGCCAAACCGATGTCACGCAAAGCCTTGCGCAGCACATCTTTGTCGAATTCTTTGGTGCCAATGAATTCAACCGAGGCAATGTTAGGGCGCTCCTCGATGATGAGCACCACCACATCTCCGTTCACCTCAATTCGAACATCCTTGAACAGCCCCAGTGCGAACAAACTGCGAATGGCTGCAGCGCCTTTATCGTCGTTATAGTCATCGCCCACACGCAAAGGAATTGAAGCAAAAATCGTCCCTGGCTCAACGCGTTGCAAACCCTCCACGCGAATATCTCGAACGGTAAAAGAATCAACAGCCCAGGCATTGAACACCAGTGCTGCGCCCGCCAATAAAGCCGCCGCACGCAGGCGCGGAGCAAATGAAAATCGTTGTGGTTGCTTGTTCATGAAGAAAAACTTCAGGCCTGGGGGTAAAGAATGAAAATGATTATCTGAGCCAGCCCAGACGGACCAAGTCATTGAAAAAAGAAAAGGCCATCAGTGCCAACAGCATCAACAACCCGACTCGCTGCAAGGCTTGAATCCATTGTGCTGCAGGAGGACGACCTATCAAAGCTTCATAAAGATAATACAACAGGTGTCCTCCATCAAGAACTGGCAATGGCATGAGATTGAACACAGCCAAGCTAAGACTCAGTAATGCCAGATAAGAGACATAAGCGGTTAAACCCAAACTAGCAGACTGGCCAGCGTACTCGGCCACCGCCAACGGACCACTCAAATGGTCTAACGACGCCCGTCCTGCCACCATGCGTCCAATCATGTCAAGGGTCAGTGACAACGCGTCGCAGGTACGCTCCCAACCAAGTGCCAATCCCTCCAACAAGTTAGCCTGGACCCATACTCTTGCAGCTGGGGCGCCAATGTGGGCACCAATTTGCCCGATGAATCGCCCCTGCTCAAGGACCCGATCGGGTTGAACTTGAAGCGTTAAGCGTTGCAGCCCTTCACGCTGAACCTCCCAAATTTGGGGTTCAGGCATCTTGACTCTGGCACTTGTGCGAATCAACTCTCGCAATTGCTTGGCGTCTTCGATAGGTTGCCCATCAACGCTAACGACAAGATCGCCCGCCAATAGCCCGTCACGCTGGGCTGGACGCCCAGCTTGAGTGTCTGCAATCACTGCAGCACTCCAAACTGGACCTAAGCCAAAAAGCTCAAGCCCTTTTAATGGCTCTGCCCCCTCATCTCCAGGCACAGGCGCCGGGAGTGAGACTGTTTCAGTAAGGTGCGAATCGCCCGATAAAACCTCTAAGATCATGGCGTCTTGGTCGAAGTTATGTCTCAATGCCCACCGCCTGAGACTCTCCATGGACACAACATCATGCAATGCGCCTCCAGAAAGCCCAACACGCAAAATCGTATCTCCCGCACGCAACCCCAAAGACTGCGCCACGGAGTTGATTTGCGGGCTTGCCAAGATAGGTTTGGATTCGTATTGCCCTATGCAAAAACTAGCGCAGTAGAGCAAAAAAGCAAGCATCAAGTTGGCTAAAGGCCCTGCAGCTGCAATGGCAGCACGCTTATACAAGGCTTGCCTGTTGAACGCCAAGCTCAAAGCGCTGGCAGGAACATCGCCATCCCCTTCGTCAAGCATCTTGACAAAGCCACCCAGCGGTATGAGGCAAATCATAAAAACAGTGGCATACCCCATGATGGGCTTGCGTGATTGCCAGCGTAGCAAGGGTTTACCAAAACCCACGGAGAAAGTGAGAACTCGAACGCCACAAGCAACAGCCATGCGATAGTGGCCCCACTCATGGACAGTGATCAGCAAACCCATCGCGCCTAAAAAGGCCAAAAGCGTCATGTCAAGCGCAACGACTCAACAACTGCTTGAGCGATGCCACGGGCTTGTGAGTCCAATGCCAACAAATCAGACAAGTCATGAGGTGGTGAGGGCGGCAACCTCTCTAAGCACCCTAAATTGACATGGTGGATTTGATCAAACCGAATACGTCTTTCGAGAAAAGCTGCCACAGCCACCTCATTGGCGGCATTCAACACCGCAGTGGTTCCAGCAGGTGCAAGCAGCGCTTCCCAAGCTAATTTCAGGCCGGCAAAGCGTTCTGAGTGTTCTTGGTCGTCCAAAGACTCAAAAGTCATCGCAGCCAAACCTCGAAAATCCAGCGCTTTTGCGCCAGATTCGATGCGTTCGGGCCAACTCAAGCCATAAGCAATTGGCCCGCGCATGTCCGGGGTGCCGAGTTGGGCCACCACCGAAGCATCACGAAACTGGACCATGGAATGGATCACGCTTTGGGGGTGAATCACGACCTCAATGCGCTCTGGAGGCAGGCCAAAAAGATACCGTGCCTCAATGACTTCCAAGGCCTTATTCATCATCGTGGCCGAGTCCACTGAAATCTTACGTCCCATGACCCAATTGGGGTGAGCGCAAGCCTCCTCAGGAGTGACGTCTTTTAAGGTTTTGACGTCACGAGTGCGAAACGGCCCACCCGAAGCAGTCAAGATGATTTTTTCGACCCTTGAGTTCCAAGTCTGTGGGTCTTCTGGCAGCGATTGAAAAATCGCTGAGTGTTCGCTGTCAATCGGCAGCAAAGTCGCGCCGCCTTGTCTGACTGCTGACAGAAAAACCTCAGCGCCAACCACCAAAGCCTCTTTATTGGCCAGCAATAAGCGCTTGCCGCTTCGTGCAGCGGCCAAACAAGGCGCCAAGCCCGCAGCCCCCACTATGGCGGCCATCACAGCGTCGACATCCGGATGTGATGAGACGTCCTCCAAAGCTTTTGCCCCGCTACGCACGTCAATGCGCAATCCTTCAGCTTTCAGCTTGTCTTGGAGCGAACGCGCAGCATCTGGGTGCGCCATCACAACGACCAAAGGCTTGAATCGCTGACACTGATGAAACATCACATCAACCTGAGTCGCCCCCGTCAGCGCATAGATTTGGAATCGATCAGGATGGCGCGCGACCACATCCAGCGTGTTGGTGCCAATAGACCCAGTTGAGCCAAGTACTGTCAATTGCATCGGTTTGGATGTCATGGCTGAAATCATCACAGAGGTTGCAACAACATCAGGGCAATAGGCAAAGTCGGCAACAGTGCGTCCACCCGGTCCAACACACCGCCATGCCCGGGTAACAAAAGACTGCTGTCCTTCATTCCAGCACTTCTCTTGACCAAAGACTCAACCAAATCCCCGACCACACTCATAGCCACGAGAAAAACCGTTGACAACAACAAAAATGGCCAACCGCGAAGGTTCAATTGAGCAAATAAACTTTGACTTTCAAAGGCGAATTGGTTGTCCATCCAAATCCAAATCAGGGCCATCACAACAACAGCCCCCACCCCTCCCCAGACGCCCTCCCAACTTTTGCCTGGGCTGATGTGTACCGCAAGCTTGCGACGTCCAAAGGCGCGGCCAAAAAAGTAAGCCGCAACGTCTGCGACCCATACGAGAAGCAGCAATGAAAACAGGAAATTGGTACCCATGACTTTTGCTTGGTAAAGGGCTAACCAAGTTCCCCACAAAGCCAATATGCCCACGAGCAGCCGCAGGACTTTCGATATACGTTGCCAGCCATCTACGCCGAAATGAAGCAGCCCAGCACCACCCAGGACCCACATACCCCCCACAAAAGGCCAGATGAAAGTGGGCGGGTGGTAGGCCCAACGTGCCGACCAAGTGATAAAACAAATCAAAAGGCAGGCGCCTGCACATCGCAGTGCCCCGCGCATTCCCAATCCATTCAAACGTCCCCACTCCCACGCACCCGCCGCAATCAAAACAAGCGTGAGCAACGCCAGCGGCTCAGCAGTGGATGTCACAAGCGCTGGCAGAAAGAGTGCCAATAACACTAGAGCCGTGATGATGCGTTGCTTGAGCATGGGGTACTTAGACCGCCATGATTTCTTGTTCTTTGCTGGCAATCACTTTGTCAATGTCGACAATGTGCTTGTCGGTCACCTTTTGAATATCCACCTCGGCACGTTTTTGGTCGTCTTCTGAAGCCAATTTGTCTTTTACCAATTTCTTAACGGACTCATTTGCATCACGGCGCAGGTTGCGAACTGCGACTTTGGCGTTTTCGCCTTCAGAACGAACGACTTTGGTCAACTCTTTGCGGCGCTCCTCTGACATAGGAGGCATGGGCACACGAATGAGCTCTCCCATTGACGAAGGGTTTAAGCCAAGGTCACTGTCTCGTATGGCTTTTTCAATCTTGGCCGCCATGCTTTTCTCCCAAGGCTGCACGCTGATCGTGCGTGCATCCAACAAGGAGACGTTGGCCACCTGGCCAATTGGAACCATCGATCCGTAGTAGTCGACTTGTACTGCATCTAACAAAGCAGGACTGGCACGGCCTGTGCGAATTTTAGTCAAGCTGTTGCTGAATGAGGCAATGGTCTGATCCATCTTGGTTTCGATGTTTTTTTTGATGTCAGCAATGGTCATGGGGTACTCCAAAATCTAGGGGCGCAGAATATCTCAATCTTGATCAAGCGTGTACGAGGGTGCCTTCATCTTCACCCAAGACCACCCTTTTCAACGCACCATTTTTAAAAATTGAAAAAACTTTCACAGGCAATTTTTGATCACGACACAGCGCAAAAGCAGTGGCATCCATGATGCCTAAGTTTTGACTGATGGCCTCATCAAAGCTCAGCTGGCTGTAGCGCGTTGCAGCCGGATCCTTTTTAGGATCTGCGGTGTACACGCCGTCGACTTTGGTCGCCTTGAGCACCATTTCCGCACCTATTTCAGCACCGCGCAAAGCCGCAGCAGTGTCCGTGGTGAAGAATGGATTACCCGTTCCGGCAGCAAAAATTACAACTTTGCCTTCTTCGAGGTACTGCAAGGCTTTGGGGCGCACATAGGGTTCTACGACTTGGTCAATGGCAATGGCGGACATCACGCGCGCCGTCAATCCCGCTTTGTTCATGGTGTCGGCCAGCGCCAACGAGTTCATCACGGTTGCTAGCATTCCCATATAGTCAGCGGTCGCTCTGTCCATACCCACGGCACCTCCGGCAACCCCGCGAAAAATATTACCGCCACCAATCACAATAGCGACTTCAACACCCAAGTGAATCACTTCAGAGACCTCGCCCACAATACGAACAATCGTGTCACGGTTGATGCCAAATGCATCATCTCCCATCAAAGCTTCGCCTGACAGCTTGAGCAAGATGCGCTTATGGGCTGGCTGTGCTGAGGTCATGAGAAATCTCCTTGGTGTATCTTAAGCATGGGAACGAAGCAGATGTCAAAAGGGGAGCAGATGCTCCCCTTTTTTGTGGTTAGGCCGACTGTTTGGCGGCAGCGACTTGAGCCGCCACCTCTGCAGCGAAGTCGTCTACCTTTTTCTCAATGCCCTCGCCTACAACATACAAGGTGAAGGCTTTGACGTTGGTATTGGCTGCTTTGAGCATTTGCTCAACGGTTTGCTTGTCGTTTTTAACAAAGGGTTGATTGAACAAAGACACCTCTTTGAGGTATTTCTGCACAGAGCCTTCAATCATTTTGCTGGCAATATCAGCAGGCTTACCGGATTCAGCAGCTTTGGCCGTAGCCACAGAGCGCTCTTTCTCAATCAGATCGGCTGGCACATCTGCGCTGGTCAAAGCCACAGGCTTCATTGCGGCCACATGCATGGCAACGTCTTTGGCTGCCACCATGTCGCCGTCGAACTCCACGACAACGCCAATGCGGGTGCCGTGCAAATAAGAAGCCACTTGAGCACCTTCAAAGCGCTTGAAACGACGGAAACTCATGTTCTCGCCGATCTTGCCAATCAATCCTTTGCGTACATCTTCCAGAGTGGGGCCGAAACCGTCTTGGCTGTAAGCAAGCGCCCCCAGCGCTTCCACAGATGCGGGATTTTGAGTCGCGATCAATTTAGCTGCAGCCTGAGCCAAAGCCAAAAAGCTATCGTTCTTCGTCACAAAATCAGTCTCGCAATTGACTTCCAGCAAAGAGCCGTGGTTGCCATCGATGAAGCTGGCGATCACGCCCTCGGCTGTGATCCTGCTCGCGGCCTTGCCGGCTTTGCTGCCGAGCTTGACACGCAGTAACTCTTCGGCCTTGGCCATGTCGCCGTCTGCCTCAGTCAAAGCTTTTTTACATTCCATCATCGGGGCATCGGTTTTGCCACGTAATTCAGCGACCATGCTTGCAGTAATAGCTGCCATTTGTTTCTCCGTCTTCAGTTCAATTCAATCAGGGTGTGAAAAAGGGGCTGCACGAGCCCCTTCTCAAAGTTGGGTAAGTACTTAAGCAGCAACTTCGACGAATTCATCGTCCGCTTCAGCGACGGCTTTGACCACGTCATTCACAGCGTTGGCACGACCTTCCAAGATTGCATCAGCGATACCACGGGCATACAAAGTCACAGCTTTGGAGGAGTCATCGTTGCCAGGAATCACGTAG